>JAFGJK010000142.1 GCA_016929135.1 Spirochaetota bacterium | reverse complement strand
TCCCTCCTTGTGATCCTGACCAGATTGCGCGGCCATATACTTTTGTCAATAATTTATTATCGTTATTCAATAATTTATTATTGTTTTTTATGATTTCTACCCATTTCCCGCCAGCTCCCGGCCTCCGGGACAGGACGCTGCTCCCTAATACCGCCATTCAGGGCCCTCCCCGCGGCCGCGGCCACTAGGAATAGTATAACATTTGTTATTCAATATTCCCGGCGCCCCGCCCGGCGGGAAGCGGCGGTGCGCATTTTATGATTGACAGGGGGAGAAAAACAGGGAGTCTTGGGGAAACACTGATTTCGGGAAGCGACCCTCCCATCGGGGACGCCCCTTCCTCGCCCGTGCGACATTTAAGAAAAGAGAGGGGTGTTCCCGTAAGAGCGGGGTTGATGGAGGCAGGACCTGCTGATGAGCGGCCCCCATGCATGCGCATCGATAGTACCGGAATGCCCCGTGGACCCCGGCATGGGGCGGCGGCACGCCCCTGGAGCGGCGGCGCGATGACGGACAGGATCAGGGTCGCATACCTCTCCGAGGGAAGGTCCAGGTCCGATGCGGCGAGGCGTCTGGAACGGGCCTATCCCGGCCGCTATGAGATACTGAGGCCGCCACCGGAGGATATCGATGCAGCCGGCGCCGATATCGCCCTGCTGGACGCCGCCGACAGCATCATCCCGCCGCTGGCGCTCTCGCTGCGAGACCGAATTCCCATGCTCCTCATCATCGACGAATGCCACCAGCCCCTGTACGCCGGCAGCGCCCCGTGGCCCTTCGAATTCATCATGAGGCCGGTGAGACCGGCGGAACTGGCGGCCCGCATCGAAACCACCATCATGCGGTTCATGAGCGCCGCGGATGCGCCCCGCGGCGCGGGGCTGGCCGAGGAATGGGAAAAGCTGAGCGAGAGCGAGGAGCGCTTCAGGAAGCTGGCTGACACGACCCCCATGGCGATAATGCTCTACCAGGGCGACCGGTGGATCTACATGAACGCCAGCACCGAGACCATCACCGGCTATCGCGCCGATGAAATGCTCCGGATGAACTTCTGGGACATCGTCCACCCGGACCACCGGGAGATCGCAAAGGAACGGGGGAGGAAGCGTCAGACGGGGTCCCCCACCGTGACGAGCTACGAGTTCAAGATCATCACGAAGTCCGGCGACGAGAAATGGGTGCTCCTGAACGGGACGACATCCATCTTCGGCGGAAAGCCGGCGGCACTCATCAACGTAATCGACATCACCGAGCAGAAGCGGGTGCAGAAAGAGCTGAACGAGGCGAATACAGAGCTCCTCAGGGCCAACGAGGAGATCAGCTCCGCAATGGAGGAGCTCGAGGCGACCAACGAGGAGTTCGAGGCGATGAACGAGGAGCTCCAAATGTCCCACAGGCACCTGGAGTCGAGCGAGCGGCGGTACCGCGACATGCTGGAGAACGTTCCCGTGGGCATCTACCAGACCAGCCCCGACGGACGCTTTCTCACCGTGAATCCGGAGATGGCCAGGATCCTTGGCTACGATTCCCCCGAGGAGCTCCTGAAGCTTCACAACATCGCCACCGACATCTACGCCGACCCGGAGATTCGGACACGATTCACCGACATGATCGAGAAGAACCAGGAGATCAAGGACTTCGAGACGCGGTTCAGAAAGAAAAACGGCGATATCATCTGGGTATGCATAAACGCCAGGGTGCGCCGGGACGAGACCGGGAGGGTCATCAACTACGACGGCTACATACGGGACATCACCCAGCACAAGGCGGCCAGCGAGGAGCAGGAGCGCCTGGAGCGGCAGCTCCAGCAGGCCCAGAAGATGGAGGCGGTGGGAAGGCTCGCCGGCGGGATCGCCCACGACTTCAACAACCTTCTCACCGCCATCATCGGCAACGCCGAGCTTTCCCTCATGATCGCCGCCGAGGCCGGGCATGAAGCGGAATACATACGGGATATCCTGGCCACCGCAAACCGCGCAGCTGAGCTCACCAGGCAGCTCCTGGCCTTCAGCAGAAAGCAGGTCATCAAACCCGTAGCGGTCAACCTGAACGACCTCCTCGCCAGAATGGAGCGGATGCTTCGCCGCATCATCGGCGAGGACATCGCCATCAGTATCAACGGCGATCCTGGCCTGTCGCCCATCGAGGCCGATCCCACGCAGATCGAGCAGCTGGTGGTGAACCTCGTGGTGAACGCACGCGATGCCATGCCGCGGGGCGGAATACTGGAGATATCCACGGGCACCGCGGTGATCACCGAGGGCTCCTCCGCGAAGGCGGGACCGTCACCCGGCTCGTACATGACCATCTCATTCCGCGACAGCGGCAGCGGCATGGAAAAGGAGATCATCGACCACATCTTCGAGCCCTTTTTCACCACGAAGGGGGACATGGGGACCGGTCTGGGACTCTCCATGGTCTACGGCGTGGTGAAGCAATACCGGGGATACATCACCGTGACCAGCGAGGTCAACAAGGGCTCCACCTTCACCGTGTATCTGCCAAGGATCGAGGCGAGGGTCAGCGAGGGCCCCCGGGAGATCCAGGAGCCGCCCCCCGAGGTCCGCGACTTCTCCGGCACCATGATCCTCGTGGTGGAGGACGAGGAGGCCGTGCGCAGGATCGCGGTGAAGGCCCTGACGCAGAGGGGCTTCCGCGTCGTTGCGGCATCCGACGGCAGGGCGGCCATTGAGATGTGCGAGCGCTACGGCGGGGACATCCACCTGATGCTCACCGACGTGATACTCCCCGGCATGAACGGCGCCGAGCTCGCCCGCCGCATCACCGGCATCTGTCCGGGGATCAGGGTGCTCTTCATGTCCGGATACACGGGCCAGACGATAGGGGAGCAGGGGCTGATCGGCGACGGCGACAATTTCCTGCCGAAGCCATTCCTCCCCTCCGACCTGGTGAAGAAAATCGAGGAGGTGCTGATCGGGACATGAAGGGAACACGCCAATCCCGCCGGAAGGGCGCGGCGGGGCCGTCATGAGATCGCTGGATGCCCGCAGGAATCTGCACGTCCTGCTCCCGCTCTTCATCGGCTCGGTGATCGCCTACCTTGACCGGGTGAACATCGCCTACGCGGCGCTCACCATGAACCGTGACATGGGGTTCTCCGCCGCCGTCTTCGGCACGGGCGCCGGCATCTTTTTCGCCGGATACGTGCTCCTGGAGGTGCCCGGCGCCCTCATCGCCGAGCGGTGGAGCCCTCGCCTCTGGCTCACGCGCATCATGGTCACCTGGGGTATCGTCTCTGGTCTGATGGCCTTCATACAGAACGAATGGCAGTTCTACATCGTGCGGTTCCTCCTGGGGGCGGCAGAGGCGAGCTTCTACCCGGTGGCCTACGCCAGTGTGATACCACGGTGGTTCACCCCCGAAGAGCGCCCCAGGGCAATCGCCCTCATGCTCACGTCGCTGCAGCTGTCGGCGATCATCGGCTCCCCCCTGGCCGGATGGGTCCTGGGAATCCGGGCGTGGGGGCTCATGGGGTGGCAGATACTCTTTCTCCTGGAGGCGGTACCGGCGGTGCTCTTCGGGATCGTCCTCTGGTTCTGGCTCTCCGACCGTCCCGCCGACGTATCGTGGCTCGACGAGGGGGAGAAGGACCGGCTCACGCTTCAGTACCTTCAGGAGACCGAGGCGAAGAAGGCCGTTCGCCACTACACGGTGTGGCAGGCCCTCCGGGACCGGGAGGTGCTGAAGCTCTGCCTGATCTACTTCCTCTGGATCACCGGATACTGGGGCTTCAACTACTGGATGCCCACGGTGCTCCAGTCGGTATCGGGATGGAGCGCCTTCACCATCGGGTGGGCCGTGGTGATACCCATGGGGCTCTCTCTGGCCGCCATGGTTTTCATCGGTATCTCCTCCTCGCGCCGCGGCGAAAAACGCTGGCACGGCGCGGTGCCGATGTTCATCGCCGCCGCGGGTATGGGGGCCGGCGCGATGACCTCCGATCCCCTGGCGAGCCTCCTCTTCGTGTGCGTCACCGCCATCGGCGTCTTCGGCGCCTTCGGGGTATGGTGGTCCTACCCCACCACCTTCCTCTCGGGGGCAGCGGCCGCCGGGGCCGTGGGGCTCATCAACTCCTGCGGCAACGTCGGCGGCTACCTGGGGCCGTCGCTCACCGGCTTCGTGCGTGACGCCACCGGCAGCTTTCGGTGGGCCTACCTCTACCTGGCGGCCTCCCTGGCCGCCGCCGGGATCATGATGCTGACGTTGAAGAAAAGGGGACCGGGATGATGATGCGGCGCCGGGAGACAAAGCGGACGGCCCCTTCAACCGCCCTGTTGTTTCTTTCGTGAAGCTTCCCGGCCCGCCGCGGTGACGGGGACTGCACCGCAGGGAAATTACTGCTTGCCCGGCGCCTACGACACCGCTACGATGCCGGCAGTCCTACAGATCAGGTTCAGGAGCAAAACTCCGGCATGGGGAAAAAATCGAAACCGCGCATCATCTTCACCAGGCTCAGCCCCTACATGGTGACCGACCTGGAGCACTTCGAGGACCACGGGGGTAACAGGATCGACACCGCCCCGGTGATGGAGCTGTGCCGGTGCGGCGAATCGTGCCGCAAGCCCTTCTGCGACGGCAGCCACTCCCGCGCCGGTTTCGTCGGAGACAAGAGGGAGGGGCGGTTGCCGGACAGGGTGAAGTCCTACCGGGGTGCCGGCATCACTATCCACGACAACCGGGGGGTCTGCTCCCACGACGCCGCCTGCATCAGATGCCTCCCGCAGGTCTTCAGGAAGGAGCTGCGCCCCTGGATCGACCCCGACGGGGCGGTGGTGGAGGAGATCATCAGGATAATAGAGCGCTGCCCCTCCGGGGCCCTGAGCTACAGCATCGGCGGTAGGCACTTCAGGGACCAGAAGCGGAATCCGAGGATCCGGGTATCCAAGTACGGCCCGCTGGAGATCACCGGCGGTATCATCCTCAAAGACGACATGGAAAGCGTGCCGGCGAGCCGGGAGCACTATGCCCTCTGCCGGTGCGGGAAGACGAGGAACGCCCCCTTCTGCGACGGCAGCCACTTCCCGGTCCAGAAAATGAAGGAATGAGGCCGTGATAAGGCCCATCAGGCTCCTGAAGGCCGCGGTGGCCGCCGGCACCGTGTCGCTCGCCGTGAACCTGGCCATCGTCGCCGCGGCGCCCCGTTTCGGCGCGTCGCTCCTGCTGCTCGCCCCGGACGATACCGGTCCCAGGCCGCTGCAGGTCATGGATATGATACCGGAATGCTACGTGGTCTCGGCGGCCGCCGCCCTCCTCCTCTACGGACTGGGGAGGCTGGTGCGCCGTCCCTGGCCGGTGTTCGTCGTGGCGGTGATCATCGTCACGGCCGCATGGACCACCGGTCCCGCGAGCCACGGTGCCGATGCCGCGACGAAGATCGCCCTCTCGTCGACGCACATGGTCATCGCCGTCTCGATCCTGCTCTCGAACTATCTGCTGGCCGTCGGGCCGGCCCTGAGATCCGGCCCGGCCGGTGGCCGGCGCTAGAGGAACACCGCCTGTATGTGGGGGTGGAGGACGGCCAGGGCGGCCCGTATCCTCTCCTTCATCCCTTCGTCCCTTACCGGCTCCACGAGGCTCACCCTGGAGCCGCCGGTCCGCGCCGCCTCCGTCAGGAGCATGAAGCCCGGTACGACGACAACGCGCACCATCCCGCCGCCGACGCAGGCGCTCCCCACCGCCGCATCCCCCAGTACATAGACCAGGTCCCGCCCCTCCACCGGCACGACACCCTCCTCCAGGACGGAATAGGTCCAGGCCGGCGCCCGGGCCTCCCCCCCCGGCGGGACATGCAGGTGCTCCCTCGCCGGGCCCTCCCGCATCATGCCGCCGCATCCCTCCGCGCGAAGAGGTACCGCAGCACATGGGTGTGCGGGCCCTCCTTCCCGTGATTCTCCTCGTCTCGCAGGATGCTGGTTTCGAGGATGTCGAACCTCTTGAAATGGGCCCGCAGGTCGGATTCGGTGAAGTAGTGCACCGGCCTCCCCGGCTTGCTCTCGAATGTGTCGGGCTCCACCAGGGGCCCGCGGCCGTACCCGGCGTCCTGCTCGGAGCAGACGGCGCAGAAGATGAGTCCCGGACCGGCGAGCATCGACCGCCAGCATTCGATTATCCGCTCCCGATCCGCCGCGAGGAAGAGATGGAGAAGGTTGAAGCAGTAGATTGCGTCGAAACGGGACCCGCCGGGGTCGTATCCGGTCACCGATCCGCAGACCATCCTGATCTCCGGACAGAACTCACCGGCGAGACGGCATGCCAGCGCGGATATCTCGATGCCGGTGACGGCGAACCCGGCACGAGCGAAGAGGGCGGCGTTCCTTCCGTAACCGGCGCCGGGAACCAGCAGGCTCCGCGCCCCCGATCCCCTGAAGCGCTCCAGGGCCATGGATGCCGAAACCGACGGCCCCTCACCCCAGATCCTCTCTTCCGCCTCGTATCTCTCCTCCCAGTACGATTTCAGGTCCTCCACGGTCAACACCTCATTCCTTCAGGCCCCTGACGGCGACGTCCGGGGCCTTCAGGAGCCCCCGCAGCGACAGCTCCATAGCCGTTGACAACATCCGTTCTATGGGGATATTCATGATGCCGGTGACGCTCCGCTGGTCCAGGAGCATGATGCCGTCCATCATCCCCCAGAGCACGCTGGTGACGGTGTAGGCGTCCACCGGCACGATCTCATCCCGCTCCATCCCCTGCTGGATGACGCCCTCCAGCACGCGTATCATGGCCAGCATCTCGTCGATCACCGGTGCGAGCATATCCTGGTCGCTCATGAATTCCTCCTGCCCCAGGTGCATGATGGCGATGATGCGGTAGTAGTCGTTATGCGCCCTGTAGAACTCCAGGTAGGTCCGGGCGATGGCGTCGAGCCGCGACGCCGCGTCGCCCAGGGGGCGCCGCAGTGTCTCCTCCATCATCCCGCGGAGGAGCCCGATGCCCTCGACGGAGAGGATACGGTATATCTCGATCTTGCTCTTGAAATAGAGGTAGAAGGTGCCGGTACTCTCCCTGGCGCCGGCGGTGATCTGGCTGATGGTGGTGCCGCCGTAGCCCTGACGGGAGAAGAGCTCCCTGGCTGAATCCAGGAGCCTGCGCCGCTTTATCCCCTTGTGGCCGTCGGTCCTGGCACGAATCTTCATCCTCCTCTCCTCGTAAATGAATATTGATTCAAAAACACCAACCATCCGATGCGCCTCTGTTTCAAGAAGAAAATCGGGGAAAATGATAAAAAAAATCTATTCCCCGGGGGAACCGCACCGGGAGATATACGCCAGTGCCGTCGCACCGAACCGCCGGGTCAGAGCCCGCGGGGGGAATGGCCGTGGAAACCATAGCCGGTGCCCCGGCGGGAGCACCGGTAAAACTGATTGACAGGCACCCCTCATCGTGCCATCTCTGGAGCCTGCAGGTATTATGGAATCATTCATCCTCCAGTACGGGTATCCGGTGATCTTTTTCGGCACCTTCTTCGAAGGGGAGACGGTGCTGGTGATTGCCGGCTTCGCGGCCCACAGGGGATATCTGGACCTTCATTTGGCCATCGCCGCGGCCTTTGCCGGAAGCCTCCTGGGGGACCAGCTCTACTTTTTCATAGGCCGTTACCGGGGGCGGGCCCTGGCGGAGCGGCGGCCCCGCCTCAGGAAGAGACTCCGGCGGTTCAACGCCATGATGGACCGCTACGGCACGATTATCATTCTGGGCTTCAGGTTCGTCTACGGCATACGCACCATATCCCCCTTCGCCATCGGCATGAGCAGCATATCCGCCTGGCGATTCCTCCTCCTCAACACCGCGAGCGCCGCGGTCTGGGCCGCCGCCATCGGCACCGCGGGCTACCTCTTCGGCAACGCCGTGGAGCTCCTCCTGGGGGAGGTGCGGCGCTACGAACTCCTGGTCATGGCGCTCCTCCTGTGTGCCGGTATCACCTTCGTGGCAGTCCGCCGTCTTCGGCGTCGCGGCGGTAACGAACCGGAGACCGGAGGGGATACCGGCGCCCCATCATCAATCGAGAGGTAATGTCATGAAGTGTCACAGGGCCATCATCGTTTCGCTTCTCTTCCTGGCAACGCTCGCCGCCTGCGCGGTGGAGCCGCAGCGCTACGCCATCGTCGAGCCCAGGTCCGGGCTGGTGCTCAGGGAGGGACCATCGCCCAGCGCCAGGAGGCTAATGGTGCTGCCTGCCAACACGAAGGTGGCGGTGCTGGAGCGGGGAAACCGTGAAACCATCGGCGGCAGGAAGGGGCACTGGACCAGGGTCCGGCACTACACCATGACCGGCTGGGTCTTCGGGGGATACCTGATCCCCTACGAGTCGCTCCGCACCGCCTGGGTATCAACGAGGGGGGGCCTTTCCCTGAAGAGGGATCCCTCCTTCTCCGCCGGCGAGCTCGCGGCAATACCCTACGGCGAGCGGCTGGAGATACTGGAGCCGGACCGGGCCACCGTGGAGCAGCGCGGCGGCGGCATCTTCGGCTACGTGAAGGCGCGATGGCAGTCGATGACCGGATACGCCCTGGACTCGGATCTCTCATTCATACGCATCCCGGACTACGGCATCAGGTACGATCGCAGGGATCAGGAGCGCTACGACAGGGAGATAGAGGCCTACTTCAACGGCACCTTCCACCGCTTCGGCGATGACAAGAAGTCGATCCTGGCGAACCTCGGCCGGCCCCGGGAGGTTCTCTCGAACAAGCATCCCAACATCCACGATCCGGCCAGCAAGAACATCGTCGAACGCATGGAATACCGGGGCCTTGTCATCACCGTCTGGAGTATCCCCTCGGGGAGGGACCTCCTGGTGTCGATGGAGATAACCTCTGGCGAGCTCATCCCCGGGCTGGAGCTCCTGGGGGGGCCCGTGCAGAACCTCTTCAGGCGCTTCGGTGTCCCCTCGTCGGACGACGGGGCCGAGCTCGGCTATGACGTGGGTGACAGCGGCTACTGCGGCATGCGCTTCCGCGCCCGCGGGAAGGTCGTCACCGGCATCACCCTCTACTGCAACCCGGACTGAGCCGAAGTGGGATTTGAGAAAAATCCGCTTGCCATTGATCCGGGAATCATGTATACTTCACCTCCATAGTCACGGATAGCGGGGTACAAGGAATGAAGGGGAACCGAATCATCGCCGTACTGCTGATACTCGCCGCGGGCGGTCTCATGGCGCGGCCGGCCCGGGGCGCTGACCCCGGGGAGCTGGCACAGCGGCGGCAGATGGAGTCCTTCGCCCCGCGGCTCCGCTTCGCCCTTTCCCCCCCCCTGCTCATGAACCTGCAGGACGACGAGCTCTCTGAGTACTACGACCGGGGCCTCGGGATCTTCGCCGAGTTCGACTATCTCAGACTCCGGAACCGTTTCGGCAACGGCATCGACCTCTACGGGCGGCTCACCTACCGCTACTTCTGGATCCGGGACAGCATCGTGGAGCGGAACTCCGACCTGGTCTACACCGAGAACCGGCTGCACCTGCTCTCCCTGGACGCAGGGGTCAGGGCAGTCTACGGCCTCCCCCTCCTGGGCCTGCTCTGGCAGGGGTATCTTCTGGCGGCGCCGCGGCTCCTCTACTACTACGCCTTCTCCTGCGAGGGGAGGAGCGGCGCAGGCGACAGGGAGACGCACCTGGGCTCCCTGGGGATTGTGGGCGGTGCCGGGCTGGAGGTGACCCTTACAGAGAGCGCCTCGGTCTTCGCCGAGTACAACTACGGCTACACGCCGGTGGGGAGTCCCAGGCGGAACACCGACGGGCACCAGGCCTGGTTCGGCGCCTCCTGGCGCACCTTCGTACAGCGGCACTGAGAAGGGGGACATGAAGCGGGCCACTTTCTCACTCCCGCTCCTGGCGATGCTTTGCCTAGGCATCTCCTCCTGCGCCTTCGGCGACAGGGACGCCCTAGAGCAGCACACGGAGAGCGGTGAAACGGCATTCGTGGCAGCAGGCGTCAACAGCAGTATCTACACCTCGAAAGACGGCATTGTCTGGACCGGACCCCATCTGATGATCGCCGGCAACGATCTGAACGCCTCGGTGCACACCCCCTGGGGCTTCTTCGCCGCCGGGGGGGACGGGTCGTACACCAATGTGGTATATTCACAAGACGGATATTCCTGGCTGTCCCTGACAACGAACTTTATAAATCCCACCTTCACGTTCGTCACGGAGGATTGTATCTATGCCGACGGCGCCCTCCTCATTGCGCACCATGAGGGGATCCTGCGTTCATACGACGGCTCCACCTGACCAGGAGGTGCTCGCGCTGGGCTCCGCTGACATGTACTGCGTGGCCCACGGAAACGGCCTCTACCTCTATGCGGGGGACACCAAGGTCTACACCTCCACGGACGGGACCAACTGGATCAATTCGGCCAACCCGGCAAATATAACCTTCAATGATATCCTGTTCCACAACGACCTCTTTTACCTGGTCGGATGGGACGGCAACACTGCGGGGGCCTGCATCATGTCGACCATGGACGGGACCCATCTCTCGGGGAACCTTCCGCCGGCCGATGCAGACAGCACAAACTGCATCGCCCACGGCGACGGAATCTTCGTCGCCGGTGCCAACAGCGGGAAGATATGGGTCTCCGCCAGCGGCATATCCTGGAGCCGCCTTCAGCCAGCCGCGGCAAATATCTTCGATATACAGGTAATGGCCTACGGGGTGGGAAGGTTCGTGGCAGCCACCAACGAACCGTCCATCATCTACTCAGACGACGGCGTCACCTGGGCCCCGGCGGTGGCGGCCTCGGGGGGATTCCCCTCCCTTGCGACCATCACCGTGCGCCCCTGAGGGTATTTAAGGATAGAGATACCGGACGGTCAGGGGCCCTTCAGGATGGCCACCGCATCCTCCTCGGAGCCGGCGACCTCTATGAGGTCCAGGACGTTGGTGATCTCGAAGACCCGGCGCACGATCCCCCTGGTGTCGCAGGTGACCAGCTTCAGATTCCTCTTCTGGAGGTTCTGGGCCAGGACGGCGATCACCCGCAGTGTGGAGCTGTTGATGTAGTCGATATCCCTCATATTGATGACGAAGTGGCGCTCCTTGTTTTCGTTCATGATCTGCCCCAGGGCCTTCTCGAAGGCCATGGAGAGGGTGAAGTCCAGCCGTCCCCTGGGATAGATGATGACGATGTTGTCGATTACCTTTGACTGAAGATTCATTGTCTGTCGTTATGGAACTGTTCCCGTACCCTCCGGGGCACTGCCGCTGTCATCCCCTTCCTGCCTGTCGCCGCAACGATCACACTTCTTCCCCTTCAGGCAGAGACGGCATCGTTCGTCATCGCACCATCCGCAGGAGAAGCAGTCCTTGCAGTCGTGCTTCTTTTCGGCGCGCGCCACCTCGTCGGGGACATAGAGTTTTCCAGGAAACCCGGGTACCTTTCTAAATGCCATTGAACGGTGTTCCGGCCGACGCAACGGGAATCCCGCCGGAGCTCCTATTTAGTATTCTTCTCATTTTCAATAACAATTCAAGTAAAAAATGTTTTTCTCGTGAAATTATTCCCGAACATGCAGATGGGACGGTCAGCGAAACCTTCCCCGGGGGGCCCCGATTTTCTGCGCGCCCTCATCATCCCTGTGGCGACATAAGCAAGCGGTGCCGGCTCGGCCGCCGGGATGTGGCGGGTCTGCATCGTCAGGGTCCGGATGGTGCAGTCCTCCCGACGATATTTGCCACCGATACTTTTTCCTCCATCCGCTGTTCAATTTCTTGACAGATGCCGGCAGATGTAAGAATCTATTCATCAAAACGATATCGGGTCCGCTTCGATCGAATCCCCTGCCGGGCGTTCGAATATAGATACGAGAAGCCGGGACCGTTCAGCATTGAAAACCAACATGATGAAGTGGCCGGAGAACGCCGTCTTGAGGCAGCGTCGGGTATCTCCCGGCATCGTGTGCAAAAGTGACGGGAGATAAAGCGCATGAAATGATACGATTACCCGAATACACGGTCACAGAAAAGGTTTATGAAAGCCAGCATTCGGTGGTATACCGCGGCCTCAGGGACCGTGACAGGCACCCCGCCGTCCTGAAGATGCTGAAGGCCTCCTATCCCTCGCAGGAGGAGGTGGCGCGTCTCAACCACGAATTCCATATCATCAGCAGTCTCAACGTCGATGGCGTGATACAGGTTCTGGAGCTCAGGCATGTCAGGAACACCCTCTTCATGGCGATGGAGGACATCGGCGGTGAATCCCTACGCCGCCAGATACACCTCATATCGCACAGGATCGATATCTTTCTGGACCTGGCGATACGAATCACAAAAATCCTGAGCGGCATACACAAGAACGGCGTCATCTACAAGGACATGAAGCCGGCAAACCTTATCTGGAACAGGAGCGACGACCGACTGCGCCTCATTGACTTCAGCATATCCAGCCGGCTCACCAAGGAGAATCCCTCGATGCTCAATCCGGGGAGATTCGAGGGGACGCTGGCCTACATGTCGCCGGAGCAGACCGGCCGGATGAACCGCACCGTGGACTACAGGAGCGACTTCTACTCTTTGGGAATCACCTTCTATCAGATACTCATGGGCTTCCTCCCCTTCCAGGGGAGCGACACGATGGAAATGGTCCACTCACATATCGCAAGGATGCCGATGCCGCCGCACGAGCTGGCAAGCAATATTCCGAAGGCCCTGTCAGACATCATAATGAAGCTCATGGCGAAAAACCAGGAAGACCGGTACCAGAGCACCGCCGGTATCCTCTCCGATCTCGAGCGCTGCCGCGACCTTCTCCGCGATGGCGGGATCGAATACTTCGCTCCCGGCGAGCAGGATGTCCCGGACACCTTCAGGCTGCCGCAGCGTCTCTACGGACGCGACGGAGAGGTGGGGGAGATACTCAACTGCTTCCACAGAACCATCGCCGGACCGGCTCGTCTTCTGGCCATCTCGGGTTACGCGGGCGTGGGGAAATCGGCCCTGGTGGGGGAGATACACAGGCCCGTTACCGAGAAAAAGGGATACTTCATCGCCGGTAAATTCGATCAGTACCACCGGAACGATCCCTACAGCGCCCTGGCCCAGGCCTTCCGGGATCTTACCAGGCAGCTCCTCTCGGAGTCCGAGAGCCGCCTGGCCGTCTGGAGGGACCTTCTCGTTGAGGCGCTGGGCCCCAACGGAAGCATCATGACCGACATGGTACCTGAGCTCGTGTCGATCATCGGGCCCCAGCCGAAGCTGCCGCAGGTGAATCCGGCGGAATCTGAAAACCGCTTCATCATCACCCTGCGGAACTTCATCTCCATCTTCGCGCGGGAGGATCACCCTCTGGTGATCTTCCTCGACGACCTCCAGTGGAGCGACCCGCCCTCCCTGAACCTGATCCAGAGGCTGCTCCTGACCCGTGGTCTGCGGAGCATGCTGATCATCGGTGCATACCGTGACAACGAGGTTCGCGAGGGGCATCCCCTGCTCCTCCTGCTGACCGAAACCGGAAAGGCGGGAATTCTGGATACCCTGTCGCTGAATCCCCTGGACCGCGGCACCGTCAACCGGTATATCGCCGACGCCATCACCTGCGATACGCACCACTCCCTCCCCCTGACCGAAATGGTCTACAGAAAGACCGAGGGGAATCCCTTCTTCACGGTGGAATTCCTGAAAAGGCTCTACCGCGAAGGCTGGCTCTCCTTCTCCTACGACGATCGGCGATGGCAGTGGAACCCGGAACGGATCGGCTCACAGGAGATCAGCGACAACGTCATCGAGTTCATGATCGACAAGCTGAAGTGCCTGCCGGACCGGACGCTGAAAATGCTCCAACTGGCCTCCTGCATGGGCAACTTCTTCGATCTGAAGACACTCTCCGTCATCTCCGAAACGACGCCGGCCGCCGCGGCCGAAGCCCTCTGGGAGGCGGCGCGGCAGGAGGTGATATACCCGCTGGACGACAGATACCGCCTGATGCTGAGCGCCTCCCCCTGGATGGAGGGACAGACGGCTGATTTCGACGTGACCTTCCGATTCCAGCATGACAGGGTCCAGCAGGCGGCATATTCCATGGTGGGTGAGGAGGATCGCCCGCGGCTGCACCTGACCATCGGCAGGCTCATGCTTCGATTCGCCGAGACAGAAGAGCGGGACGACCTGACGATCCGCATCGCCCACCATCTGAACGAGGCGAGCGAACTTATCACCGGCGAACAGGAGCGTGAGGCTGCCGCCAGGCTGAACCTTGCCGCGGCGATTCGGGCCCGCCTCTCCACGGCGTATCAGCCGGCGCTGCAGTACGTCATGAAGGGCATCGGCTTCCTGAAGGATAATCCCTGGGAGGAGCAGTACGATCTCACCTTCGAACTCCACAGCGAGCTTTCCCAGGCGGCCTACCTCTGCGGCGAGTTCCGGCGTGCCGAGGAGATCATCTCTCTGCTCATGGAACGGTCGCGTACCGTCTACGAGCGGGCGCGCATTCTGAGAATGCAGGCGGTGCAGTACACCGTGCGGGGGAAGCTCGACGAGGCTATCAATGCGGGCATCAGGGGGCTGGCGCTTTTGGGGATACGGGTAAAGAAGAGGCCCTCGAAGCTTGCGATACTGCGGGAGATCCTCCAGGCGAAAAGGAACATGCGCGGGAGGGACATCGCCGACATCGTGAAGGCCCCGCTACTCACCGATCCGGAGAAAAAGCTCTCCATGAGGATACTGATGGAGCTGGGGCCGCCGGCGTACCTCTCGGGCAACCCGAACCTCATGGTGGTGACGAACATGAAGCAGGTGAACATCTCGCTTTGCCACGGCAACAGCCCGGAATCGGCGTACGCCTACACCACCTACGGGGCCATACTTGCCGGGTACTTCGGCAGACTGCGGGATTCCTACGAGTTCGGAAAGACCGGGGTGATGCTGAACGAACAGTTCAACGACCTGGAGATCCGCTGCCGCATCCTGTTCAATTACAGCGTCTTCATACACGGCTGGAACGAACACTGGAAGACCATGCCGGCATACCTCCACTACGCAGTGGACGCCGGGCTCCAGTCGGGGGACCTCACCTATACCTCCCTCGCCTGCTACTGCATCCCCCAGTGGGACCCGCAGATCGATCTCGCCGAGGCGGTGCGGCTCAGCTCGCACTATCTGGGCATCATCGAAAGCGCCAACTACCAGGACGTCAGGGACAGGGCGATGATCTTCCTCCGCCTCTGGCAGACGCTCCAGGGCGCGACCCCCGACACCAGGTCCCTCGACGGCGACGGCTTCGACGAGGAGTCGTGCCTCGCCAGGATGAAAGATGCCGGTTACAATACCGGTGTTGCGGGTTTTCACTTGGCAAAGCTCCAGCTGTCGATTCTCTTCGAACGCTACGCCGAGGCGCCGCGCCACGTCAGGGAGATCGACCGGATCCGGTGGGCCATCGTCGGGACGCCATCGTCGGCCGAGTTCTGCATCCATTCATTCCTTGCCTCCTCGCTGAACCACGATAATCTCAGTCCGGCGGCACGGCTTTCGGCGAGGGCCAGGATGCGGCGGGAATACCGGATGATGCGCGCATGGACCGACAACTGCCGGGAAAATTTTCTCCATCACCGGTACCTCATGGAAGCCGAGACCCTCAGGATATCCGGCAGAATCCGGGAGACGATTGAATGCTACGACCGTTCCATAGACGCGGCCATCGAGAGCGGTTTCTCGCGTTATGCGGCGCTGGCAAACGAGCTCGCGGCCCGCTTCCTCATACGGCTCGGGAGCGGGCGCAGCGCGTCATCCTACCTGGAGGAGGCGGCCTACCTGTACGACAAGTGGGGGGCGAAGGCGAAGGCCGCCCACCTGCGAAAACGCTACGGCGAGATCCTGGGCCGCATCGGCCTGCACAATCCGTCGTCCCAGGATCCATCCAGTACCGACGGCACATCCAGGCGGCTCGACCTGGACGCAGTGGTGAAGCTCTCACAGGCGGTATCCCGCGAGATGGTGCTGGAAAACCTGCTGCGGATCATCATACGGATCGCCGTCGAAAACGCGGGGGCCAGGAGGGGCATCCTCTGCATCTACAGCGAGGGGAGACCCCTGATCGTCGCAGAGAGCGTCGCCACGAGCCAGGAACCGACGCCAACGCTCTACACAGAGGCACACGCCGACAGGGAGGGGAGCTTCAGGATCACCGTCGGGCCGCCCAGCGACAGGATGGACATGCCTGAATCCGTGGTGAACTACGTGCGGCGTACCGGCGAGAGCGTCATACTGGACAACGCCTCCGCCTCGGGGATGTTCATGGAGGACCCGCGTATTGTGAAGGACGCGTCGAAATCCATACTCTGTCTTTCCATAAACGACAGGGGGGGCATCAGCGGCTTCCTCTACCTGGAGAACAACCTGGCGGCGGGCATCTTCACGCCAGAGAGGCTCGAGTTCCTCTCCATCATGATGTCGCAGTGCGCAATCTCCATCAACAACGCCCTCTTTCTCGAGCGCGAAAAGAAAAACGCCATCCTGAAAAGCGAGATCGAGATGGCGAAGACGATTCAGGAGGCCCTGCTCCCCCGGGTCCTTCCGCTGATAGACGACATCGCCATCGCCTACCGCTACAAGCCCATGAGCATCGTCGGCGGCGACTACGTGAACATCGTGCACGGCACGGAATCGGGAATGCTGGGGCTGTTCATCTCGGACGTTTCGGGACACGGCATACCCGCCGCCATGACCTCCTCGACCCTGAGCACCACGCTGGACTTCCTCTGGGACGAGCACCTCAGAGACCCTGCCCTCATGATCGCGAAGATCCAGAGCGCCCTGCGGGGGAAGCTGGGGGGGAACTTCATCACCGCCTGCATCTGCGCGATCGACCTCAGGCGGGGGACCCTCACCACGGCGAGCGCGGGGCACCCCCCCTGCATCGTCATCAACAGGAGCGGCGACACCCGTTTCATCAGGGCCCCCGGCAGGATGATATACGACTACTTCGAGCCCGGTTCCACCAACGTAACGGCCCGCCTGGAGAGGGGGGACAGGATACTGATGTACACGGACGGTATAATAGACACCATCAATCCCGAGGGGCGGATGCTGGGCCTGGACACCGACTGGTTCTTCTCGTGGATCAGGGGAATTTCCGAGCGGTCCCCGGACCCAGACGCGATGTGCGACAACCTACTGCGGGAGTTGGCGGTGTACACGGGGAACGAAAGCCAGGAAGACGACGTGACCATGCTGGTCCTCGATTACTTCGGATAAAAACGAGGCGCCCGCAAGGGGCGCCGAAACCGGATACAAGGAGAGCGTTATGGAGATCACACTGTCCAAGCTGATCATCGAATTCCTCACCTATGTCCTCTTCGCGCTGACCCTCTACCACGAGGCCACGCGGGAGAATTCCCGGCAGCTCCTGGCCACCACCGCCGGGGTGCTCATATTCTGCTACGTGGTGGACTACCTGTTCACCCATTCCGGCGGATCCACCTACACCTACGGCCAGTTCCTGGTGATGCTCCCCGGGGGGATCCCGCTCTGGATCACCCTGGGCTGGTCGGTCCTGTTTTACGCCGCCATGACCACCTCGGACCTGCTGGAGGGCCCCTGGGGAATCAGGCCGGTGGTGGACGCGCTTCTGGTGGCCAACATCGACTGGAACATGGACCCCATCGCGGTGGCCCTGGATTTCTGGACCTGGAACACCGCACCGGACACGAACGTCTTCTTCGACATCCCCTACCGGAACTTCACCGGCTGGCTCATAATCGTGTTCTCCTTCTCCCTCATGGTGCGCCTGGGATACCGCCTGTTCCGCGGGGGGGGATCAGTCAGGGACATACTTGTTCCCCTGGCTGCCGCCCTGCCCGCCTTCGCGCTGACCTACGGTATCGTGTACCGGGTGTTCCACCCGATGTACGCCTGGATCGGCGAGACCCTCACCATCACGGCGGTCTTCGGCGCGGCATTCCTGGCGGTGATAATCTTCGTGCCGCTCTTCAGGAAGGACCACCGGCTCGATTGCAGGGCGTGGATGATTCTCTCGGTGCCACTATGCTACCACGGGCTCGCCATGCTCCTCCTCTACGCCGACGGGATATACCAGGGGACGAGGATGTGCCACTGGATCTGCCGGCCGGGATGGAGCAGTCCCATACTGGTGGTCTACATGCCGCTGTGCGCCCTTTTCGGCATGGTCTGCTTCATCTGGCCGTACCTGGACGAGGTGCTCTCCTACAAGATCAGGCGGTTCACGCGGTAGCCACTACCGCACCGATACGTACGGAGCCGGAAGCGACCCCCGGGAGAGCACTATCTGCCACAGCTGGATGTGGCGCGCCAGGAAGGCGCCGCTCCCTCCGATGATGTAATACTTCCACATGCGGTAGAAGCGGCGCTGCGTCGGCGTCATCGCATCGCCGGATTCACCGAACCTGCCGCGCCAGTACCGCTCGAAGTTGTCCCACCAGGCGTGCAGGGTGCGATAGTAATCCGCCCCCAGGTTGTGCCAGTCCTCCATGACAAAGAGCCCCTCCATGGAGGCTCCGAGAAGCCCTATGGAGGGGAGGGTGCCGTTCGGGAAGATATAGCGGTCGTACCAGGGATCGCAGTAGCGCTTCGTTATGTTGATGCCGATCGTGTGGAGCAGGAAGAGACCCTCCGGCGCAAGCTGGTCGCGCACGATTGTGAGCCACCGCCGGTAGTTCTTCGGACCCACGTGCTCGCACAGCCCGATAGCCACGATCTTGTGGAACAGGGATCGGTCCGGATTGTATGCCCCGACGTCCCGGTAATCGCACAGGTAAAACTCCACCGGCAGTCCCCGGCAGAGCTCCCGGGCGTACTGCAGCTGCTCCTCCGAGAGGTTCACGCATACCACCGAGCACCCGTAGCGCTTGGCCGCATACTTCGCGAAGCCCCCGAAGCCGCAGCCCAGGTCCAGGATCCGCTCCCCCCCCCTCAGCCCGATCTTCCGGCACACCAGATCGTACTTGCCGAACTGGGCGTCGTCCAGACCGTGGCTTCCCGGCCAGTAGGCGCAGGTATAGGCCATGCTCGGCCCCAGCATGTGGCGGTAGAGGTCGTTGTCAAGATTGTAGTGCAGTGCCGCAACGTCGCCCGACAGTCTCCTGCTCTGCCGGTTCAGCAGACGCGCCTTCACCGCGTGAACAAGGTTGTGGGGGTTTGTACCGGGGGATGAATCCAGCAGCACCAGCCGGCGGGTGAATTCGTCCAGGCGGGGACTGTCCCACCAGCCGTCCATGAAGGACTCTCCGAGCCCCAGAGAGCCGCGAAGGAGGAGACGGCGGTAGAACCGCCCGTCATGAACCTCGATATCGTGATCCCGCCCCCCCCCGACCGTGATCCCCGCCTTCGCGAACAGGTATTCCACAACCCTCCGAGAGAGCGACATATGCACGCCTCCTCATTTGCCCGTCAGATTTTGAAATGCCCCTACGGCACCGAGATCCGGAGTATGGGTCGCGCGGCGGAAGCCGCCGCTCCCGGATGCCCCAGCGCCAGGGCGCCTAACCGCTGTACTTATGATCGGCACCGTGGGGGGAGCGGTGCACTGAAATCCGAAAATATGGCCGTATCGCGCAAAAAAAGTGTTGACCAGTAAGAGCTGTCGGTTTTATTGACTACTATGGTAGTTAATAATATGGTACAACGGCTCATGGAGCTGGGGTGCTCTGAGTACGAATCACGGGCCTACCTGGCACTACTGACGTCCCACCCCGCCACCGCCTACGAGGTGGCACGAGAGGCGGGCCTCCCCACCTCGAAGATCTATCAGGTGATCGGCAAGCTGGAGGCGCGCGGGATGGTGCATACCGTGATGGAGGGTGGCAAGAAGCGCCACGTACCCATACGGCCGGAGGAATTCATCGGCAGCCAGCGGCGGCGCATGGAATCCACCCTGGATTCTCTGAGGAGCGACCTGGCGCGGGCGCACCGGGCCTCCGAGGTCTCCTACATCTGGAACGTGCGGGAGCAGCGCCACCTGATGGAAAAGGCGGAGCGAATGGCACGGGACTGCCGCAGGGAACTGCTCGTCTCGATCTGGGGAACGGAGCTGGCGATTCTGGAGGGTGCACTGCGCGAGGCCGCCGCCGGTGGGGTCCGCATCGCCATGGTCCTCTTCAGCCCCCCGGACACCGAGGCCGGCATCGGCACCGTGTTCCCCCACCCCATCGAGGACACCATCTACAACGAGAAGGGGGGGCGGGGGCTGACGATGGTGGCGGACTCCGAGGAGGCGCTCATCGGCACCATCGCCAACGACGGCTCCGCCGAGGGTGCATGGAGCATGAACGCGGGGTTCGTCACCCTGGCGGAGGACTACATCAAGCACGACGTCTACATCATGAAGATCGTGAGCAGGTTCGACGATGCGCTCATCGAGCGCTTCGGCCGCAACTACCGCCTGCTCAGGGATATATTCTCGGACAGGGAGGTGCGTCATGGGAACGCCTGAGATCTACATCAACGGTACATACTATTCCAGGGAGACGGCAATGATCTCCGTCTACGATCACGGCCTGCTCTACGGCGACGGGGTCTTCGAGGGGATCCGCATCTACGGCGGCCGGATTTTCAGGCTGCGGGAGCACCTGGAACGGCTCTACGATTCCGCGGCGGCGATACATCTTGCGGTCCCCCTGACGCCGGAGGCGATGGAGGCGGCGGTCCTTGAGGCGGTACGAAGGAACGGGAAGCATAACGGCTACATCCGGCTCGTGGTGACCAGGGGTAAGGGGGACCTGGGGCTGAACCCGGACAACTGCACCGACGAGACGGTGATCATCATCGTCGACGACATCTCCCTCTACCCGGCGGAGTACTACGAAAAGGGGATCGCGGTGATCACCGCCGCCACCAGACGTATCGGCGCCGACGCCCTGGACCCGGGCATCAAGTCGATGAACTACCTGAACAACATCCTGGCAAAGATAGAGGCGAAACAGGCAGGCTGCATGGAGGCGATCATGCTGAACCGCGAGGGATTCGTGGCCGAGTGCACTGCCGACAATATCTTCATCGCCAAGGGCGGTTCGCTGGCCACACCGCACAGCTCCTGCGGGGTGCTGCGGGGGATCACCAGGGATTCGGTGATCCGGCTGGCCAGAGACATGGGCATCCCCTGCGCCGAGACGCGGCTGACGCGCTTCGACCTCTACGGTGCCGACGAATGCTTCATCACCGGCACCGGCGCGGAGATCATGCCGGTGGTGCGCATCGACGGAAGGACCGTGGGCCGGGGAGCCCCCGGCCCCCTCACGCGCCGCCTCACGGCCGCATTCAGGGAGCTGGTGTACAGGGAGACCGCCGGACCGGCCGTGTCCACCGGATAAAATGGTTGCATTTGCCCCTTTTCCGCGGTATCATTCACCATATCACGGGCAAGGAGGATACCCATGGGTTTTCTTGACAACATAATGAACGCGGCCAGGGCGCTCTCACAGGAGCAGGGGGGGGCAGCCGCCGCGCAGGGGCAGCCGCAGCAACAGCAGCGATCGATGCTCGACGGAATCGTCGACATGTTCAAAAACGACGGCGTCAGCACCATCATCGACCGATTCAGGCAGCAGGGATTGGGCGATCTGGTATCCTCCTGGATCGGCACCGGTTCCAACCGCCCCATCTCGGCGGATCAGCTGCGCAGCGTTCTGGGTCCGGAGCGGATACGCCAGCTGGCGCAGAGGGCCGGGATCACCGAGGACCGCGTCCCGGATTTTCTGAAGGACCTGCTCCCCAACGTGGTGGACCGGGCGACTCCGAACGGCTCCGTCGACCCGGACGATTCGGGGCAGCAGTAACGCGGCGGGCCGTAGGTGCGGCGGCACTCCCCCCGCCGCGGCGGCCAGGGGAGCTCGACAGAGGGGGACCGGGGATATTTCTCCGCATGCGGTGCGGGAACCGGGCACGGAGGGACGCACTCATCAACAGCGGGCGAGTGTGCCGGAACAACGCGAGATGATGGGGCTCATAAAAGATGCGCCGCAACGCGAGATGCGCCGTATCATCCCCGCTTCCCGTAATACTCCCTCGCCAGGGCGGTGACCCTCACGATGAAATCGGCCTTCCCCTCGGTATAGGCGGCCCTGTCGCGGGGATGCTCGCGGGAAAGCCGCTGCTTCAGCTCGCCGTACCGGCGTGCCACCTCCGGGAACGCCGCGAGGTAGTCCCGGAAGAGGAGCCTCTCCCAATGCTCGAAATCCCTCTCCACCATATGGATGTGATGGGTCCGGATCCCGCGGCAATCACGCTTGATGAACCAGGCGTAGTACGGAGGGGTATGGTCGCCGAAGGAGGGCCTCCAGAAATACTCGTACCCCCGGGATTCCAGAATCGGCACGGCGACCCGCTTCGCCTCCTCCAGCGATACGACTCCCGCCAGGATGTCTATGACCGGCTTCGCGGCCATCCCCGGGACGGCGGTGCTGCCGAAGTGCTCGATACGGTAGAGAAGACCGGCGGGAAGGATCTTCAGAAGGTGCGACTTCTCCCGTACGAACATCCCCGGCCACAGTGGATCGTAGGGGACGATATCGATCTCCTCCCGCAGGGCCCTCGCCACGCGCGCCTCGAGGCGCTCCGGCACAGTGTCTCCGCTCCGCTTCATGGGGGCCATCATGCACGAATCGCACGGGAATACAATCAGATTCGCCGCGACTCCGTAAAAATGGAGGGCCCGAGGGCTGCGCTGGAAACCCTGCCGGCGCCCCGCCCTGTACGCATAATCTCTTGACAGATTCCCATAGGGCGTTATCAGATAGAGGGTGTCATGGTTACGGGAGCATCCATAGGCCTCTCTGTCTGCCTCCCCTGCCGATGTGCCCCGCAGACGCGGGCCCATGAGACAGAGAGAGAAGTGATGAGCGGCACCTTCATCACGCGCCGCAGGGACCCCTCCTTGCCGGGATTCCCGCGGCTCCTCATGGACACCCTGCGGGGATGGATATACCCGGCAAAAACCTTCGGCGACGGCATCATCCCGCCGGTGATCGGCGTGATGCCGCGGGGGGGATGAGCGCGTGCGGGTCACCGTTGAGAGCTATTCAGGGTACCGCGCGCACGAGCGTCCGGTGCGCTTCAGCCTGGACGGGACCCCGCGGGAGATCAGGGAGGTCGTCGACCGCTGGTACGGCCCCGAGTACCTCTACTTCAAGGTGCGGGCCGATGACGGCGGCACCTATATCCTCCGCTACGACGAGCGCGGCGACGCATGGGATCTCTCGTTCTACGAACGGGGGGGCCTGCGCCGGGAGTGGACCGGCAGCTAGTGGTGCGGCAGGACGCGGGCGGCCATGATCCTCCTGGCCCATTGGGCCGCCAGGTGACCGTTCCCCCGGGAGAGCAGCACCACGATGCCGGTCCCCCTGAAGCCCCCCATGAAGATGCCGTAGCTCCTGTCGCCCACAGGCCCGTCCACCACCGTGGCGGTCTTCCCCCACATGACGCCGCGCAGCACCGCGTCCTCAGCCGGCACCGGGCCCAGAAGATCACGGTAGTTCAGCTCCGGCCCGAAGGGGTGCGCCTCCCCCGAGCCTGTCCCCTCCGTAATGTTCCGCATCAGGGCCTCCCTGATCAGCGCCAGGTGCCGCTGCGGGATGGTCTGCCGGACCCGCGCAATGGCGCCGCCGGAGCGGCCGCCAGTCCCCAGAAGCCCGGCCAGGATCATGATATCCTCCACGGAGATTCTCATGCGAAAATCGGTGCCGCAGAGCATGGCCGCGAAATCCCTGTCGTTCGCCGGCACGGGGCAGCGGCACTGCATCCCCAGCTCCAGGAACAGGACATTGATCCGGCGCGCGAATTCCTCCCGGTCAATCTGCCGGCACAGCGACGCGAAGTACCGGTTGCACGACTTCGACAGGGCCTCCCGGAAGGCGATCTCCCCGTGACCTCGGCGGTACCAGCAGGCGGGGAGCCCCCCCTCCTCCTCGGCGCCGGTGCAGACGTGGCGATACCGCTCCAGGAGGTCGGGCCGGTGCAGCGCCAGGTAGATGGAAACCAACACCTTGAAGAGGGATCCCGGGGGGACGCGCCGCCCGGCGAAACGGGGATAGCTCATGAATTCCACCGAGCCGTCCTCCAGCGAGAAGAGTACATAGGAGAGATACGGGGTGGGGGATTCCGCCGCGGCGGCCCCGCGCCACTGCGAGCCGGGGAAGTAGTGCTCCAATATCTCCACCGCCGAATAACCCATGCCGGCCAGGGTCTTCGCCCCCTCCTGGCACAGTCCCACCCCGTGCCCCAGGCCCCTGCCCCTGAAGGTGTAGATCCTCCTCCCCGTCCGGGTCTCCTCGGTAACGCTGTAGTTGTTGCTGGCGATGAAGCTCCAGCCCCGCACCCTGTTCACCGCAAGGCGGAACCCCTCGGCGGGATAGCTCACCGTCCGGTCTCCCGAGGAGACCTCCACGCGCATCCGCTCCCGATCGTAGCGCCGTATCATCGCCGGGGGGGAGGCCGAGCCTCCGAAGAGTATCGCTGCCAGTTCGTCCTCTCCCAGCGAGGCGCTCCATTCGCCCCCGCCGCAGAGGGGGCCCTTGTGGCCCACCGCGGCACATTTCACCGGCACGCAGGTACAGTCGCCGTCCCCGAGGGCGTTTCCCTCTCCGGAGACGTCGCCGCCGAAGGTGGCGCATCCCATCGTTTTGCCGCCGCAGCGGGCGTGGAAGAAGTACCCCCCCGTAAGGGGCCACCAGCGGATGGGATTCGTACCGGCACCAGTCCTGCCCCGGTACACCTGACAGTGCGACAGGTCGCAGAAATCGCAGTCGCCGTGGGCCCGGCCGGTTTTCGGATCGATAACCTTCGCGTATATCAGCATCGTCAGCGCCTTCATTGCCTCACCGTGGTGCGGACCCAGCGCTCCGTACTCGGCCGCGGCTGAATCGGCCGCGTAGCGCGCCGCCTCCTCGGTAACGATGACTTCGGTGCCCCCCCCCCGCGAACGGATCTGCGCCGGGAGCGGGTACCGCCTGGTCTCGCCGGCGAACGATACCTCCATCTCCCCGCCGGGGCGCTGCACCAGGATGCTGAAGCCCTCCCCCGCCGGGCTGCCGTTCCGGAGGAGCACGACCCTCCCTGCGGTGAGGGGCTCCCCTCCGGCGGAAACCAGGCGGAGCTCGCCGCCCAGAACGGTCTCGCCCCGCAGGAGGTCCGTCACCGCCGCATCATGGGGGAGCGCGATGCCGATTCCGTCGAGCTTCCCCTCGCCGACGAGTCTGATCTGCTTCGACAGTATCGACAGGGTCACCACGGCGGGGTCCGTTCCCCCCAGGGGCGCGCCGGGGAGCAGGCAGAGGAGAACCGCGGCTGCCGCGAGATACCTGAGGGCGCCCCCCCCGGCAGACCTACTTCTCATGCACCTGGAAGCCCGAGGCACGGGACCATCCCTGCACCGAGGGCTCGTACATGCATTCGGCCCGCGCAGGCTTCACGAAGAAGCTCCCCGGCAGCTCGGCCCTCATGATATAGGCCACATCGTAAATGGTCCCCTTTCTCACCTTCGAGAAGAAGAAGAGCATCCGGTCGTCCCACCGCTCCTGGTGGGCGTAGTCCCCACCGCCGCCGTAGGCGTCCGTCTTCACCACCTCGAAGCCCGAGGGGAGGTAGTCCTCCACCACCAGATACGAGAAATCGTCCTGGGCTCTGAAGCGGACCTTCACCATCACCTCGTCGCCCACCTTGATGCGCCCCTTCTCTGATATACGCTGGGGGACCATGTACTCCCGGTTGTTGGCGTCGCGCACCCTGGCGATGGAGTGGAAGGTCCTGGTGAGGCTCACGCCGTTTTCCAAGCTCCTGATCCCCCCCTCCTCGGAGGAGAAGAGGGAGAGTATCCCCTTCCTCGCGAAGTAGAGGTGCCCCTCCATGACGCAGTCGAAGCTCACGCCGCTCCCACCGCCGTCGGCCGTGACGGAATATTTCTCCGCCTTCATGTCCCCCAGGGGTATCACCCGGGTGAGATCCGAGGGATCCCTGCTCCCGCCGTACTGGAGCGTCCCCAGGTCCTTCCCGTTCAGGGAGAAGCGCACCGATCCCGACGGCGAGAGCTGGCCCTGCGCCTTGCCCAGGTACCCGCAGAGGGCCATCATCGCCGCCGCGGTCTCTCTGGTGGACCGCCAGGCCTCCATGTAGCCCCGCCTCGAGAGGGACGACGCCAGCTGCGCCGGTATTGCGGAGGTGTCGCCGGATTCCAGGAGCGCCGAGAGGACCGCGGCGGACACCTCGGTGTTGCCGCCGGCCCAGCTGTAGGCCTGGTCCGCGGTGGCTTCCCAGAAGACGCCCCGCCCGTCGCGCCTCATCATGGACCTGAGCCGCTCCGCGCAGGAGGAGGCCAGGGTCGTGTATTCCTCGGGTCTGATCCTGCCGCTCCGCTTCAGCTGCGTCAGGGTCCGGAGCAGCATGGCCAGCCGGTAGGGGTTCTGATCCTTCATGGCGGCGATCGCCCTGGTGGTGTCCAGGTCCCCGACGTTCCAGAGGGACTCCACGTAGAGGTAGTAGGCCCTGCTGTCGGGATTGATCATCCCGTTGCGCGCCCCGCGCTTCACCGCCTCGATCCCCCTGCGTACGGAATTCTCGTCGCGCCTGAAACCGAAATCGGAAACGGTCTTGAAGTTCTGGAGCACGTAGGCGGTGACGTCCATGTTCGCCTCGCCCGAGGGGAACCATCCCCAGGTGCCGTCGGCATTCTGTGCGCTTTCGATTCTGCGCAGGGCCCTCCCCAGCCGCTCCTCCAGCTTGTCGTCCTTCAGGTACTGCGACATCCCCCGATTCGACAGCAGCCTCTTCAGCGCCATCACCGGCACCGTCTTGGAGAGGAGCTGCTCCACACAGCCGTAGCGGTATCCCCGGAGCCACCGCGCCGCCCTGAGCATCCGCTGCAGCGGTCCCGGGTTCACGGTGATGCGGAGGGATTCCGGGCGATACTCGAAATCATCGGTGTCCCCCAGCGGGGAGAGCGCCACGGTCCTGTTTGTATCCAGGTCCCCGGGGGCAAAGAGGCTGTAGGGGGTGCCGCGGCGCTCCACCGGCACGGCGATCCGAAGTGCGTCGCGCGCCTTGGCGTCGGCACCGGCCTTGAAGAAGAGGACCATCTCCTTGAGCGACTCCGGCACCGCTACCGTGTAGAACTGCCTGGCGGTCCCGAATGGGGGGAGGGAGAGGGCGATGGCCTGGTCCGGCGCCACGGTCTTGTCGTTCACCTTCATCTCCGCAGTCACCCTCTCAAGGCCCCGCGGGGAGTTGCTGTTGACGATCCCGATGATGCCGACCCTGTCCCCCTCGATGAAGAAGCGGGGCCTGCCGATTCGGGCCACCATCTCCTGTGTCGCCAGGACCTTCTTCACCGCCTCGCCGACCCTGCCGTGCCTGTCGTGCCCCCGGGCGGTAAGCCTCCAGGTGGTCAGGTTGTCCGGCAGGTCGAAGGAGACCACCGCCACCCCCCGGGCGTCGGTGCGGATATCCGGCTGCCAGAAGGCGGTGTCGCGGAAGCGCTCCCGCACCTGCTCGATCACGTCCTTTATGGCGCCGGCCAGCAGCGTCACCGGGAAGGAATAGGCGGTGAGCACCAGATTCGCCAGCCTGGAGTAGAAGTAGTCCATGAGGGACGGCGTGTGGTCCGGCCTGACGCTGTAGATCCCCTCGTCGACGCACCCCAGTGATATGTCCGCCGGTACCGGGTTCCCCTTCTCGTCCCGCGCCCTGAGCGTCACCGTGGCCTTCTCGCCGGGACCGTAGGTCTCCTTGTCGGTCTCGATGGCGATGAGGAGCTTCGTGTCCCCCTTGGGGAGGGCCACGTCGGCCTTCGCGGTGTAGAGCCCCCGGTTCACCTGGGCCATGGCGCTCACGTAGAGATTCGGGGCGTACGCGTCCTTAATGGTGAAATTCACCGTTGCCATGTGCCCCTTCAGGCGCACCACCCTGGCCTCGTAGACGTCGCGCCCCTCCAGGGTCAGGCAGACCGTGGCGTCGGGGAAGCGGCTCTTCACCAGGCAGGTGATCTCCCCCGGCCCGTCGAGCCTGGTACGATCCACCGAAAGCTCCAGGTTCTTGAGCCTCGAGGCGAGCGTGCCGCCGGGACCCGCGTAGATCCACACCACCCTGGAGGCGCTGATCAGGTTGCCGAACCTGTCGGAGCCCCCGGCCACGATGTCGTACTCGCCGGTGGCCGCCACCTCGGGGAGGGTGAGCAGGAACTTTCCCCGTGCATCGGTTTCCACCCGCTTCTCATACACCGGGCGCGACTCGTGGACATAGACCATCTGCAGTGGACGCCAGATGTAGCGGTACACCTTCAGGTCCACTTTTTCCCGGACCGGGCGGCCGGCGTGGTCCACGGTCCTGAGGGTCACGCGGTTCACGTCCTTGTTCACGAAGAAGGTCCTGGCGGGCTCGATCTTGATGTAGTACTCCCCCCTCCCCACGCGGACACCCTTCCGCGAGGTGATGCTCACGTTGGAGCTGTCGGTCACGGTGGCCTCGCAGGTGATCTCACGGTCGTAAGGTAGGTTCTTGCACTCGAGCCTGAGCACGGCGGTGCCGTTCTCGTCGGTGGTCTTGTCCCCCTCGAGCCGTATCCTGTTGTAGCTCTGTCCCCCGCCGTAATCCGCCTCCCACCAGTAGGTGGTGTCGGTGTCCCTTAGGCGCGACTCGTAGAAGCGGTACTTCACCACGGCGTTCCTGAGGGGCGCGCCGAAGAGGTACTTCGTGGTGACCCGGAACTCCGCCGTCTCGTTGTTGACGAAGAACTTCTTCGAGGGCTCGATTGCAACGGTGAACTCCGGCTTCCGGTACTGCTCCACGTAAAAGTGCCCGACGCCGGCGAGCGATTTGGGATTGAGGCCGGCACGGATGTCCCACCGCCCGAGCCTGGGCTCACCGGAAAGCTGTATCGACCCCTTGGCGCTCCCCCAGTCGTCCAGAGTGACGTTCCCGCGCTTCACGATCCCCCCGGTGGCGTCGAGGATCATGATGTAGAGCTTCCTCCCCGCGATGGGGACGCTCCTGTCGTCGCGCCGCTTCCCCATCAGCTTGAACTGAACCGTGTCGCCGACGCGGTAGACCGGCCTGTCGGTGTAGGCCATCACCTTGTTCAGCTCGCGGTCGAAGACGTCGGGCGATCCGGTATTGCAGAATGCGTAGCTCCCGTCGCCCCCCACCACCAGAACCGACAGGTGTCTCGAGGATTCTATCCCGTGCCGGTAGATGCCGTCGCTTCCGGTCTCGCCGCGGTGGAGGACCCTGAGCGGCAGGTCCTCGATCCTCTGGGGGGGATTCACCGGACGGGCCGACAGCCGCTGGCGCTCCTTGGCCGGGGTGTTGTCGAAAAGGACAACCTTCGCCCCCCGTACCGGGTCGTTGTTCACCAGGTTGGTGACGTAGGCCAGCACCGTCCTCTGGGACCGCTTCACCACCACCCCCACGGAGGTGACGGTGAAGAACTTGCGGTCAAAGAGCCTGTCCGAAGCCGAAACCTCGACGCAGTAGCCGCCGGTGGCCAGCGGACCGGACATCTCCATCGTGCCGTACTGCCACTGGAAGGGCTGAAAATCCTTCACCGGCTGGTCCCACTCCTTCACCGTATGGAATCCCCTCGCCGAGGGGCTCATGGTGTTGGGATCGCCCCTGCCGTGCGAAAGGACCGACGGCGGCACCCGGTATATCCGCACCCGCACCTTCTCGAGGCGGAAGGTGCGCAGGTTGAACTCGATCTTGTTCACCGGCGAGAAGGTGTAGCGGTAGGCATAGACAGAGAGGGCCGGCTCCTTTGCCTTCACCTGCCAGTCCATCCCCCGCATGCGCTGCCCCTCGGTGACGGTCACCGGGCCCTTCCGGAGCTGGTGAAATCCCGGATGCTGGATGTACAGGTCGTACCTGCCGGGCCGCACGTCGTCGATGGAGTAGGAGCCGTCCTGGAAGGTGCTTGCGCTGTACTGGACGCCCTGGGCCTTGAGCGACACCGTGAGGTTCACCGCCGGTGCGCCGGTCCCCTGGATCAGCACCTTCCCCGAGACCGAGGCGGTGCGGTAGAGGACCATGGGGAGGTCCAGCTCGCCGCCACGGAGAACGGAGCCGAGCCTGGCGGTCTCCTCGATATGGCCGCTCTTCCGGAACGTTATGAGATACGCGCCGCTCCGCAGCTGATCGAACCGGTACCCCCCCCGGGCGTCGGTGGTGCAGGAGTGGCCGCCCCTCCCCTCTCCGCCCTCACCGGAATCGTTGTTGCCGCCGCGCCCCGCTCCGGAGCGGAGCTTCACCTCCACACCGGGGAGCGGGACGCCGGCGGAGTCCCGCACCGTACCGCGCACCACCGCCTGGGGATCGAGATAGATGGTGGTGTTGGACTGGAGGTACCCCCGGTGCGGCACGTATCCCGGGGCGCTCACCGCGATGTGATAGCGAACCTGTGGAATGTAGTCATCGATGACGAAGGAGCCGTCGGACGCGGCGGTGGCCTTGTGGTATCCCACGCCCAGGTTCGCGTTCTTCATCTCCACCTGCGCCCCGGCGATCCCCTTCGAGGTGATGCTGTCCAGCACTCGCCCCTTCAGTGTCTCCTGCTCCGGAACCAGGGTGGCCGGTCCGGAGAAGAAGGCCCTGCCGTCCTGCAGGATGTCTCTGCGTATTCCGCTGCAGCAGAGGGCGCACGCGGCGGCAATCATCACACACAGGGCGGTCGATATCTGTCTCTTCATGGCGAACCTCGCTTCTCCTGGATGGTCACCGCCCTGAAGGCGGAGAGCTGGGTTATGGCCCTGTCCCCGAGGGACCTCCTGATCTGTTCGACGGTGCGCACCTCGGCGGGGACGAACACCATCTCCCCCCCCTCATCGGTGCCGATGAGGAGGCCGCGGGTGGAGAGGTCGACCCCGTCCAGATCGTCCGTCTGCTCGGGCCTCCCGGCGATGGTGATCACCAGCCTGACCTGTTCGAGCTCCTGGAGCTCCACCGGCGAATGCCTGACGTCGTGCCGCAGGGCGCCCTTCAGATACTCCCGCAGGAGATCCGCGAGGTCCCCGCTTCCGTGGTCGAAGGCGCCGTAGCATCCCCGGACCTCCCGCCCCCTCAGCACGGTGACGAAGAGCCCGAGGCGGCCGAATACCGGGGGCGTTTTCGGGATCCTCCCCGCGCGGCACCCCCCCCCGAGTTCCCGCGACGCGGCGCACCGCATCCACCCCAGCAGGGCGGACGCCCCCGGCGTGCGGGTGAAGCGGCGCCACCGCTCCAGGGGATCGCCGACATCGGCGTGACCGCACAACACCGCGAACACGGCAGCGGCCAGGACCGCGCATCGCACCGCCCCCCTCATCTGAAACGCACCGGGGGATAGTAGTCTTTATAGAGGAGCTGCCGCTCCAGCACCTTCCTGTCCCGCATCTTTATCCGGTAGACGTAGACCGACAGGCCGTTTCTGATCCTCGATCCGTCCTCCTCCTGGGCGAAGGGGATCTCCAGCTCCTCCTCGTCCAGGGCCATGTCGTACTGGAACCCCAGGGGCCGCGGCGCCAGGAGCTTCACCACGAGGCTCCCCCCCTCCACCGCCGCGTCGATGCGCACCGTCATGTCATGGGGATTCCTCATCACCAGGTCCTTCTTCCCGTACTTGATGGTGGCGTCGAGCCCCGGCGGCACGTAGGTCACCGGCTGGAAGTGGCGGTGGCGCGTGACGATGGCAAACCCCGCCAGGAGCATGGCGTTGTACAGGGTGGATGACACCTGGCAGAGGCCGCCCCCGGCCTCGTAAACCACGGTATCCATGTAGAGCACCCTGCCGTCCACGAACCCCTGCGCGGCGCCCGCCTCCCCCACGGTGGCGTTGAAAGAGAAGCGCTCCCCGGGGCCGATCTGGACCCCCTGGAGCTTCAGGCACGCCAGATGGATGTTGCGCTTCACATTGTCGTCCTGCTCTGCCACGGAGGTGGTGAACGAGGAGATCACGGTGATGTCCGCCGGCTGCGCCGCCGCGGGGGGAGCGGATATCCGGCACAGGAGGGCAAGCAGAAGCGCCGGGAACGGTATGTACAGAAGTATCCTCATCGCCGGTAGTATCCTGAAAGGGTAGCCGGCCGGGGGGTATTAATCAAGTTTTTTTTTAAAGGCAGGGGAGCCGGCGGGGGCAAGGGAGCGGCCGGGCCCGGTGTGCAGAAGTCCCCAGGGCCCGGCGGCGAATATAGCATCATTCGGCCCCCTACCCTCTTCTCCTTCCCATGAGGTAGCCGATGCCGGCCACGACGACGCCAATCACCAGGAGCGCACCGGCGGCCACGTAATCGTTGGGCAGGTTCGTGCCCCGGTAACGAAGGTGCAGTCCGAAGGCGGTGTTCACCAGGCTGAGGACGCCCACAGCGGTCAGCAGGTAGCCGATGCCACGGACGATGGACACAAACGTATTCATTGAAAACCTCCGCGATGTTCGATTATTTCCGGCAATTATCGCATCCGCCCGTTATTTTTCAATCATCATTTGAAAAATCGAAGGTGTAGATCGCCGATAAGGTGATGCCACAGTTGTGATCCATCTTCCGGTCGACGTTCACGGTGCCGGAACGGTCGTCCAGACTGCGGTACCAGAGCAGCTGGTAACGCAGTCCCAGGGCCAGGGTGGTGTTGACCGAGGAGAGGACGTAGGCACCGGCAACCATGACGGTGGTTCCCAGGCCGAAGTAGCTGCCGTCGTCAAAGTAAATGACGACCCCCGACGGCACCATTATGTTCTTCGATGCCTCCTGCCTGCTCCAGAGGAGGAAAACGGTAGTGTTGCAGATCAGGAAGAGGTCGGACACCAGGGGTATGGTGAGGCCGAGACCGAGACCGGGACCGACGGTGATGAAGTCATCGGACGCCTTGACGATACCCGAAACCAGGTCGGCGGTCCTGCTCTTCAGGCTGTAGCTCTGGACCTTCAGCCCCAGGAGCAGGGACATCACGGGGGTGAGGGAATAGCTCAGGGTGGTATCGCTGTCCCATCGCCTGATACTGAGGTATGATTCGACATATGCCGCTGCGGCAGAGGCGGGCAATGCAGGGTACAGAATATAATTGCGGCTCCTCGTGAGTCCGTTGTTCCTGACCCTGTAATTGGCGTAGACCAGCACCGTGGAGAGGGAGAACCGGTCGATCCTGACCGAGAGGGCCGGACCGCCGGTGACGGTTGAGGTGGAGCCGATGTCCCTGCTGTCGGAAAACCGGTAGGCCAGGTACGGCACCGATGGGGCATATACCATGGATTCCAGCTTCCCCTCCTTGAAGGCCGGGATCCACCAGTTGTACCAGAGGTTCCCCCCCACGCTCAGGGTAACGGCCCGTGCCATGGATAGAGATGCCAGTAAAATGAACACGGTGACACAGAGAAGTACGATCTTTTTCATCACATCCCCCCTGATTGTGCAGTATTTGTATATTCTCTGTTTATCTGCGTGAATGTATGCCCAAAGACCCCTAACCTTTTTTCATACCATATCACCGATCGGCAAAATATGCAACTCTTTATCTGTTTCTGAACTTTCTGCTTGACAGCTACAGGCCGGTTTTATAGATATCATTCCATACGGGCGATTGGCTCAGTCGGTTAGAGCGCCTGCCTCACATGCAGGAGGTCGTTGGTTCGAATCCAATATCGCCCACAGGAAAGGGGGCCGTTTCACCTGAGAAACGGCCCCCTCTTTTTTATTAATCCCGGGCAGCCGGCGTTTTCATAAATTTACGGGATTTTCGTGATAGCACCGCAGAGCCCGTAAGGATGTGTTCATGTTCGAAGGTCCCGAGACAGGAAATTTGGCCTGAATGAGACGACGAAAACCGGCAGAAGCAGGACTATTCTTATCCCATCAATGGTTCAACAGGCAGTGCAGCGATTGATCGGCCTGAATCCTGAACCGGACAATCCGGAAGGCTTTGTTTTTTTCAGCGAAAAAACTCCCGGGAAACCGGCGGAACCGAAGATCTTCACGCGTTCGCTGTATACCGCCATGAGACGTATCAGTATTACCGAGGAGGAATGCAGGGCGCGGAATATCAGCTTTCATTCAGCTTTATTATTTTCTATTCCTATATTCAGTAGGCGTAAGCCCTGTGATCTTCTTGAATGATTTGTTGAATGCCGATATGGTGTTGAATCCGACGCGGAAACAGATATCGATGATCTTCTGCTCATCGTACTCCGGAGAGAGCATCATCTCCTTGGCGGCCATTATCCTATAATGGCTGATGAACTCGTAAAAATTCTTACCGTACACCTGGTTAATGATCTGGGAGAGATGATGCATCGGGATCGACGTCTTCTCCGCCAGCACCGGCAGCGTAATCTCATTGTCCAGGTACACCTTCTCCTCCTCCATGCATCGTTCGATTGCCTTCTTGTTCCGCTGAAGCATCTCTGTACTGAGGGATGACTTCTGGTATTTCCCCATCTTCCCCCCTTCTAGTAAACCCGACAGCACCCCGGGTCTCCGGATGGTGAAATAACTCATGATGTAGATGAGAATCGCCACAAGGAGCCATATGACGTCGAAGTAGGGCCTGTAGAAATAGAGAACCACCGCCGCACTGATGATAATCGCCATGGAATAAATAATGAGACGCAACCATATCAGGCTCACCTTCTCCAAGTTCGAATAGGAACTCTCGATCGCCCGCTCGTGCAAGAAGAGGTACCGGATGGAGAATCCGATGAAGCAGAGCACGTTCAGCATGGCGAGAATCTCAAGTATGAAGAAGTACGGATAGAGTATCCGGTTTATCCGTGGGTAATAACAAAGGGCCATATAGACAAGCGCAATGAAAAAGGGGGAGAAATACCAGAGTATCCTGCGCACACCGGGCGACGGGAATCCCGTGAGATCCCGGACATAGAGGTAGATGAGGGGACCGTAGGTGAATGCCAGAAGTGAGTGAAGGTTCGAATGGCTCGGGTAGCTGAATGGCTCGTTGCCGTGAAACAGAAAGTCGGTGATCATGTTGATCGTAAGAGTCAATACTGTAAAGGAGAGGTAGTAGTTCGCCTTTTTATGGGTCCTCCCGAAGGAAAAGAGCGCCAGGAAGGTAAAGAAGCCCTGAATCGCCCCCGCGAGAAACAGCAGCCGTAAAATGTTCATCGCTCGAGCGCTCCACTACCGATGGCGATCTTGAACAGGTATATCAAATCCATCGTCATCCCATAAACAATAGTTACGCCTGTGAAACGAGGCTCTCGATCATACCAGTATGAAAAGGTACAGTCAAACAAAATTTCAATTTCACCGTTATTATCACCCGCAGAGTTCATCTTTTCGCGTTGCGGACACCCGGAACGGGGCCTTCACCCTTGGCTGCACACTCCTGGAGCGCATGTAATCGAATCGGATGAAGCAATGCGTCACGGATGTGGTCACCGCGAAGCAGACACAATCTTCCTGCATCATTCCATGTGGATGTACCCTCGACAATGTCAGCCGGCCATTACTCTCCCCTTTCGGTCTTGTCCCAGGCATCCTTGAAGCGCTTCAAACCGTAATCGGTGAAGGGGTGATAGTAGCTGTCCTTGTATACCTGTATGCCGGCAGTGACGACATGCGCCCCCGCAGTCGCCGCCTCGACGATCTGTCTGCCGTTCCGCAGCGCCGCCACGATGATTTGACTCCGGTATCCGTAATTTCGGTACATCGCTGCGACATCACTGATGAACCTGCCGCATTCCTCACCGTTCGATTCCTTCCATCCGACGAAGGGGGACACGAATTCCGATCCGGTGCGGGCTGCGGCGAGCGCCTGCGAAGGGCTGAAGACGAGGGTGATGTTCGTGCGCACACCCTTTTCAGTGAGACTCCTTGCCGCAATTAACCCCTGCTCGGTGCAGGGCAGTTTGATGACGAAATTCTCCGACAGTGGGGCGATCCTCATGGCCTCCGTCTCCATTTCCTCCCATCCCTCGAGGTAGGGATTGATCTCCACCGAAACAGGGAATACCACCCCATTGAATTCCGACGCGAGCTCGCGCAACACGGCGTTGAAGGGTTTTCCCGATTCCAGTATGTGCCTCGGATTCGTGGTCACGCCGTCAATCCCCCAGTGGGTCCTGGCGTAACGGATCTCGTCGATTTTTGCGCTGTCCAGAAAGTATTTCATCCTGTTCTCCAGATAGTATTCTTCCTTATAATTGATGATGATATCATACACCACTCAGCTGTTTGATCCGGCCGCGAGAGAGGTCAGCTTTTCATTGATCGACCGCGCCATGGTCTCTAGAATCAGGCAGCACGATGCTGCTCCCGCGTCTATCACCCCCCTGGACCGTTCGCCCAGCCGGCTCGCCCGGCCGTATGCCGCCGCCATGTCCCGCGTCGCATCCCTCCCCTCCCGGGCTGCCCTCGCCATTGCCTCCAGGCATTGGGCAAATGATTTATCTTCTTCCACTGCTTCCCGGTACGCCCTCTCTGCGGGAATGATGACGTCCATGATCGTCTTATCCCCTTGTCTCGCCTCGCTGAGTGCGGCGAGCTTTTCCTTACCGCACTGCATCATCCTGCCGAAGGCAATCTTATCAATGTCTTTGACATTTTCGATTTCCCTGGCCATGGAGCGAAAGAGAGTGCCGTACAGAGGCCCCAGGGATCCGCCGATTTCCGTCATGAGCACCCCCGCTAGGATCATGAAACCGTGGGCGAGGCTTTCCGGAGCCTTTCCGAGCCTCTCCTTGCAGATGGTGAACCCCTTGTTCATATTGATGCCGTGATCGCCATCCCCGATGGCGCCGTCGATGTCGCTGAGGTACTGCTTGTGATCCTGGATCGCCTTGATGAGATCGAAGAGTATGGAAGCCCCCTGCTCGTTGGTAATCGCCGTCATCACCTGCCCTCCCTTCCTGAAATCTACCTCAATCCCGTTGAGTCCGCCTCATGGTCGATGCATTCCTTCAATCCCGCATCGAGCCGCATGACAGTGAGGGTGACACCACCCATGTCCAGGGAGCTGAAGTAATTCCCCACGTAGGAACGATGAATCGACAACCCCTTCTCCTCCAGAATCTTCTCCACCTCGAAATAAAGGATATACTGCTCCATGAGCGGTGTTCCCCCCAGTCCCGAGACCAGGACCACCGCCTCGTCGCCCCGACCGAAGGGGAGATCGGGGAGTATGATATCGGTCATTCGCCGCGCCATGGCCCCGGCTGTTTCGAGCGGGACCACCTCGATGCCCGGCTCGCCGTGGTGGCCGATGCCCACCTCCATTGTCCCTGCTTCGATGGAGAAGTTGGCGTGACCGACCTCCGGGATCGTGCAGGGATGGAGCCCGATGCCGATGCTGCGGGTGTTGTCGATGGCCCGCTGTGCCTCCGCGATCACCTCCCCGAGACTCCCTCCCATGGCGGCCCTGGCCCCGCCGACCTTCCACATGAGCACCTCGCCCGCGACACCGCGGCGCCTATCGCGCCGCTCCTTGGGCGCCGACGGGACATCGTCGTTGGCCACCACGGTTTTCACCTCGATTCCGTCCTCCGCCGCCATTTCCACCGCCATCTTGACATTCATGTTGTCGCCGGCATAGTTCCCGTAGAGGCAGGCGACGCCGCTGCCGCCGTCGGCTGCCCTGAAGGCATCGTAAAACATCTGTGCCGGGGGAGACGTGAATATCTCACCCACCGCGACCGCGTCCACCATGTTGCGGCCGATGTAGCCGATAAAGGCGGGCTTGTGCCCGCTCCCGCCGCCGGTGACAACTCCCACCTTCCCCTTCACCGGCGCCTGCCGGTACTTCAGCACCCGCGGATTGGCCGTCCTCGCCACGAGATTGGAATGGGCCCTCACGAATCCCTCGATCATTTCGTTCACCATATCTTCCGGTCTGTTGAATATCCTCTGCATAGCGTAATCCTCCCTGTTATCCGTGAAACGACTTGCGCTCCAGCGCCCGCATCTGCTCGACCTTGGGTTGCGATCCCCCGCCCTGGAAATCGGAATCGAGCCAGGCCTTGACGATCATCTTCGCCAGCTCCGGGCCTATGACACGGGACCCCATGGTCAGCACGTTGGCGTCGTTGCTCTTCTTCAGCCGCTCCGCCGAGAAGACGTCATGGCAGGTCCCGGCAAACACCCCCTCCACCTTGTTGGCGATCATCGCCATACCCAGCCCGGTGCCGCAGAGCAGTATCCCCCTGTCGAAGCGCCTGTTCCTGATCTGTTCCGCAAGGTGGTACCCGATCTCCGGGTAAAGGGCATCCCCCTCCCCCTGATAGTCAAGGTCGGTGACATCCACCCCCTGTTCCTTCAGGTAGCCGACGATGATCCCCTTCAGCTCCCGCGCCGCATCATCGCAGTCGATCGCCACTTTCACATTCCGTAGAGACATGGCATCACCCCCTGCTGCTCGCATATCCCCGCACCTCCCAGAGCCGCTTGAACAGAATCGGTCCCAGTATCCAGCCCGGGAATGACGTGAACAGGCCGGGGAAGTATCCCCCCCTCATGATCGCGTACAGGGGATGCTGCACCGCGTTTACGAACTGGAGCATTATCACGAAGAACCAGACGAAGACCATGGGTATTTTCCACCCCCTGTAAAGGGCCAGGGCGCCCAATATCAGGAGACCGAAGAGGACCATCTGACTGGTGATGAACTCCTCCGCCGTAAAGGGGGTGGAATGATAGATCTCCGCAGGAAACCGGACATAGAACCGGGTCACGAACTCCTCCAGCAGGTGAAGGCATTGTATACACAGCGCCACAAGATAGAGGGGGAGCACCCGCGCCGGATCCGGCATGCGCCGGTAATTCGTCAAGAGGTACAGGACGTATGCCGCAACCATTGAGAGACCGAAGGTCAATGCCGTCGATATCCCCTTGAAACTGTAAATCGCCGCCCACGCCAGGACGATGAGTCCCGGCACGAGGGCGTCGCGAATTTTCGCGTTCATGTGCTCCTCCTCACATACATCTACGTTCGATTGTTGCGCATGGCTCCTTCATATCCCGAGGATCTCTTTGGCGTTCTTCCAGAGGATCATCTCCTTGGCCTCGTCCGGGATGTCCAGCTCCAGCAGCCCCTTGACGGCGTCCCTCGGGCTCGCGTAGGGGAAATCGCTCCCGTAGACCACCCGCTCGAACCCGAAGCCGCTTATCAGCGCAGCGGCGAGGGCGTTGAAGTCCTTCCTCGATATGTTTGCCACCTGGGTCATCTTGTGACGCTTGGCCAGCTTGATCGCTTCGTTGTAATCGATGGTGAAAGAGAGATCGGTGAAGACATTCTCGTGCTTCTTCACCACCTCCTGGGCCTCGCCGAAGAAGGGGGCCCCCATGTGGGCCATGATGATCCTGAGCTTCGGGAAGGATGCGGCGATGTCGTCGACGTCCCTGGGGTGGCCGTAGATCTCCCTCCCCGGCTGGGGATCTCCGCCGGTGTGAAGGACCAGGGGGGCATTCATCGCCTGGGCCCTTTCATAGGCAGGGAAGAGCCTCCTGTCGTTGAGGCGGGTATAGAGCATCATGCAGGGCTGCATCTTCAGTCCCGCAAGGCGATACTCGCCGAAGAGCTTGTCCAGCTCACCCGCCATCTCCGGGTCGTCGTGATGGACGTTGCCGAAGCAGAGAATATCGTCGTGCTCCCGCTGTAGCTTCGCGAGCCACCCGTTGTAGGAATAGAAGTAGTGCCGGTCGTAGTAGATGTCCGATTCAGCCATCAGCCGAATATTTTTCGACTCGAATTTTTTCGTGCTCTCCCAGGTCCCGAGGATGCCGTACTTCAGCACCTCGTACTCCTTGTACTCCTCCCGAAGTCCCGCCAGGGTGGAAGGGGTCTCCAGCAGCGACTGACCGCTGATCTCCACGTAGTGATTCAACAATTCCTTTTCAACGTCCTCGGGAAAGAGGTGTACGTGCGTATCGATTACTTTCATGGTTCTTCTCCTTTTGTTTATGATAGTGCAATGAATTGCCCGTTTACCGCAGACCCCAGCGTTTCAATTTCCCCGGGAGGGCGATAACGTCGCCCAGTCCGATCTTCTCCTTCTTCATGAATTCCCGGAAGGATGTTGCCGCCGCCGAGAACTTGAACTGCTCGATCATCTCCTCGAGTTTATTGTAGTTCTCGAGGCGGATCGCCCCGCGGGGACACTTCAAGACGCAGAGATTGCATCCCCTGCATTTATCCCATTCGATCACCGCCTTTTTATCCTGCATGATCACCGCGTTCTCCGTACATACCCTCTCGCAGATTGAGCAGCCGTTGCAGCGTTCCCCGTCGACGCCGGCATACACCGTACCCAGCAGGGAATCCCGCTCCCGCATGAACCTGCCGATCAGCAGGGATGGGATGTAGTTCCGGCTGGTCTTGCCGATTATATCATTCACGCTGGAGTATCCGTGCGAATCGAGATACGCCTTCAGTTCTTCCAGGATTTTGGCGACAACGCCCGGCCCCTTGTCCAGAATCACCGTGTGCAGCTGCGCCGCCGTAGAACCCAGGGCCATGGCGGTCACCACCTCCTCGACGGTGTTGATCCCCCCCGAGGCGGCGATGTGGGGATTGTCAGTGCCCAGGGAGCTGCTGAAGGTGGACACCGCGGAGTAGGTAAGCTTTGACAGGCTCCCCTGCCATCCGAAGGTGGATATGTGCGGAATGATCGGCTCCAGCGTATTGATATCGATCCCGGGGTTCTGATCGAGCTGCCCGACGAGGGTGATGAAATCCGGGTAGCTGTTGGCGATCTTGGCGCGCAGGAGTCCCTCGAAGACCTTCGCATACAAAAGCAGGTTGACCGTGGATTTTATTCCCACCGGCACCGATACGGTCCGCTTTACCACCTTTATGAGTTTCGCGTACAGCTTCGGGTTCATGCTGACCGCATCCCCCGCATGGGTATACAGCGAGGTGAACTCCGGAATGGGACAGCAGAAGTTGAGTTCGATGGCATCGGCCCCGGCATCCTCCAGCATCCGCACGCATTCCCTGTATCCCTTGACGGAGAGCCCGATGGCGCTGGCGATCACGGTGACCCCCAGCTTCTTCATTTCCGTGATGCGCTTTGCGAACTCCTCCATCGGCACGTCCGACTGGCTGGGGAGCGACAGGAGCCGTCCGTCGGCCAGACCCTGATACTTGTACACCGGCTTGTAGGGGAAGATGTTCTTTCTGCCGACCCAACGCTCGTACTCGCGTTTAATAAAACTTGTTTTCGTCACCACCGCCCCGATGCCCGCATCGTAGAGTTTCTTTACGATATCGATGTTTCCCGTGATCGGCCCCGCCGCGGCGATCAAGGGGTTGTGCAGTTTCAGTCCTGCGAAGTTCACCTGTAAATCGCTCATGTATCGTCCTCCGTGTTGTTCTTAGTAATGACTGTATCGAATATATATCGAATGTCTGAAGCGGTTGTCTACGCAGCCGATAGGGAGCTTGAATAAATTGCTGATGTTCATATTGCAACCAGAGGGGATACGGCATAAAAGCTCACCCGGACAAACCGAGGAAGACACAGACATTCACGTTCTCGGGATGAGGTTGGCGCAAAGTCTGACGCTGGAGGTGCCGATATGCTGATGACTCGGTGCTGTGCTGTAATTGAGCCTTCCCGGGTATCAGGCACCTGAAAAATGGGACGACCACAGAGACATCGTCGAGCATATAATAAAAAGAGAAGAGATGAGACTTGAAGATGGATTAACGAAGCAGGCTTCTCGCGGTTATGCGTACCGCGACATTCCCATGAGCTGCCGGGCGGTGTCTGATAGTTCCTTTGATGTATCGGAAAGGTCCCTTACTCCGGTGGCGATATCCTGGGTCGCACCATTGATGTGGGAGATGCTCCTGGCGATTTCTTCAAGTGCCGTCTTCTGCTCCTTGGCGGCTCCGAGGATATTAATCGCTTCTATGTGCAGGGCTCCCAGCGATTCCCTGGCAGTCCTGTTGAGGGAAAGGTCCTCTTCGGTCAGCTCTACGACCAGATCGATTCGCTTGCTGAATTCCGAGATGTAATCGATCATACCGTTGAGAGAGTGTACGAACGCTTCAAGCCTGCTGTAGAGGTTGCCGATTTCATCGTTGCTCACATTGAACAGGGTGTTTATAGACTTCAGATTTGTGGTGGTACTTTCAGCGAGCTTCCCGATCTCATCGGCCACCACCGCGAAACCTCGACCATACACGCCGGCACGGGCGGCTTCGATGGCCGCATTCAGCGAAAGGAGGTTTATCTTGTCCGATATTTCCTCGATGACACTGACGGTATCCTTTACGTTTTTGAATTTCGACATGGCGGTTGCGATAACCAGAAGAAGGTCCTGTATCTCTGATTTGAATGTATCGACGACCTCGTTGAGTCTGTCCCTGATTGCCAATGCGCCCCGCATCTTATCCCCGACTTTGACGGCATTGTTATAAAGGTTTTCCATGTCCCCCTGCCCCTTCTCGGAAAGACCGGTCTGAGTGCGGGCCATGGTACAGATGCCCTCACCGCTTGCAGCGACTTCCTCGACGGTGGAGGTTATCTCTTCGATTGAGGCGGCTTGTGTCTGAGTTTTTGTCGAGAATATGAACGTCGAGCCGGACATCTCCTCGGTGGACGCTGACAGCTGGACAGCGACGCTGTTGGTTTCATCGAGGATTCTCCGGATACTCTCTCCGCGTTGATTGCTCTCCTCCAAGGATGCCTTAATTATCCTGTTTGATTTTCGGCTGTTGTTCAGCACGGTATACGATGTGATCCCGATAACAATGAAGGTAAGTGCATTATTAATCAGATAATCATGCATCTGTGGTCCGGTCATATAGCCGTGTGATTCACCATAAAAGCAAAATATCACGACGGCCACGATATTCCCCGCAGAATAAAGGACGATGGAGATTCTCCCCGATGCAAGTGCCACGAAAGAGAGAAGTGCGAACACATACGCCACCGTGTCGCAATTCATGAGGAGATCCTCCTTCATAAAACCTGAAAAAAGGGTGTACCACAAAATGATAAAAATTGGAACGAGCACGATATGGACTGCAAGTCTGTTGTGTCCTTTTTTCAACAGGATAAAGGAGATGATAAAAATCACTTCAACGGATGCGAGCCATGGAATCGTTGACAATTGCCGATGCATGATGATATTCACAATTATATTAGCAAACATCAATGCAAAGCTCACAATAAGAATAACGAAAAATGCCTGCGCCTTTTGCCGTTCAATGATTGCACGATTGGCGTATGATCTGAGAAAAAATCCGGTTATATTCTCCATACCTGACCTCATAAGCATTCAAGTTGGGACTCTGTTCACTCTTCATAATAATCCTCCACTTTGTGAATCGAAACCCAACAACCTCACACTGTATTTTCTTAGTGATCCCTAATGTGCTCGCACCGGCGCATCAATCTGCATGTCCGGCATCAGCCCGGCCATCCAATTCTCGATATTCTTGTATATTTCTTCTCTGTTGACCTCGTTGAAATTCTCATGAAAATTCTCATTGTACCGGAGCATTCGTAACAGGTACGGTTCGACTTTCCTTAACACGGCTTCGCTCACGTCCGGGTCGGCAAGGGCGTCCTTACCGGCGATTATACCGAAGAGGGGAAAACGGTTCCATTCCTTCATATGACTGATCACCCACTTCTGCGCCTTCATCGACTCGACACCGAGCCGCGCGGTGACCATGGTGCCGCGAAGGCCCGCCGCTTCATCGGCGCGGTGCCGGGCCGTAATCTGCGGATCATGCGTGAGCGAGTCGATCAGTGGAGCGGGCTTAATCGTAAAACGCGGTGCCAGTATCGAGATGACCCTTGACAGGTTCAGCAGGAGCGCCGGCACCTTGACCCTGTTCTCCAGCCAGGGGGATGAGACGATAAACCCCTTAATATCTGCATCACGTCCGACCGTAAGGCCGTACAAAAGCGCGATAAGGGCGCCATTGGAATGGGAAATGACGAATATCGGCACGCCTGGATGCTTCGCCCTGACCCATTGATACAGCGCATGTATGTCCCGGCAGTACTCATCATACGAATTTATATGGAAGAACACCTTGCCGCCGGGATTGTACTGCGGATAGGTCCCGTGCCACCGGAGGTCCGGCGCGTACGTGGCGATGCCCCTCTTCATGAACCAGAGCGCCGGCGTCACCCAGTCGCCCCCGTGCGCCATGCCTCCATGAATCCCTATCAAAACCCCCCGGAGGCCGCCCCGGGGCATCCAGACATAGGCGGGTAACTTCGTAGTGTTGTCGGCCTGCAGAATCTCACGACCCGTTTCGGAAAAACCCATCGTTCCACCTCCGGAAAATATGCAGTTATCTCAGGTCCACCGACCAATCCCTCTGGCAAGGAATATCGAACTTCAATCCAGGGGAGGGAGATTGATCTCCATAAAATCCTCGGATACTACGCATTCGCCTTTATAATATTTCCGTGTATGTCGCAGTGTCTGATGTTTGATCAGAAAATCCGTCGGTATGAGATGATTGAAAACCAGTTTCTTGACCCTTGCTTTTTGTGCAATCATCGCGCCATCGATGTCGGTGGCATGGTGTGCCGATGCGATCTCCAGCTGCCTGGCATAGTCATCGAGGCCGAAATCTCTCATGGCGATAAGTGCATTGTCCGTTATAAACTTGGGATACATCTCCATGACCAGTATGTCCGCATCCTGGGAATACCGCTCCAGGTTCTCCCTCGTTATCGGAGAATCCCCCCGGCAGTCGCCGCTGAACACGACGGCCTGCCCCCGGTATTCGACACGGTAGGCGAAGGCATCGAAAGTAACTTTTTTTACCGCAAGGGGGTTCATGTGGTCCACTGAAAAGGCGTAGACGCGGATTCCGTCCTTCTCATATACCAGCTTTTTCTCCATCCCGTTGATCGAGATTTCATGCGCCACGCCCACGCTTCCGGAAAGGGGATAGTTGTACACGGCATTGGATCGGATCCTGTTCTGGTACGCATAGGCGTCGTCGAATCCCTTCACCACCCCGGCCGTGCCGGAGGGCCCGAACACGTCAAGCGGCCGTGTTTTATTTTTCATATTGCATTGCATCCACCTGCTTAGGATCAACTGGCCAAGGCCGGAGAAATGATCGTCGTGGATATGGGTCAGGAACACCGCGTCCAGCGTATCCCAGGATAGTTTTCTGATTCCGAACTGCCTCGCGGCGCTCAGCCCTGCGTCGAATATCAGAATATGCCCTCCCGCGATTACCGCGCTGCAGGGCATTGTACGTTCCTTATCAATAATTGGAGAGCCTGTTCCCAAAAGAATTACCCTCAGCCCCTTTTCATTCAGCCGGGAGTCCGTCTGTACCATTCTCCGTTTGACCTGATCCCGTATTCCATATCTGATCAGGTTATCCTCGAATATAAAGAAAAGCCCGATCAGAATTGGAACCAGCAGCAACACAACAATGCCGGTTACGCTTAATCGTCTCTTTACCGAAAATCGCTTCTTCATATGAAATCTTCCTCTTCATGAGATAATCAATGCTGTGATTTTCAAGATCGATCAAACAAAAGTATCACAGCGTCGACACTCCTGTCACGGGTTTCCCGACGCAGGATACCTTCTGACTTCCCACAGGCGTTTGAAAAGTATGGGCCCGAGAACCCATCCCACCTGGGAGGTGATCAGGCCGGGAAAATAGCCGTGCACCATTATCGAAAATATCGGATGCTGGACAGCATTGACCATCATCTGCATAATTACGACGAACCACACCATGAACATGGGTATCTTCCATTTTTTTACGATTGCGATCGCCCCCACAATGGTAAAAAAGAAAAGTACCATCTGACTTATTACCATTTGATTAATGGTGAACGGCTGCACATGATAGATTTCCGCTGCAATCCTGGTCTGATATCCGGTGACGAATTCCTCCGCAAAATGCAGCAATTGCATGCCCACCGCCAATAAATAGAGCGGCACTACGCGGTTCAGGTCCGGCATTCGCTTATAAAATGTCAGCAGGTATAAAATGTACGAAAGTGCGAAATAGATGCTGAAAAAACCGGGCGATTTTATTGCATACACGACAACAAGAGCAGCCGTAATAACTCCGGGGATCACCGCGTCCGCTATTCTCCGGTTCATCGCTCCTCCTCTTGTCCGATAACTATCCAATACCGCAAATTCCGTGGGTCATATAAAAGTGAATCCGGATAAAATGGCGAATCTACTCCGATGCATCTCTAACTTGCATCCGTTACAGTTGAAATGTATATCGACAGGATCGGTTTGTCTAGCGAGCCGATAGGGAGCTTTCACGAATTTCAATAAAAGAAAATTCGGATATCACCTCACACTCTCTGGTGGGAAGAGATACGTGCTGAACGACCGTCGCCGGGAATGCCTGAGCGCGGAAACAGGTATTGTTTGTCCTCCCCTATGAGTGATGCTTTTTATTCCTGAACTGCGTGGGGGTCAATCCGGTGAATTTCTTGAAAGACTTGTTGAAGGAAGAAATCGTATTGAAACCGACCTGAAAGCATATGTTCATGATCCTTATATCTTCGTCCTTCGATGAAAGGATCAGTTCCTTTGCCTGTTCGATTCTATACAAGCTTATGAATTCATAAAAACTCTTGTTGTATGCCTGATTGATTATCTGCGACAGATGATGCACCGGGAGGGAGAGTTTCTCCGCCAACATCGGCAGCGTGATCTCGCTGTCCATGTACACTTTCTCTTCTTTCATTATTTTATCGATTTTCATCTTGTTGTCCTGCAGAATCTTCGAATTCAACGAGGACTTTTGATATTTTTTCACACCCTCCTCTGCCACCGTCCCGGAAAAAATATCAGGCTTTCGCAACGTATAATAGCTTATGATATAGATCATGAGCGCCACAAGAATCCAGACCATGTCGAAATAGGATTTCCAGAAATACAACACCGCTGCGGCGAGTATGATGGTTGCCAGTACGATTTCTATTACGCGCAGCCATTGGAGGCTGACCTTATCCAGGTTGGAAAATGAATCTCGAATCGCCCTCTCGTATCGTTGAATTCCCAGGATGGATAAAATAATAAACGAAAGCACATAAAGCAGTGAACAGATCTCGATAATGAAAAAGTATTGATATACCTGAGGCAGAAATCCTGACGCGATATATACTCCCATAAAAAGTAAAACTGATATAAAGGGGGTAAAATAGAGTATCACCGCACTCTTCTTCGGCGTCCCGAGACCGGTCAGGGATTTGACGTACAGATACAACAACGGCCCGAGGAGAAAGGACAGTACGGCATGAAAATCGGAATGCTTCAGGAATCGGAAGGGCTCGTTGCCGTGAAAGAAATAATCGACGAGCAGTATGCCAGTCATTACGAGCACGGAGGTGGCGAGGTAATAATTCGCCTTCCTGTGGGTTTTTCCGAAGGAGAACAGGGCCAGCGAGGTGATGAATCCCTGGATGGATCCGACAAGAAACACGATCTTCAATACATACATGGACAGCTCATTCCATCATTATTAGAATCCTCCGATTCATTTCAACATGAACATACCGGACAACGAGCAGTCAATACTTTTATCATTGCGCATTGCCGGGTGTTGCAAGTTCCTCCAATTCAATTGATTTCCCAGCAACACTCCGTCGTTTCAATTTCATGCCCACAAAGAAACCGAGCATCGGAATTCGCCGAAGGGCCACCTCGTATACGACGGCAACGGCGACGAACGCCGAAAGCATTATGGCGATGTATTGTACCGCCACCCCGGCATCGAGCTTCACAATGTAGAACCCCGCAGTCATCACCGCAGTCTGGTGCAGTACATAATAGGGCATCGCCGCTTCTTGTGCGTATCCGAGAAACCTGCCGCCGCGGTCAAGGTATCGCCTCCCCATCCCTATAAGCCCCAGGAGGATGCTCCAGATGGCGATGGATTTGACGATCATCGCAACCGAGAATACAATGCTACTGTAGCTGGTGTTTCCCGTATGCAGATCGAGAGAGGTAACCAGCGCCGCGTTCATCGCCATGCCTATCACCAGGGAGACTCCCCGGATCCTGTCGATCGCCTCGAGGAACCGCCTGTCAGCCATAATGATATACCCGGACACGAATACCGTGAAGTACGTGAGAAAATTGGCCCAGTCCTTGATGAGATTCTGAACTCCGGGATAGGTCCGTCGAAGCGATACTTCAATCACGACAATCGGAATGACGAACAGGAAGATGCAGAATTTTTTTGTGGCACATCGTGCCAGTGTATCGATCAGATTCTTTCCCTTCTCGCTTTTTAAGAACATGAATACCGGCACCGCAATCAAAGAAAATGTAAAAAGATACGCCAGAAACCAGAGGTGCCCCCACTCCATGTTGCCCCGGGGAAACATCCCGTTGAAAAAATTCGGATAGAACGAAAAATAGCTTTCGCTGTACCCCGTTCCCGGCGCGCCGTGGGAGAATCCGGCAGGCCATACGCGATCGGGATTACCGAAAAGCCTGAAGTATGCGAGCGGGGGAATGAGGACAAAGATGCCGAAGGCAAGCGGCACCACCAGCCTGAGGAACCGCTCCCGGATGTATTCCCCGGGATTCCGGTGTTTCATGGCATAAAAGGTACCGACGCCCGCCAGGAGCATGAACAGGTGCATGTGCCACTGCCCGATGAAGGTCACAATAAAAGTCGCCACGGCACTTACCGTTTCATTTTTGACATAGAAATATTTCGAACAGAAAATTCTACCCGTATGGTACGGGAAAAGCAGCAGTACCGCAGTGATCCTGAGCCAGTCGACATAGTTGAGCCGGTTTTTACTTATCGTTGTGCTCATACAACACCGTATCCTTTATCCGTATTGATTTTGCCAAATCGCTATAGCCGAGGAAATTTCACCATGCCTCTTTCGCATAATGCGAGTATAGCAAAACGATAGCCAAGCTGTCTTCCTCGCCTATAAATGGCTATGCACGATGGCAACGGAACATATAAATCTAAAAATGCGAGCCGTGCAGTTTGCATGTTTCTGCACGGCCCTCATGTGTGTTCGTCCGATATTGAATTCTCTTCCAGGATTTTATCCGGGAGCCGCTTTCCTTCCGCGAACCGTCATCCCATCACGGCAGAGTTCTGTACACCACCAGCACGATGATGTAGTAGACCGCCATACCGATGGTCACGGCCGCAGCAGCGGCGAGCGCGCCCAGTAATAGTTTCTTTGCCATAGTATCCTCTCCTGCGTTTCCGGGAAGGGACGGCCGGCCCCGTACATGCCGCGGCATGGCCGCCATTACCGGAATTAGTGTTGTCCTGGCAATGCGATTCGCATCGCCCCTCACTCCTCCCTCCAGTTGGCGAAGGCCTTCTGAAAATCGGCAATTCCGAAGTGCAGGGTGATGACGTGCCGTATCCCGGTCAGCCGCGAGAGCCTCGTGATGGACTTCATCATCCTGTCCACGTCCATGTTCACGAAACCACGGTCCAGCACCTCGACCTTGCCGTTTCTCAGGTTCAGGGTATCCCCCCCGAAGAGCATGGTGTCGTTCACCACGTAGGACATGGAACCCAGCGTGTGCCCCGGGGTAAGAACGCACCGGATCTTCACCCCGCACACATTCATCTCCTGCCCGTCCTCCAGGGTCGTGTAGGGAACCGAGATGTGATTTTTCATGAGAATGATCGGTATCCGGTACGTCGATCCGTCCACCACCGGCACCTCCGCCCGGGCCATGTACACCGTTGCGTTGGGAAACACCTTGAGCTCCCCGGCGTGCTCCGCGTCCGAGTGGGAGAGGAACACCGCCTTGACCTCCTCGGGCCGCAGGTTGAGCTTTGCCATCTCGCGCCTTATGGTGTCCGCGTGCATCGCGGTGTCCATCGCCACCAGGCCGCAGTCGCTCCTGACGAACCAGGCGTTGACGTAATCGTCCCGTATCGTATACACGCCGGGGAACACCTCCTGCGTCGCCAGGGGATGGTAGTGCTTGCGATGCTGGGTTCTCACGTATTTGTACGTTCCGTAGAAAACGATCGCCAGGGCCACCGGCACGCCGATGGCGATCAGCAATCGTTTTTTACTTTTTCCAGTATTTGCTGTCATAGAGTCCTCCTGCAGGATGATAAATTTTCAGTTCCTCCACTCCTCGAAGGCCCTGTCGGCGTCGTCTGTCATACCGTAATGCATGCTCAGGATGTACTTGATGCCGGGTATCTTCGCCAGAATATCCCGGATCGATCGATTCAACTGCTCATTGCTCATATTGACCCAGAGGTACTCGTTGAAGGCCACGGCGCGACCCTTCACCAGACCCATGGTGTCGCCGGTCAGCAGCTTGTCCCCCACCACGTAGACCACGATTCCCGGCGTATGTCCCGGGCAGAACACCGTCTTCACCTTGAGGCCGCACACATCCACCGTTTCACCGTCCTCCAGAGTGGTATAGGGAACCTTGAGCTCGTTGTAGTAGACGATCGATAGTGGCCACGGTACTCTCCCGGTGGTCCCGTCGATCATCTGCACCTCGTCCTTGCCGATGTACACCTTGGCGTTGGGGAAATTGACAACCCCGCCGGCATGCTCCTGGTCAGTGTGGGTGAGGAAAACCGCCTTCACATCCTCCGGCCTGAAGCCGAGCTTGGCCATCTCGCTCCTGGTCTTCTCAGGGAACAAACCGGTGTCGAAGGCCACCAGGCCGCAGTCCGTCTTGAAGAGCCAGAAGTTGTTGTACCATGCCGCCCTGCACACATACACCCCATCCATCACCTTCTGCGTTTCCATGGGTGTCATGGCCGCACGCGACCTTGTCAGCTGCCTGTAGTAGAGAAGGCCAAGCGCCGACAGCACCGTCAGCAGCACCACCAGGGGTATCCCGACACCCAGAGCGATCTTTCGTCTTCTCGATGCCATAATCAGAATCCTCCTTCATCGAATAATTTGTTCGGCTTTTCAGCCTCATTATGGCGGAAGGTAACACTGGGCAGGACGATCGATCTAATCGCTCGATAAGGAGCTTACGGGAAATCCATTGTGCAAAAGGGCGATGAGGGCGATGGGATTCGTTATAAGGGCGATTCGACGGTACTCCGGACAGGAGCTGCACACGACACTGCATGCGTGCCGACCGATATTTCCGGCCAAAGATGGAGGCAATCTACGGGATACGGCAATTCCTATTCCTGAACTGCGTGGGCGTCAGGCCGGTGATCTTCTTGAAGGACTTGTTGAAGGCCGACACGGTGTTGAATCCGACACGGTAGCATACGTCGACGATCCTCTGATCTCCCCCCACCGGCGAGGATAGCATCTCCCTGGCCGCCATGATCCGGTGATGGCTGATGAACTCGAAGAAATTCTTGTGATACGCCTGGTTGATAACCTGCGACAGATGATGCACCGGCATTGCGAGCTTCCCTGCCAGCACCGGCAGGGTGATCTCGCTGTTCAGGTACACCTTCTCCTCCTCCATAATCGTGTCGATGGCACGCCTGCTCTTGCTGATGAAATCCGCAGTCAGCGGTGAGGTGGCGTATTTATCGCTACGGTTTTTTCCCATCTCCCCCAACAGTATCTCCGGCCTCCTTAAGGTAAAATAACCGATCACGTACATCAGCAGCGAGAGCAATATCCATATCAACTTGAAATCCCGTCCCATCAGATACAGTGCCGCGGCGAAGAGAAGGATTATCGCCATGGAATACACCAGAAATTGGAGCCAGCGCAGGCTCATCTTCTCGATATTAGAATAGGCATCCCTGATGGATCTCTCGTATCGGTACACCGCAGCGATCGAGAAAACGAGAAAGACCAGAAAACACAGTAGCGACGAAAGCTCTGCAAGGAAATAATACCGGTAGAGTACGGGGCCGAAAGGCTTCCATGCGCATACCAGGACAAAGAGGGATGCGAGCATAAAGGGGGCAAAGTACGATATGATTTTCCTCGCGGCAGGCGGATATGATCCTGCAATGGAACGCACATACAGGTAAATAAAGGGACCGCAGGCGAAGGCGATCAATATGTGAAAGAAGGTGTCCTTTACGTACATGATCGGGACGTTTCTATGGAAGAAGTAATCGAGCAGGAGATTGAGCGACAGGAGAAACACTGCGGCGGACAGCAGAAGGTTCGGCATCCTGCGCGTCTTTCCGCTGAAGGCGAGAATCAGGAATACCGCCATCCCCTGCACCGCCCCGATAAAGTTCACGGTTTTAAAAAGGTCCATATCGCCACTTCAAATCACGGTCCATATGCGTCGAAGGGAAAGGATATACTATATCAGCGCCGTAGTCAATACTGTTTATGGTATCCCCGGCACGCATCGCATCTCCCATAATGAATACCATGGCATCGGGCGGGCGGCCCGGCACAGGGAAACGACTAAGTTACACCGCATACCTCAAGCCCATTGCCGTTCTCAATGGTAATAACTGTACTCAACGGTGTGGATTTTGTATTTTTCATGCAAAGGACACATCCCTTGCGGTTTCAGGAACCATCTTGAATCCCGCCGTTGCCTTTCGCTCATCGTCCGCCCTCGGCCCACTGTCGAATATTGACGATCCACGATCAATGTATGCAACAAGGGACTGATGGACCATCCCGAGTTAAAACAAGAGCACCTTTGCGAATTGGCTGACAATGGATAGATTGTGAATGATTTCGGACTGCTGCCAGCCTGTTATATCAGAGGATGCACTTCATACCGGCCGATACCATCAATACCGGAATCGGAATTACGATACGCAGCGCGATCTCTCATCTTTTTCATTTCATATTCCGAATCATTCATATTGAAATAATATGAGATGCCATAGCCAGACGAGTTTTAATATACATTTCATCGAGCTATCGATCTAATCTCTCGATAAGGAGCTTATGGAAAACATCCGGGGATCAGATTGTATTAAAGAACATGAGGTTACCGTTTCAGCGTCAGAGGTGAGGCATTTGGAGGTGATTGTTACCTGTTTTCTCTTCTTTCTACGGCAGGGAAAAATGCGGCAGCGATGGGAATCGAATCATTGTTACCCTCTTTCTTCCGCTTCGCAGCTCAATTCAATTCATTCTCTTGAAAAAGGGAAAGTCCTTTCCCCATCCCCGGAAATGATAGTATTTCTCCCCGTTCTGCTTCCGTGACGACAAGCCCCAGTCTGCCCGTCGGGTCAAAGGCGCAGCTGGTGGGCATACTACCCTTTATTTTCAGGGACTTGATAATGTCTCCGTCTTTATTATATACATTTATGATACCTTCCAAGATAATTGCGACATACAGGTTTTCTTCTTCATCAAAGGCAATACCATCCGGTCCCAAAGGGTTCTTTCCTGCTTCTGCAAAAATTCTTTCGTTGTGTAATTCCAGGTTCCGGTTATCCCATTCAGCCATCCATACTCTTTGCCGGTATGTTTCCGAGAAGAGCAGCGTTGTGCCATCGCCCCTGAAAGCCAATCCGTTTGTAAATTGCTTGTTTTTTGCTATGACTTTTGCGTTACTGCCGTTCCTTGGTAATACACAGAATGTAGAGACGGGTTCCGTTCTACCATCTGCATGATCAGAAAAGAACAGGTTTCCGGAACTGTCGAATGCAAGGTCGTTTGGGCGTTTAAGTGATTCCCCTTCTTCCGTAACGGAACAGACTGTCCGGAAAGAATGATCCATAGGGTCGAACACCCTGATTACTCCTTTACCGCTGTCGGTAATCCATATTCGCCCGTGACCGTCTATGCTGGTACCGTTGGGAATACCATCAATATTATAGCGGATTAATTCCTCTCCATCCCATCGGGAAAGATTTCTTCCATGAATCTCAACAAACCAGAGGTTTCCCTTACTGTCGAATGACGGCCCTTCTGGAAACTTTAAACCACGCAGTATTGTGCGCATATCCATGAGCAAACCGCCTCCTCTATATAGAATGTTCCAGATAATGACGCTTCTTCAGGCGTGCAATCAACGCTCCATCCCGATTATCGGATAGGTGACACCGCCGTGCGTGAACACGTATACCGTCGCTCGTTTCGGCGCATACCCGGCCGCAGCGGCCATCATCTCCTCAGGGGAATCAAACTGGCGGAACAATCCCAGCCTCGCGCCGGTGTCGCGGGGGAGCTTTTCAGAAAAGACGAGGATGCGGTTTTTCCTGGCCACCTGCATGGAAAAGTGGGCCAGGAAACGCTCCTCTATCCCTGCGTCCTTTTTTACCCTGTCGATGAACCAGAGCACCCGTTTTTTCCCCAGGCCCCGCAGGATGAAGCGGAGCACCCGGTGGGAAACCGGTTTTGCCGGGAGCGCCACGTCGCCCACTCCCTGCTCGCAGGCGAGAAAGGCCAGGACCAGTCCGTTGTCCTTCACGACCCTTTCCACGTTTCCCACGCACTTCATCCCCTGCCGCAGGTCCACGTTCATCGGGTTGGACGCCACGATGGCCACGTCGGCCCGGCACTCCAGCCGTATGCCGTTGATACCGGTGACAGTGCGCACGCCTTCGCGGTGCGCGGTTATCGGATGGCCGCACACAAAACGGCATATCTCCAGATTTTCGTTGAGCACCGCATTGATGATGAATATCTCCCTGCGTAGCATCCCCACCGCCTCCTCGAGATCCAGGCGCATGGGACTCTCCGGAACCCCGACATAGTTATACATCTCCGGCGACACACCCTGCATATGATTGCGGGCGATGGTATCGGCATGGGCGGTTCCCGGGAGAAGCATCTTCATCCCGCCGCCGAAGCCCAGCAGGAGATGGGGTTCGATGGCCCCGACGCAGACGATGAGGTCGGCATCAAGGAGATGGCGATTCAAGGACACCGGGGTTCCCCGGGATGTCTTACCCAGCGACAGATTCATCGATTCGTCGTGGCAATCGTGGTTCATCCATCGTATCCCGCGGATGGCTTCTTTCCCCAGCTTCCCCTCCACCTCCTCCTGCGTCATGGGCCTGTGGACGCCCAGGGCAAGGAGTATGCGCATATCACTTTTCGAAGCCCCGGATTTCACCATGTGTGCGACGATATCTTTAAAATAAAGGTTGAGCGGCGTGGGCCTGGCGATGTCATCGACCACGAAGGTGATCTTTTTCCCCTGCAGCTTCATTTTTTTCACCGGCACCGCATCGATCGGATCGTCCATCGCCTGCAGCACCCCGCGCTTTACATTTTCGAGCGCCCGGTACTGCCTCGGTGAAATGATCTCCTTCACCTTCCAGTGTTCCGGAAGAGTAATCGTCATCATTTTCCCCCCGAAGGGGATCGACACCTGCTGTGAAGACATTTTCTATTCCTCCCGTGTTACATATAACGGACACTGCCCGGCACATGCCGTCATCTCAGAACCGATGCCTGTATGCCGGTGCGGTCATCCGCTACCAGTTTGCCGGATTGGTCTGGTCGTAATACTCGGCGATTCTGGGATACACCGACTTGTACACGTTGAATAATCGCGTGTACACCGCCGCGTTCGCCGGATTCGGCTCGAAGCGGCGATCATCCTGAACCATCGACGCAATCGCTTCCCTGTAATCGCGGAAGAGGCCCGTTCCCGCAGCGGCGCAGATGGCCGCCCCCAGCGCGCCGGCCTCACTGACCTTCATGCGGACGGTCGGTATCTGCAATACGTCGGCCAGGATCGTCATCACGAGGTCGCTCTTTGCCGGCCCGCCGGAGATGCGCACCTCCCGGGGGCGCGTTCCCGTTCTCTCTTCAATCACTTCACATCCCACCCGTGATTCGTAGGCGATTCCCTCGATCAGGGCCCGATATACATGCGCCCGGGTGTGCATAAGATTCAAGCCGAGTATCGAGCCCCGCGCATTTTCGTGACCGATATAGCTCACCCAGTAGGGGTGCACGATGAGGCCCAGTGATCCGGGCGGTATCTGTGCGCCGGCCTCATCCAGCACCTGTTCGGTGGATATACCGGTACTGGCGGCGCGCTGCGCCTCGAGATGCGACAGCTCCCTCCCGAACCAGGTTATGCTCAGAAAACCGCCGGGGATGGTCGTTTCGAGACAGTACCGGCCCGGGACGGCGGCGGGCCAGGGCATAAACCTGTTCTCCTTATCCGACACGTACTTTTCGGAGCTGATCTGAAAGCGTACGGTGGTTCCGAGCACCATCGAGGCCGAGCCTTCATCGACCGCGCCCATGCCCACCACGGCGGTCTGGATGTCGCCGCCGCCCACCACCACCGGCAATCCCTGGGGAATCCCTGTCTTTTCGGAAGCCTCCTGCGTGATCGTACCGGAGATGCTGAGCGCCGGTATCAGGTCGGGCAGCAGATCCGGAGTGATGCCGAAGGCGTCGTGAATGCCGGATTGCGTGAAGAACTCGCCTTTTTTCACGTTGAAGGGAAAGGTCCCCACCATCATCGGGATCGTCTCATTCATTTGGCCGGTTAGATGGTAATTGATGTAGCTCGAGGCCTGCACGAACTTGTGCGTTTTATTATAGATCTCAGGCTCGTTCTGCCTTATCCAGGTAAACTTCGAATTCTTGCGCACATACTGGATGGCGTTGTGTCGCCCGATCAGCCTGAAAATCACCTTCCAGATCAATGTGAGTGGCGGTGGCGATAGGTTCTCGCGCTTGTCCAGATAGACCACTGCCGGACGCAATGCCTTACCCTTCTCGTCAACGGCAATATTGGTGTTACGGAACGTCGTCAGCCCGACGGCCCTCAGGCGTGATATGTCCGGGCCCAGCGGAGCGAGGGCCTTCTTTATGGCGCTACACGCCGTTTTAAAGTAGCTTTCGGTATCGTGCTCGACCCAGTGAATATTCGGCAAAGAGTCCGGTTCCTGGCTCAGCCGCGCGAGGCTCAACACATTCCCCTCGGCATCGAACATCGCGGCCTTGGCATACTGGCACCCGATATCGACTCCCAGTAGAAGGTCTTTCCTGTCTTTCATATCAGTTCCTCCTATCATGCATTGCCATGTGTGAATGCAGGAAAAAACTGTTCTCCATGGCAATACGGCAATACTCATCCACTTCATCATTCATACGTTTTTTGTTCCACCCCAGACGTTTTGCCATATACTCGGCGATTGTACCCCCCAGCTCGGCATGTGCATCGCGGCTATGCAGGGAAAGATTGGTGCGGCGCATGAGGAAATCTTTGACATGCGTTACCAGTTCGAAATCAATCGCGTAGTCCAGCTCGGCGAGCATGTGCGGCTGTTCTTCTGTTATCCGCCGTGAAAGCTCGGGTTTTTCCACCAGTCTTTCAAGTATGTTAAAGGCGCCACTGCCGTAATTCTCATACAGGTGATCGAGTGTCCTTCTGTCTGGAAGGACATCGGCAGGGTTTTTTCTCTTGATCTGTTCGTCCCAATCCTTTCTCTTCATTCCAACATTGAATTTCCTTCTGGACAGGGAACCACGTACCGATCCGATAGAGTCTGCGCCGTGTTTTTTCATAAACCGGAGCAGCTGCTGGGACATGGCACGGAACGTGGTGAGCTTGCCTCCCGCTATGATGAAAAATCCGGGGTACACCATGTCGATGAAGGCCTTCCTCGAGGTCTTGTGTTCTGAAACCCCCTCCTGTTTGACCAGAGGGCGCGTTCCGGCGTACGATCCCAGAACGTCTTCCTTTTCAAAACGGGCCGAGGGGAAGTGGGACTTCGTGATCTCTTTGAGATAGGAATACTCGTTTTCATCGGTACGGCAGTGATCCAGGTCTTCATTGTATTCGGTATCGGTGGTGCCCACATAGGTGTACTCGCCGTGGGATACGATGAAAACCCCCCGCTTATCCGTCCGGCTTGTGGCATATATTCCATATTCGTTGCCCACATCCTCCTTTTTAAACACCACGTGCACGCCTTTGGACGGCCGTATGAGCGTGCCCGATGGATGATACCCCTTTGGCAGCAACTGATCGGTCCATGACCCCACGGCGCTCACCACATTCCTGGCCTTTATCATGAATTCCCTTCCCGTCTCCCGGTCCCGGACCTCCACGCCGGCAACACGGCCGTTTTCCTCGACAACACGCATCGCCATAACGTAGTTCAACGCCGTGCCTCCGGACCACACGCCCTCTTTCATCACTTCGATTGTGAGGCGTTGATCGTCGACGACGCACTCGTAGAACATTATTCCGGATTCAATGTCACCGCACGACAACCTCGGCTCCAGTGCAAATATTTTCCTCCTGGAGAGGGGGCGGAAAAAACGGTAATTCCTCCACCCCGCCAGCGCCTCATAGAGCAGAAATACGAAGGGAGCAAGGAAAGTCCTGATACGGTTATAGTTCGGAAAGATGATGGGCACCGGCCTGACCAAGTTTGGAAAGGACCTTCGCAACCAGTCCCGCTCGTGAGTTTCTTCCCTGACAAGTCCGAATTCCCCGTTCAATATATATCGCAACCCGCCGTGCGCCAGCTTCGTGCTCTTGGACGAGGTACCGAAGGCGAAATCATCCTTCTCGATCAGGGCCGCGCTGATTCCCTGCAGCCCGCAATCCCTGAATATCCCAGCGCCTGTGATACCTCCGCCTACTATCAGAACATCGAATACTCTTTCCTCGAGTTGTTGGAGATAGTCTGCACGGCTTCCCGTACTCCAGCATGCGACTTTCATACTATCAGCCTCCTTTCAAGGAATTGCGCAATATCGATGATTTCGATGCCCCCCGAATTCTGATCTGACATGTCCGTCACTGCTGCCGCATTCAGCACAATCGAGCAGACCGGGCACCCGGTCACCAGGGTCGTCGCTCCGGTTTGCATCGCCATGATCCTGAGGCGCGCGGCCATCTTTGCCTTGATCTCCGGATGGGTGATATCAAGTCCCATGCCGTAGCCGCAGCAGGGAGCCTGGTCCCTGTTGAATGCCATCTCCACAAGGGTGACGCCGGGAACATTGCGAATCAGCTCTCTCGGCGCTTCGAAGACGCGCAACTCCCTCCCCAGGGCGCAGGAATCATGGTAGGACACCTTCTCCGTCGTATCTTTAAAAGCCGGTTTCATCTTGTTGATCAGCTCAAGAAGAAACTCTGGGACGCTTTGAATCACCGGTATCGTTTGGGACAAACCCGGACCGGTGAACTCCTTTTTTATCATCCGCAGGTCGTCGGCGGAAAATACGACCAGGGTCTGGGGATGCAACGCTTCAATTTCCCTGTTGCACGTCTCCGCCAGGGCGCGAGCGTCTTCGGCAAACCCGAGAAAATAGGCCAGTTGACCCGTATCCGGCTCGGTTTCCATGACAGAATATTCGGCATTCAGCTTATCCAGCAGCGACAGAATGCCGGTAATTGCGGCCAAGCCCTCGCAGCGCAGCTTGCGCCCGAAGTACAACAAGGTGTGTGCCTTCCCCTTTGCCAGATGGGGCTTGAGCAGGGATTTCAAATCGGAGAGCTCGTCAGCATACATGTTCCCCGAAACGATATTCTCACGGACCGCACCGAGCTTCGATGGGATCAAATCCCCCTTCACGCCGGTCCGCGCGCTGAGGACCAGTTCACTCGTATCCAGGTCCGTTTCACACGCTTCACGGCAGGCCTTGCACATGGCGCAGCGGTAAAAATAATCGACCATGGCCGCGTCAAGACTGTTCTTTTCATCAATGACTTCCTTTACGAATGCCCCTTTATGCTTCGGTGAATCGGCTTCGTGCCTCGTGGCGCCGGCGACAGAGCAGAAATCCCTGCACATGTTGGGGCATACAGAGCAAAGACGGGAGTTTTCTTTTATATCAATCATTTCATACCTCGCTTCAAGTGTGGTGTCATAATCCAAGTTTGCCCGGATTCATGATGTTGTTCGGATCCATGGCGCGTTTGATCTTCCTGAAATTCTCCATGCCTTCATTCCCCAGCTCAAGATTCATGTAGCGTGCAAGGGTCAGGCCGATGCCATGATGATGATTGATGGTGCCTCCGAGCTCATGGGAGAGGAGAATTCCCTGTTTCCATATTTCAGTGTAGGCGGCCGGAAGACCGGGGCCACGCATGAGCTGGCCGATAAAGCGCGGATAGATCATGCCGCCCGTATGATAGAAATGAGAGCTGTGCGACACCACGAACATGTTCAACTTCCCCATCAGGGTGCGCAGCTTGCGCTGAACGGCGACGAGATAATCGAAAGAACCTGCCGAATCGATACAGCCATTCACCCGTACAAAGCCGGGAATCGGCAGCGCGAAGGCGGGATGTTCGCTGCTGGGGAAAGCGACCGAGAACCGTTTCTTCTCCCACCATTCCAGCGCCGGTTTTTCACCGAGGTCCTGCGCGTTCAGTGACGCGGCGATCCCGGCGGCCTCTTTCGCTTCCAGAGCGCAGAGCTCCTCGAAGCCGTCGAACATTGCTATCATCAGTGAACCCTTATGCTTGTGGAAAACCTGCGTTTCAAGCTCATCGGAGATGCGTATTGCCGCAGGCATGACACCCCTTCGCATGATGAGACGCACCGCGTTGACGGCGGCAGGATAATCGGGGAAGAGATACGATCGGAACATGCGGGCTTCCGGAAGCAGATGTATCTTGAATGTCGCTTCGGTGATCACGCCCAGAGTTCCCTCGGCGCCCATGAACAGGTAGTTGAAGTTCGGGCCGGCGGCGGAGTTCGGCACCGGTTTGGTGCGCATGATATCGCCGTTGGGCAACACGACCTCCATGCCCAGAACCATCTCGGTGATCTTGCCGTATTTCGTCGACACCACGCCGGCGCTCCGTGCCGACAGAAATCCGCCGATGCCGCTTATATGCTGCGATTGCGGCAGGTGATTCATCGTGTATCCCTGCGTGTTTAAAAAAGCCTCCAGCTCGTTGCAAATGACGCCCGCCTGTACGGTTACCGTATGATTTTCGGTATCCAGGGCGATTATCCGGTGCAGGGATTTTACATCGATAATTATCCCTCCATGGAGCGGCAGTATGCTGCCGCGGTTCTGCGCTGCGCCGCACATGGGGATCACGGGCACGCGGTGCCTGTTGGCGATTTTTATCGTTTCAACGACATCCTGTGCCGTGTCCGGCCATACGACGAAATCCGCGATGGGTGGATCACAGTCTCCGTCCGGCGAAGGACAGGTCCATTCCACCAGTTCATCGCTGGAATAGACCTTGCGGTCAATGAACGACGTCGATACCTTGTCGCGTCCCAAAGCTGCAATCAGCTCATTTTCGACTGCAACTTTATAAAAATCAGTAAGGATGGAATTCATTTTCTCCTCCACTCAATAAATATAGAAACCATAACCATCCGGCTTTGTTCAATTGACGGTCATTTCGACCTTCTCAACCTTGTGAAAATCCCTGTCGTAAAATAACGACCCGATAAAGTAAAGCACCGTCGCCAAAAGGGTTGCCGCAGGCAATACGAGGAAGGCGGTTCCTATGTTCGATGCATCCGACAGCACTCCGACGACCATGGGACCCAGCGATGCGCCCAGCAGGAAGGAAATGATCTGGGCGATCGCAAAGGACATGGATCGGAGCCCGGGATGGACCACCTCCTGGGTAACGGCCATGACCGCAGGGCCGAACATGGTGGTACTTATTCCCATCGCCAGCCAGAGCACATATTGAACGGTCGTGTTGTGGGTGAAGAGCAATAGAATAGCCGCTAAAATGATTGTGGTCACAAGCATGCTGAAACCGGCAACCATCAGCCGTGCGTTGATTCTCCTTTTTATCCAGAAATCAGCGAGAAAGCCGCCTGCCGGAGCGCCGACAATCGCAAGCAGCAGGACTATACCGGCCAGAACGCTTGCCCTTTCCAGGGGAACGCTATAGGATCTCTGGAGATAGGTGGGCAGCCACGTAATCAACGCCGTAGTGGTAAACATGCTGCAGGTGAAGCCGAGATAGGTCAATATGAGCGTCGGCGTTTTCAGGAATTGCATGGCGATATCCTTCTTTCCCATACTGATCCGCTGACTCCCGCCGCCATCCGCTCCGGTGGTTTTTTCAAGGGCCACGGTTTTGTAATCTTTAATGAAAAAGAAAAGTATCGCGAAGATGAGACCGGGAGCGGCGATCAGCCCGAATGCATAACGCCACCCCAGCATTGCCGCGACAACACCGCCGAGAGCGACGCCGACGGCCGTACCGAAGGGTATTGACATCTGCCACAAGCCTAACATTCTGGCCCGCTTCTGTATAGGGTACAAACCGGAAAGCAACGCCAGTCCCCCCGGGGCGAATGCGGCTATTCCTACGCCCATCAATGTCCGGACAGTAAACAGCTCAATGTAACTGCTCGTGAATGCGCTGCCAATTGCCATGATACCCCAGAAGACCGCCATCAATCCGATTGCCTTTCTGCGGCTCCACCGGTCGACGACGATCGACAATGGCAGCACACTGACTACTATCGCCCAGTAAATCGTGGACATCAGCATGCCGCATTGCGTATCCGTAAGCCCCCACTCCCTGCTGATAATCGGGAACAGCGAAGATAGAAGAAACCTGTCCAAAATATTATAGAAATATAAAAAGAACAACAGGATGAAGATAAACCTCCTGCTTGAGGATTGAATTGCCCCTTCATCGAGTGAAGAATCTCTGATTTCCAGTGCCATTTTGCATAATCCTCCTTTTGAGATATTGTTGCATCTTCATCGCATCTCCCCGCATCAGCAATTGGACGTTACATACCGCGCATCCCGTGAACAGCCGACACAACATTCACGGAAAGAGGCGACGACTGAAACTGATAGAAGATTAGGGGAAGAGAGAGGCGAAGTCGTTGATAATTATAATTGTTTACTACTATTTTCCCTGAATTCCTTGGGAGAACATCCCATCATTTTCTTGAATGTCTTATTGAAGGCCGCCTTTGAATTGAAGCCGACATGAAAGCATATCGAGATGATGCTGCGATCATGCTCCTCGAAGAGGAGTTTCGTTGCCTCCTCTATGCGAAAACGATTCACGAAGTTGCGGAAATCGGTTTTATTGCGCTCGTTTATCAGCTGCGAAAGCTGGTGTGTGGTTATCATCAATTGAGACGCCACGTCACTGATGCGCAGGTCCATGTCCTGGTATAATTTCTCATCATTCATGAGTTCCGCAAGTCGTTCATGTATTACCTCTCGATCATGCTTTTTCAGGAGGGATTGACGGTAACGTTTCTGCCGGATCTCTTTCGTGAGAAGCTGGAAAAATATCGGAAAACGGTTTTTAAATAGAAAATAGATAATCACCAGCGAACTGAGCATGCTGTCGCCAATAAGCACATAATCGGGATTCATGGTTATCCAATACATGCATATAATGACCACCGATGCCAGAAAGAGTGTGGATATCAAGATTGAAAGACGCAGAGGTTGTTTCAGGATATTATCCTTAAGGAAACCTATCTGAACATACAGGAGCATACAGGCATAAGAGACAAGGACAAGTATACATGAAAAAAAAACATATATAATCCAATGTTCGAGCGGATTCCTGAAAAATTCCCGAAAAAGGAAATACTTGCGCGGACGCGGCAATGATTGTATATAAAGTTCAATTATGAATATTGGAAACGCCGGCAGGAGGGATAGCACGTACCGGCGGGGTACTTTTCTCCCGGGATTAAGAAATTTGTGATACCGGATGTACCAGAGGGGACCGAAGAGATAAAGGAAAGTGAGAAATGGGAAAAGCGCACAGGGATGTTCACGGTGATATCCGAAACCGATCAGGCCAAGTTGTGCAATCAACACGCTTATGATAATACCCCTCACAAACCGGAAATAATTACGTCTCCCTCTCGGCTGGCCGGTGATATGTTCAATAGCGGTAAAGCTGTTGATTACGATTCCCGATATGATGATTATCTTGGCCGTTGGATATAAACAGTACATACGAAAATCCTCCGACACTCCAGTAGTAGTGGACCGTACTGCGATATTCGCTGACACGGTTAAATTTCTTAAAGGTGCAGCTCTTCAATTCCAATCGCCCTTATCCAAAATTTGTTCAGCATAAATATAGCTGAATCGAGAGATGACAATGCGCATCAAATTCACTCCGCTACATCCGAACCAATTCATACTGTCTTGAACCGAGGCCGACTTTCTCGGCATACAACAGCTGCTCCTTCCCCCTGAACGTTTTTCCTCTTTCTTTCACAAAATCATAGCATGCCTGGTCGACTGCCACGGGGTCCATGGATACGAAGATTCCGATATCATCCATGATCGTATTCATTTTTTTTGGTTCACAGTCACACCCCTTTGTGATGTTCATAGCGAAGTTAAAATATATATTGTGCTTACCCAATTGAGCAGCATAGGCGTATTCAACAAGTCTTTCCCTGAATCGTCTCAAATGCAGCGCATTGTATATACCCTTTAAAGTCATCCTTGTTACCGCCTTAAAGGTGCACGCCGAAAGGCAGGCTCCGCAACCCACGCATTTTTTATGGTCGATGAATGATCTCTTTTCATCAATTGTAATCGCATTCTCGTTACATGCCTGCATGCACAATTTGCACTTTTTACATTTCCTGTTCACTATTCTGGGCTTGATCCCCATATGCATCGCGAGCTTCCCTCCTTTGGACGCATGTCCCATTGAAAGCTGCTTGATCGCTCCCCCGAAGCCTGCCAGCGTATGCCCTTTAAAATGGGATAACACGATAACCTGCCTGTACTCAAGAAAACCACTGCCTATTTTACAGGTGATAAAATTCTTCCGGTTTATATCAACCTCGGTAAACGCTTCACCCCGCTCGCCGTCGGCAACGACCAGGGGCAGCTGTGTAAAGCCGTGCTCCGCAGCGGTTTTTAAGAGAAGTGCTTTGCAGTGCCTCTGCCCTCCATACAATACGCTCGTTTCAATGTAACAGGCATCTATGTTCCTGCTGTTAAGATATTCTATGATTCCCTGGTAATTTTCAGACTTAATATATGTATGATTACCCTTTTCCCCGAAATGCACCTTTAAAGGGATTTTATCTTCAAGGGATACATTTTCCCTTTCAACGATCCCGGAGAGAAGTTCCCTTGTGATTTTCTGAATCTCCTCAACCGTTGTGTGCGCGTCGATTTGCCTGTAATATACTCTTATCATAAATTCTCTCAATACCGTTTAGACTTTTATCAAACTGAATATTCAAATAAATGTCCCGCCATTCCCGCGAAATCGATAATCCATCGGATATTTGACAAAGAAATCAGTCTTATTAAAATGCTTATTTGCTTCCTCGCCGATGTGCAGTATCCGACACATCAATCATCACAACTGCCGATGCACGTTCCGCATGATAATCGGCAGCAGCATCCAGGAAAAACTATCCGGATGATGCTCCCGGTTCCGGCAAAGGGGACTTGCGTCGCGAAATTCCGTGACGAGCCGGTCCTCGCCGGAACCGGATACCATCAATCCCTTCATGCTTCCCGCCGTGATCTTACGGCAACGTCCTGTGCACCAGCAGAATGACGACGTAATAGACCGCCATGCCGATGGTAAGTGCAGCGGCAGAGGCCAGCGTCCATAAAATGATCTTTTTTCCCATGTTTTCTTCTCCTGCGTTTCCGGGGGAATGATTTAGCCGTAACAGTCCTTCGGCACTTTCCCCCGGTATTATTTAACTGTCCACAATGCCGACACTTCACTGCTCCCTCCAGTTTTCGAAGGCCTTCTGAAATTCGGCATACCCGAAGTGCAGTGTGAGCACATACCGAATACCGGTCAGTTTCGAGAGCCTTGTGATGGACTTCATCATCGTATCAAGGTCCATGTTGACGAAGCCCTTGTCCAACACCTCGATCCTGCCGTTTCTCATGTTCAGGGTATCCCCTCCGAAAAGCAGCGTGTCGTTCACCACATAGGACATGGATCCCGGCGTGTGCCCCGGTGTGAGGATGCATCTGATCTTCACGCCGCACAGGTCCATCACCTGTCCGTCAACGAGAGTGACGTAGGGGACGGAGATGCTGTTCTTCATGAACAGCACAGGCACCCTGTACGTCGTACCGTCCACCATCTGAACCTCCTCCCGGGCCATGTACACCTTCGCGTTGGGGAACACCTTGAGCTCCCCGGCGTGCTCCACGTCGGTATGGGAGAGGAACACCGCCCTGACCTCCTCGGGACGCAGGTTGAGCTTCGCCATCTCCCGCCTGATGGTGCCCGCGTGCATCGCAGTGTCCATCGCCACGAGGCCGCAGTCGCTCCTGATGAACCAGGCGTTGACGTAATCGTCCCGAATCGTATAGACGCCGGGAAAGACCTCCTGCGTCTCCAGGGGATGGTAGTGTTTGCGATGCTGGGTTCTGACGTATTTGTACGTCCCGAATAATGCAATCGCCAGGACAAGAAGCAGGCTGGAGATCACCAGCGACCGTTTCTTCCAGTTCCCGTTTCTTTTATTCATTGTAAACTCTCTGCGGTTGATTCACCGCTTTCTTCTCCAATTCTCGAATGCCTTGTCGACGTCACTGGTCATACCGAAATGCATCGTCAGGATTTGCGTGATGCCGGGAAGCTTCGCCAGAATATCCCGTATCGATCGATTCATGCGTTCAACATCCATATTGACAAAGAGATACTCGTTGAAGCCAACGATGCGGCCGTCCTTCAAGCCCATGGAATCGCCGGCAATGAGCTTGTCCCCCACTATGTACACCACGGTTCCCGGAGTATGCCCCGGGCAGAACACCGTCTTCACCTTGAGGCCGCACACATCCACCACCTGGCCGTCCTCCAAGGTCTCGTAAGGCACTTTCAGTTCGTTGTAATAGACGATCGACAGCGGCCACGGCACCCTCCCGGTGGTACCGTCGATCATCTGCACCTCATCCTTGCCGATATAGATCTTGGCATTGGGGAAGTTGATCGCCCCGCCGGCATGTTCCTGGTCCGAATGAGTGAGAAAAACGGCCTTCACGTCCTCCGGCCTGAATCCAAGTTTCGCCAACTCTCTCCTGGTTACTTCAGGATACAGACCGGTATCGAAGGCCACGAGGCCGCAATCCGTCTTGAAAAGAAAGAAGTTGTTGAACCATGCGGCCCTGCACACGTACAGGTTCTTCTCCAACTGCTGCGTCACCATGGGCCTCATGAGCTTACGTGTCTGCGTCAGCTGCCGGTAATAGATCAGGCCGATAACCGACAGCACCGTCAGCAGCACGAACAGTGGAATTCCGATTGCCATTAGAATTGTTCGTCTTCTCGATGCCATACTACATTGCCTCCTTAAAGTCTTATGCGACTAAGTTGATAGAGATAATTAGCATAATTGCCCGACGATTGTCTTCTTCGCCCATAAGGAGCTATGAAATAGAAACCTCGAGAGGAATGTCTCGGAGGAAAAATCCTTGTTGCCGGCCCCAATCCGTTCCGGCAATCACCACGCTGCAGTGAACGATTGAAACGTACCGGCCCCGAAGGCTATTATTAATAAGGAAAGGCCCGGCGCATGGGGAATGCGCCGGGCCTTTCCAAGCTTACTGCGCCGCCCGGCACCTCGACCGGAGCGGTTGCACATCATCGGATGAGTTTTAAAAAATCGAAGGCGAACCGATGTACGTCCCCGGGCCACCGGGACGAAAGGTAGTTCCTGTCCCGGACGGTAAATCCATGCCACTGGCTCTTCATTGAATCCCTGAAGAGACCCGAGTTGCCATGGATGAAATTCTTCCTGTCGGCCAGGAACGATATCACCTCGTCCTCAACCGTGATCGGATAGGTCCTGTAGTAGTCCTTCAACCACAGGCACGTAAGGTAATAGGCGATCAGCTCCAACCGCTTCAACAGCGCCGTGGTCTTGTAGTGGTACAGCACCGATTTCCCGGTCTTCGGATCGATGCTCCTGGCGCAGGCCAGCACCCCGTGGCATATCGCCCCCACCGGCTTGTGCTCGTTGAAGAAGTGCACAATGACCTTCTGAAGCGCCTCCGACTCGAGGTAGCTCTTCATCCCCGGGGCGTGTCCCCCCGGAAGCAGTATCGCCGAGTACCTGGATGGATCGATGTCTTCGTACTTGAGGGGATTTCTGAACCGGGGATCCTGCTCCATCTGGGAATAGAAGCCTATCGTCTCCCTGTCCGCCATCAATATCTTCTTCCAGATACCGAGGCCATCCCCGGAGAGAAGCCGCGGATCGGCCTTCCCCTGCTTCCCCGACGGGGTCGCGAAGACCACCTCGATATCGTTATCCTTCATAATCTTCCAGGGAACGCTGGTCTCGCTGGGCTCGAAATCGATGTCTGAAATGGGCATGAGAACCATAGTGATGTTTCCTCCTCCGGTAAATGCCGAGCAATATTAATTCCTCTGTCTAATAGGTATAATCTTTTCCCATAGTTGTCTTCCTCCCCTATAAAGGGCTATGGTTATTAGACTTGTTGTAAAACAAAAATGGATTTATTTATATGTCCCGTCATTCCCGCGAAAGCGGGAATCCACTGCGTTTATAAAAGTGGATTCCGGCTCTTCGCTATTACCGGTAAAAAAGATACACATAAATAAAGAGGATACACAAAAGATGTTCATTATTCCGTGACGTCAAAATCTCCAGAAATTGTTACATACAACACAACACACATGAAACACCAATGTCAATTGTCCAAATAAGCAACTAATTGTACAGAAACGGAATGGGCCTGCCCCGATTTTCAGGACACTACGTTACGCAACAGATTTACTGTTTTTCATTCGTGATTCATACTCTTCCGGACTTATATAGTCAAGAAAAGAATGCCTTCTCTTCCGGTTATAGAATACCGCGATGTATTCAAAGATACTTTGCATCGCCTCTGACCTCGTTCTGTATGAACGATGGAATACTTCCTCGGCCTTCAAGGTGGCGAAGAAGCTTTCCGCACAGGCATTGTCCCCGCAGTCGCCCTTCCGGCTCATGCTCTGAATCATCTTATGCTCGCCGATTCGTGTACGAAAGCCGTCCGCCGCATACTGCACACCGCGGTCTGAATGAAATACGAGACCAGGATCC
>JAFGJK010000141.1 GCA_016929135.1 Spirochaetota bacterium | reverse complement strand
CTACCTGCTGTATCTGTCCTGGCTCTCCTTCCGCGCCTCGGCGAGCCCGGTACGGATGGAGGAGGAGTCGCGCCCCTCGAAATGGCGCCTCTACCGACGGGGGATCTTCATGAACGTCACGAACCCCAAGGTGTCGATCTTCTTCCTGGCATTTCTGCCGCAGTTTACCAGCCCCTCGCGGGGCTCCCTCACGCTTCAGCTCGTGATGCTGGGAGCGATCTTCATCGCCGTCACCATCGTCGTCTTCGGCATGATAAGCCAGCTGTCGGGGATGATCGGGCGGTGGATCAACCGGTCGGAGCGGGGACAGGTGATCCTGCACCGGGTCGCCGGCACGGTCTTCGCCTCCCTGGCGCTGAAGCTGGTCTTCACCAGGCAGTAGCCTCTCCGGCCTGTCAGAAATAGCAGATGCCGACGGACACAGTGAAGACCAGGCCCGAGGCGGCGCCGCTGACCGCATGGGCCCGTGATCCCTCCCTGCCGGCAAGGAAGAGGGTGGTGATGAAGCCCGCCGTGGCCGCCGTCCCCATGACGGCGTGCGCCGTGTACTGGGCGCTGCCGCCGATGACCCCGCGGTAGCTGTAGAAGCCGTTGGCGCAGGTGGCGACCCCGAGGGCGGTGCTCGCCACGGCGAAGCCCCAGTGGACCGCGTCGGGGGCGATGAATCCCGTGAGTATCGCCGCCAGACCGGTGACGATGGTGGAGTAGCCGAAGACCCTGTGCCAGTTCCATTCGCTCCCGGCACCGGTGTATTCGACGCCCCCGGCCTCCTGCTCCTGCCTGTCGACGTCGGAGAGGCCCAGCAGGGTGACGTTGTACCGCCATACCGTATGACATGGGAGGGCGGCCTGCGTCGAAGGATGGGCCTGCACCGATTCCGGGTATGAGACCGATTTCCTGACCGGCAGGGCGCCGGCGGGCGCCGACGCGCAGACGATGACCAGCACTTCGATTATCGACGCAATCAGTAGTATCTTCATTGAAAATCCCTCCCTTTGGGCGAAGAGTCCCGCACGGCATACTACAGTATTTTGAACAGTCCAGGGCCGTCGTAGTTACGCTGCAGCGGCAATCATGCAAGCGATTGTGATATCGACGTTACCCTGGTATTCATACGTAATATACTACACGCCGGGAGTATTCGCAATTAACAAAAGTAAACCGGCTTTTTTTTCACAGCCGCGGATCATGACATTCGGCCCGTGGCACCACTCCGAGAACGGGAAATGGGGTTGACAGCATCGTTATCCCGTTAAACAATCCAATCCAATTCGCCGATTCAACCGCTGCCGTTCCGTGCAGCAAGGAGGAGCCGATGTCCCGAGTGGTGCTGATCAGTTGCGGCAGCTATGATACCGACGAGGTGCGGCGCGCCGTGGACCGGGGGCTGGCCCTCCTGGGGGGCGCCTCATCGTTCGTGAGAGGGGGTGAGCGGCTCCTCCTGAAACCGAACCTCCTGGTGGCGGACCCGCCGGAGAAGTGCGTCACCACCCACCCCTCGGTGTTCCGGGCAGTGGCCGAGCAGTTCATCGCCGCAGGCGCCCGGGTCTCCTACGGCGATTCCCCCAGCATCGGGAGCACCGCCGGGGCAGCCAGGAAGGCGGGCCTGCAGGAGGTGGCGGACGAGCTGGGCATCGCCGCCGCCGACTTCAAGACGCCGGTGGAGGTCTTCTTCGAGAAGGGGGTCCAGAACAGGAAGTTCACCGTAGCGGCGGCCGTGCGGGAGCACGATGTCATCGTCAGCCTCCCGAAGCTGAAGACCCACGCCTTCGAGAAGTACACCGGCTGCGTGAAGAACCAGTTCGGCTGCATCCCCGGGGTCCGGAAGGGGGAGTACCACATCAAGCTTCCGGACGCCGAGCAGTTCGCCCAGATGCTGGTGGACCTGAACAACCTGGTGCACCCGGCCCTCTACATCATGGACGGCGTCACCGCCATGGAGGGGAATGGTCCCCGGGGGGGGAAGCCCCGTCAGATGAACCTGCTCCTCTTCTCCACGGACCCCATCGCCCTGGATGCCACGGTGTGCAGGCTCATCGACATCGATCCCCGGTACGTCCCCACCGTCGTGCGGGGGCACGAGTCCGGCGCCGGCACCTGGCGCGAGGAGGAGATCGAGCTGGCCGGGGAAGACTTCCACTCCTTCCGGCAGCCCGCCTTCGACATCGAGAGGAAGCCGCTGAAGGTATACCGGGCCAGCGGCGTCATGCGCTTCGCCGGCAACAGGCTCGTGCCGAAACCGGTGATCGACGGGGAGCGGTGCGTCGCCTGCGGCCAGTGCGTTGCCCTCTGCCCCACGAGCCCCAAGTCGGTGGACTGGGTCGACGGCGACACGGCGAGGCCGCCGGAACACCGCTACGCCACCTGCATCCGGTGCTACTGCTGCCAGGAGATATGCCCCGAGGGTGCCATCTCCCTGAAGAAACCGCTGATCAGGAGGCTCCTGCGCATATGACCGATGGCCCCGCCGATTATCCCCGTGACGCTGCCTATCACAGGCTCCGTGACGAGATCGACCGCCGCATGCCCCTGGGCTTTCCCGCCTCCCCGGAGGGGGGCGAGATCGAGCTCCTGAAACGGCTCTTCTCGCCGGAAGAGGTGGCGGTGGCGTCGCACCTGAGCATCGTCTCGGAGCCGGTGGCCAGGATCCACCGCCGCGTGACGCGGGCCGGGTTTTCGATCCCGCGGGAGCGGCTCGGGGCGATGCTCTCCGGCCTGGCCAGGCGGGGGGCCATATCCGGGAGCGGTCTCGCCACGAGGCGGCCGCGCTATTCCCTGGCGCAGTTCGCCATCGGCATCTACGAGTACCAGGTGGACCGCCTCACCGCGGAGACGGCCCGGCTCTCCCACGACTACATGCGCGGCCCCTTCAGGAAGGAATTCGCCCGGGAGGACCGGCCGCGCCAGATGCGCACCGTGCCGGTGGAGCAGAGCGTGGCGCCGGGGCGGAGCGTCCCGTCCTACGACAGCATCCGCGAAATAGTGGAGGACCTGCCGGAGCCCCTGGCGGTGATGCACTGCGTGTGCCGGCAGTCGAAGGACCTGCTGGGCGAGCCCTGCGGGCGCTCGCCCATACGGGAGTGCTGCATGATGTTCGGGAGCGCCGCGGAGTCGGTGCTGCAGAAGGGGATCCCCTCGGCCAGGAGGATCACCCGCGCCGAGCTCACGGGGTTGCTGGACCTCTTCCAGGAGGCGGGGTTCGTACTGCAGGCGGAAAACGCCCGCCGGCCGGTCTTCCTCTGCGCCTGCTGCCCCTGCTGCTGCGACGCCCTGGCGGGCTACCGGTTTTTCCCCAGGCCCTCCGACATCGTCGCCTCGAATTATCTCGCCGCGGTGGATCCCCTGCGCTGCAGCGGCTGCGGCGCCTGCGTGAAGCGCTGCCCCATGGATGCGGTCGCCATCACCGAGGGCACGGCGCACGTGGATGAGGGGCGGTGCATCGGCTGCGGGGTCTGCGTTGCCGCCTGCAGGCCCGGCGCCATCGCCCTAAAAATGAAGGACCGTGCCGCGGTCCCGCCGGCCACGCACGATGCGCTCTACCGAACAATTTTATTAAAGAAGGTGGGGATGGCGGGCTTCCTGAAACTCCTGCTGAAACTCGTCACGTTGCGGAAGGTCTAGGCCGGGACCGTACGGACCCTTCTTTATTTGTTGACAATTGTGTGACAAAAAGGTATCTTAGCTGATATGAGGTGGGTTATGAAATTTATTACCGTACGGGACCTGAGAACGAAGCCTGCGACGATATGGAAGGACCTCAAGAAGGAGAGCGAGCTCGTGATTACCAACAACGGTAAACCGATCGCCCTGCTCACCCCGCTTTCGGATGAAAACCTCGAAGAGTCGCTCCGGGCAAGCAGAAGGGCCCGCGCCGGCGAGGCTCTGCGGGCGATACGCAAAAAGGCCGAGGCGACCGGAGCGGCCCGCATGACGATGGAGGAGATTGTCGTTGAAGTGCGGGCGCACCGCAGGGGTAAATGAAGATAGTGCTGGACACAAACGTGCTGGTCGCGGGAACTCTCAATCCCCGGGGCACGCCCGCCGACATATTGAACCTGATACTGAATGAAGCGGTAACCGTATGCTACGATGACAGGATTATAAGCGAGTACCGCGGCGTGTTGAAGCGGGACAAATTCAAGCTGGATCCCGACGCGGTGGATACTCTGGTAATCCACATCGAGGATCTTGGCGAGCGCGTTGACGCGAAACCGCGTGCCGTGGCGATACACGATCCCGACGACCTCATGTTCTATGAAGTGCTGGAATCCTCCGGGGCGGATTTCCTGGTGACGGGAAACACGAAGCACTTCGAACAGGTAAAGGACAAACGGATCGTCACGCCGGCCGTATTCATGGGGAAATATTTCAAATAAGCTATGAGCACATTGTATTAATACACAGGTCACTACGAAGGGTCCATTCGATACAATGGATTGTATCGGCCGTGGTCCCATGCCGGTACGCCATCACGGCGCCGGTCGCAGTTACCGCTCTACTTTTCTAATACGCGATACGGTCTTTTACCGGTTCCGCGCCGTCACCAGGCGATACAGAGGATGCGCGAGTTGTTGGCGCACGAAGCATTGCCAAAACCGAGCCATACGGTTTCTCCGCTCGTAACCATACCCCCTACACCCACGTTGCTTGTCCAGTACTGGCAGGTGCTGGACGCGTCCCCAATGGCGGTACCGTCGGATTTGTCGCCGAGCCAGTAAGAAGTGCTGCTTTCGGCAACATCGGCCGCAATTAAGGTGGCCAGGAGCCTTCCGTCCATAAGATCGTTCCAGTCGTACGCCAGGATGAGGGTGGGGGCGTACGGCGAATTGGCGCTCACGGCCTGAATCGGCCTGTCCGTGGGGACCCCGAACAGCGCCGGCATGTACGGCATCTGGTCGTCCGGGGAAACGTTGATGAAGGCCCGCACGTTTTCCACCGGAAGGTGGCCGTACTTGGCCTGGTATTCGCCGATGCAGATGGCGTCCAGCCCGTCCCTGGTGCCCTGTCCGCCCATTGTGCCGTTATAAGATTTAGAGCTGCGGAACAGGTATATGACGGAATCGCTGTCCGTCAGATACCTGTCAAAGACGGCCTCGCAGGCGGTGAGGGTTATCATCGCCGCCGCCATGAGGGATGCCGTGATTACGAGTAGTGCTCTCATTGTTTTCCTCGCTGTTCGTTTCTTCTCATTTCTCAGAATGAGTAACCCGTCCCGGCGTAGAACATCATGAAATCCACCGGGGATACCGGGTCGAATATACGATAGTACCGCGCGCCGGCGGTAACGGAAAATCGCAAGAGCCCCCTGTAGCTCAGGGCCAGACCGCCGGTGACCAGCGGCAGCAGCCCGCTGTCCATCCGGCTGACACAGCCCCTGAGTTGGGAATACTCACAGGAATACGAGGTGTTCCAGCCCATACCGCCCCCCGCCTCGGGGACGACGAAGAACTGGTCGTACACACGTATGTCGTAGCGGACCATGCCGCAGAGAGGCGCGATCACATGCCTCTCCGTTGTATTGGTCATGTCTATTTTTTTGCCGGAAAACCGCAGGTACCCCGCTTCGAGGCCCGCCGAGAGGCGGGGCAGGAAGAGGTTGCGGCACTCGGCGCTCGCCAGTATCCCGAAGCCGTTGCCGGCGATCTTCTTGAAGCCGTTGTCGTGAAGGGGCATGAGAAAGGAGCCGTAGAGGCTCAGCGACACATACGGTTTCGGAGGCGGCTCCTTTACCCTGCCTCGGTCGATGGTAAGAAGCGCCTCTTCCGATTCCGTTCCGGTGTTGTCGACGGCGCGCACGATGACGTCGTATTCCTCCGCCGTATCCAGCCGCGACAATTCATAGGAGGTCTGCAGGGTTTTCCCCTGGAGCTTCGTGCCGATCCCGGACTTCAGGTAGACATTGTAGTGGGACACGGTTCCATCGGGGTCGACGGATACCTTCCAGGAGAGCCCCACATCCATCTTCCCCGCGTGGCCCTTCGTTATCGAGGCCCTGAATCTGCCGGGCGTATCGGGCAGAAAGTTTTTGGTGGTGACGTTGATAATGTTGCTGGGAAGGGATTCCTCGCCGTCACCATAGACGGCGGTCACATAGAACGTATAGGCCGTCCTGCTCATCAGCCCCGACAGCTCCTCCTCAACGTCGCCGCTGGTTTCCACCAGGGCGAAATCCCGGTCCTCCGGGCCCTTCCGGTAAATGTTATAATTCGATACTCTGTTGTAGGGGGCGTGCCATTTGAGTTCGACGCTGTCCTCGCCGGCCGATCCCTTGAGGTGCGTGGGGTTGCGCCGGGTGGAGAAGAGCACGTCCTGCCTGTCCACCCTGAATTCATCCGGGCTTTCCAGGCTCTTACGAAAGGTATAGGTGTCGGAGTCCTCATCAACCAGAAAACCCAGGAAGTCGCTGCCGTCGGTGAGCCGCACGTAGAGCCTGCCCAGGTAAAGGTTCGTGTAGGCGACACGGCTGATCGTGTTCCTCGGGATCGTGGCGGTTGTGCCGTTCTTTTGGCGCACCACGATTCCGGCGGCGGTGTCACCGACAACGCTTCCTGGAATGATCTTCCCGTCCTTCAGGAACACGTACTCGGACCGCAAATCGCGCAGCCCGGCGATAGTTATCGCCAGTGACAGGGTAATTATGAAGAATGGCCAGCAACAGACTTTACTCATCGCCCGCACCTCGAATGCATTTCCCGCCAGGCTCGAAAAAAACGACGTCGTACACGCCGCGTACATGGAGATACAGCGCCCGTTTGAAAGGACGCGTTCATCCCTCCGTCCACTTGCAGGTCGAATGAACGGTGTTTTATTTGGTACTCAAGATAACAGGAAGAAGGGCGCGTGTCGTTCCAGGTTATATACCGGAACCACTTTTTTAATGGTTTTCGGAACGGAAATCTGAAGGCGTGATGCCCGTGAGCTTCACGAAGGTCGTATTGAAGGTCGTTTTCGAGTTGAAACCGCACTCATAGGCTATCTGCAGTATCGACGCATCCGGACGATCGATCAGCATTCTTTTCGCGGCCTCGATTCTGTGGGCGTTCACGTACGATTTGAAGCTGGTGCTCATATCTTTATTGAGAATCTCGGAAAGCTGGTGGGGGGTTACCTCCATAATGGCGCTCAATTGCCTCAGGGTAAGGCCGTCGTCTTCGTATATCCTCTCGTACTCCATGAGTTCCGAGATCCTTTCGACGACTGCACGGACGTCTATGCCTGCGATCTTCGATCTCCGGTATTTTACGCGGCTCGCTTCTTTTCTGAGCTTGTTGAAAAATTCCGGATATCTGTTGCTGATGAAGAAAAGCATTATGAAAAGAAGACACCAGATAATTTCGGAAATCCTGTACAGGGATTCGGCCTCGTACAGGTCCAGGAAGAACACGAAAAGGAGAAACGCGAAACAGCAGACTGTGAAGAACATGATCAGACGGATCTGGCGGAGGAACCGTATTGTTTTTTCCCTCAGAATGGAATATAACCTTGTTATGAAAAGGACCGTACAGAACGTAATCCATAGTTCGGCATAAAATAGAGGATAATACATGAAACGCAGAAACTGGTTCCCGGCAAAGTACGATTGGTACACGGCCAGCTTCGTGGCCCCGTTCATCAGGAAAAACGGCAGGAGCGTGATCAGGCTCACAATGAAGGGAAGGAACAGGAGGATATTTCGGTAGGTGAATCGTACGCGCCCCTCCACCAAAGCCCGTCCGTAAAAGTATCCCACCGCCCCTATGAGCATCTCAACCGGGAAATGGACGAACAGCAGGTGGGGAAACTGCCGGACAAAACCCGTCTGGTTCGCCACGTATGTCAGAATTACAAAACCGTTTAAGAAATAGAACCCGAAACAGAAGTAATTAACGGCCTTCTTGCGGCGTACCGCCAGCTGGCCTATCGATATAATGATGATGGTACAAGCGCCGATCGTAACGATAAAATCCAGAATATCCATAGTTGAATAACAATTTTTTACTCAGGTGGCTGGAGTATCAGCGCACGCGGTTCACTTCAATTTTAAGGGATAAAAAACCAGATACGTAGTATTAATCAACAATAATTTCGGGGCAATTGATCCCCCTCCCCGAGGGCAAAAAAGCGGTATATCCATCATTTATTTTACCACGATCATCGTGGCCTGAAAAGTTCCACCACACTGATCACTTTACATTCGTCTCATACTTTTACTTACAGGAAAATCTTTGCGATCCCGGTCATAGACCGGGACTCAGCACAAGGATTTATCGAAAATTCAATTTTTCGCGCCCTGTCGCTGGAGAGAAAGGGGAGGGCCGCGGCACCGACGGCGATCCACGACTCCCTATACCGCACCATTTTATTCAAGAAGGTGGGGATTGCGGGATTCCTGAAGCTCCTGCTGCGGCTCCTGGCGATGCGGAAGGTCTAGGCCGCGACCTGCCGGTCTGCCGGGATACCGTATCGCTCGTCTGGACACAGCTGGTTCTAACGGCCGCGATCCCATGCCGGTACGCCATCACGGTACCGGTCACAGTCCCCTCTTAATTTTTCGTCACGTGATCGCCCAGATCCTTGGCGATTGTGTATATGTCATAGAGCGTAATCCACTTGGTATCGCCGGCGCTATTTACGGCCGCCGCGCGTCCGTTCAGGTATCGTATCTTTTCGTGTCCAATCTCTTCGATGACTGCCACGTGACCATATGGTGCCGGTCCTGAAGTTTACTGACCCGTACCGTTTTCCGGAAGCTCATGACAGCAGCAGTTTCAGCTTGGTCATGACGTCCTCGAGTTCGGCGCCGGCGATTGTGGCAATGAATGTCGCGTGCCGCGAGGCCCAGTCCAGGCTCCGCACCTGGTCCGCGAGCACGACGCCGGTCACCTTGCGGTTGCTGATCGGAACTTCAAATGGATAGCCCTTGATTTTGCTGGTGACGGGGCAGACGAGCGCGAGCCCGACTGTGCCGTTGTATTCGCGCGGCGACAACACCAGCGCCGGGCGCCTTCCCCTCTGTTCGTGCCCGGCCTGTGGAGTGAAGTCGAGCCATATGAGATCGCCGCGGCCCGGTACGTATGGCGCTACCATGCTTCTTTGCCCGCGGACTCGCCGAAGTCGACTTCGCCGTGGATGTTGTGCGCATCTACTTTGGAAAGCATGTCCGCGAGCGTCGTTTTCCTGGGCGAGATGACAATGCTTCCGTCACGGTCCTCGATTTCAACGGCGGCACCGTCCCTGAGATTCAGGTCCTTCGCAATCGCGCGGGGTATGCGAATACCGAGACTGTTGCCCCATTTTTTCACAGTCACTTCCATGGCGTCCTCCATACTGCTGCCAACATGTTATACAAAGTATAACTTCCAGTCAAGTAATTAATCACGTGCCGCTGTGACTGGTGTCCATCATCGTATCTCCTTTGACCTACCAATTGTCATCGGACTTCTGGCTCATGTATAGAGTGAAGGCGCCGACAAGCTTCTGCAGTTCCTTCCTGACTTCCGGTATATCGTCTTCCCGCACATCCCAGGGCGCATCCGATCCCGATCGTCTGAACCATTTGTGTGTCGAATATATCGATGTGCCGGTGAGGGTCAGCCGGGCCTTGAAATCCTTCACGTCGATCGCGATTGTTGTGTTGATATGCCATGCCGATGCCGGGGAATTCACATAGGGAATCGAACAGTTGCCCATGATCTTGCCGGACTTGGCGTCCTGGTATTCGATGACGCTCTTTCCCGACACGAATGATTGCGCGATCCATTGCAAGGACTTCTCGAAGACCTTGGTCTTGTTCATGCCCGGGAGTGCCACCACTTCCTGAACCTGAGTATTCGACACAGCCTGTGCCAATAGGACTATCGGGCACAACATCATCGCCCATACACACACATGTAATCGTTTCATTGTGTTCCTCCTGTAGTGGGTACAGAAGCCGGCCGCACGCAGGGTCTATACTCCCATATTCCAGTCTTCTCGTTAAGGACACGATTACAGATTGCGGCGTTGGTCCGTGGATTGAACTCGGTCATGCTTAGATCATCGTTTACCTCAGCTCTGATCCGCTGCTCGCCGCGGGCACCAAGGGCGACAATGAGCCATACTATCAGCCAAATGCCCACGGTCACTATTGACAGCAGCAGGTGAAGGATGTGGTTTACCGTTGCCGCAGGTAGCATGAGTATTGCCAGGTACCGCTCTTTATCGATTATCTGCCAGCCGTGCGCGACCCTGTCCTGGACATACTTTGCGAATGCTTCCTCTTTCTGGTCATGTACCACCACACCGGCTGCTTCCCCCTTCTTCAGCGGGTACCCGCAGTGTGGGCACGCCCCTGCCTGATCACTGATATCACGCCCGCATTCCGGGCACTTGATCATTGCCATGTTGTCCTCCCGTGAGACGTTGTATTAATATGAATTCACCCGTATTCATTTACACACTACCATCACGAGTATGACAGAAAGTGTCGTAGGTTCAGATTATTATGATGCTGATTATTGATTTATACCAACATAAAGGAAGTTCCATGCCACACAATGCGTTGTATCGACCGCAACCCCATGCCGGTATGGCAAAATGGTGCTGGCCACAGTCCCCTCTTAAATTTTCGCCCGGATCGGTCATTTCCGAACAGACCATGGCCTCATGGCCCCTGCTGTATAACATGGAGACAGACCCGGGAGAGAGCTACAATCTCATGATGAGCAATCCTGATGTGGGAAAACGCCTTGGGGCGCGACTTGAGTAGTTTGAACGGGCCTTTTTCAGGAACCCCAGAGGATGGATAAGGGCTTCAACATGACAGAGACCTTTTTGAAATATCGTAAATTTTTCATGTGTACTGTTAACCTGTTGGTAAAAAGTTAACAGTACACATGATAGTATCTTACCGAACCTGTCGTTTTGATTCTATCCAGGCGATAAGAGAGACCCTGACCTTGCTGTAGTAATTATGGCCATTAATCTCCTCCTTGCCCCATAGTTTGGTAATGGACAAATATACTTTTCTTCCTTTCTTCATGGCATCCCATCTTTTACCAATTTCAAAAGGCTCCATGGTATGAATCATGCTTTCCCATTCAGTTGAACCGGCAACACGCATAAATACCTTTACCATACGAAATTTGCCTTCACCGCGGTAAAAATACGGCTCCACTTTAAACCTGGCATTTCCCCAGTTAAAGAAAAACTCAGCGTCCTTCACCAGATCAAAGTGATGTCTCGGTGAATTTCCTGCAAACGTAATTGATGTCAGTGTCAAAAGCACTGCAAAGACAATAAATTTTTTTATCATTGACCCTCCTATTGTATTTGTATAAATTAAGTGCTGGAATATTAAAAATAGTTAAATGTTTTACTATCCGGTACGATTACCAATTGAACTATTTTTTACAAAAGATACGACGTGTTAATGTACTGTCAGGTTTTTTGGCTACCACATTAGGCATAATTTGAGATCCCTGTAGTATTATCCCTTTAAATATTCCATACAGATGCAGTATTGGGAACCTACTCAGGAACCATCTACAAAAAAAAATATATATAAAAAATAAACTCAAGTCAATGTATTCTATACTTATTTATTAAAAACACAAAGGAGGTTCCATGCCACACAATGCGTTGTATCGGCCGCGGTCCCATGCCGGAATCACACCGATGTGCCGGCCACGGTCCCCTCTTAAATTTTTAACTGCGTGATGGCGGACAACAACAGGAAGAAGCTGCCCGGGGCCGCCGGCCGTTACGGCGAATCGGCAATGGCGGTCCCCTGCGACATCACGAAGCCGAAGGAAGTAAAGAGCCTGATGAAAAAAGCGGCGGCCCGGTTCGGCGGCATCGACATACTGGTAAACAATGCTGGCGTCATCACCCCGAACCTCTTCGAGGACTGCACCGAGGCGGAAATCACTCGCCAGATTAACGTCAACCTCATGGGCTCCCTGTACTGCGCGCGGGAGGCGATTCCCCACCTGAAATCCCGCGGGGGCGGATATATCGTGACCATTGCCTCCCTGGCGGGGATCGTCCCGGAGACGTACAGCTCCATTTACACGGCCACGAAATTCGCGATGCGGGGACTCTTCCTCGCCCTTCATCTCGAGCTGAAGCGGCACCGCATTCACGCGGGGGCGATATTCCCCGATTCGGTACACACGCCCATGCTCAAATACGAGGCGGAACACGGCGGATCACCGCTCACCTTCCTGAGAGATCCCCGGTGCCCCGAGGATGTGGCCCGCGCGGTCCTGCAGGCCGTACTGAAAAAGAAGGTCGAAGTAGTGGTCCCGTCGTCACAGGGGTTCATCACCAGGTTCATCATGGTGTTCCCGAAACTGTTTGCCATGCTCTGTCCGAAGCTCGAGAAGCAGGGGGAAAAGAGAATCGCGAAATTGGGGATACGGCCCGGACCACGGTAACACTCCCCTGCCGGGACCGAGGATTCGGCGGATACCGTCACAGCCGAGCGGAGATCAGGGCGTACCCGAATATTCCCCTGGCGAAAAAATCTTCCAGTATATCGCAGGCGCGCATGAACTCCATCGCCTCTTTTTCGGAGAATCGGCCTGGGGCGACAACACCGGATGCTTTCGCGTTGTCGCGCCAGCACCGGAGCGTTCGCACCGTCTCCGCGGTTATATCACGCACCGTTATCTCACGGAATCCCGCTTCGCGCAATCCGTTGCAGTATGTACCCGGCGAGTTCAATCCCGCTTTCCCGAAGGTCCGCAGCAGGCGCAGATATTTACTCCCGTTCAGGAGATAATGTCCCACCTTGCGGAAAAAGGGCATAACGCCGAAGAGCATGATGTCGCACAGGACGATGGTGCCCCCCTCCCGTAAGACCCTTCGGCTTTCACGAAAGAGCGCATGTTTGTCCGGCATCAGGTGCGACGATTCCATGACCCACACGACGTCGAAGGAACGATCCGGCAGACCGTTGTCCTGAGCGTCGGCCAGTTCGAATCGCACGCAGCCGGAGCACCGCTTACACAGAGCATATTCCCCGGCCGTCGCTATTCCCCGCACGCTCGTGGATATGCCGATTACTTCGCAGCCGGTTTTTCCGTGGATATAACAGGCGGGACCGCCGATACCGCACCCCGCGTCGAGGACCCTGCTTCGCCGGGTTAAGCCGCACGGCTCAAGCATTATGTCGATCAGCCTCTTCGTGGCGCGCTCCAGATCTCCCTCCCCGGATTCGAAGTATCCGAAATGGAGATTGTCCCCCATTATGGCCTGCCAGGCGTCGGTCACCCGGTCATAGTGAACGCTTGCGTCCTGCACCGGCGCTTACCTGTTCCTTCCCATCTTTTCATGGCTCGAAACCCAGTCGCCCGCCATTATGGCCGCGCCGAGGGAGAGCTCGCCGCAGATCACCGTGGCCGCGACGATCTCCGCAAACTTGGCCGCGTTCCCCTTGCCGGCGCAGCCCAGCATCTCCATGCATTCGCGCTGCGTGGCGAGCCCGGTCCCCCCGCCGTAGGCCGCAACGATGAGCGACGGGATGGTAATGGAATAGTAATAATCCATCTCCGGCGTGAGCTCGGCGTACACGAGAGCAGACGACGATTCGGCCACGTTCGCCACGTCCTGGCCGGTGGCGATAAACAGGGCGGTTATGCCGTTGGCGGAATGCTGACCGTTGTTGTTCGATCCGGCCATAAAGCTTCCCATGGTGGCGACCCATCGCATCTGAATCGCGTGTTCCGGGTACATCCTGACTGTGTCATGAAGAAGATCGCGCGGGATGACGACCTCGGCGGTAACCCGCTTCCCCCTGCTGTGGAGGGTGTTCATGAGTGAATGCTTCTTGTCGGTATCGATGTTCCCCGACAGGGCGTGCCGTCTCACGTTCTGATTCCGCTGCATGATCCACTGGCAGGCGAAATAGGTCGCCTTGCCCACCATGTTCTGCCCTGCGGCGTCGCCGGTGGTGAAATTGAAGCGCAGGAACATTATCTTTCCCATCTGGTACTTCTCGATATTACGCAGCTTGCCGATGCTCGTACTTTTCTCGGCGTTCGCCTTTATGTCCGTAAAGTTCAAATCGATCCACGTGCCGAATTCCCTGGCTGCGCGGGCGTCGTCGAATATGAAAACCGGAGCGCGCTGCATGGCGTCATCGGTGACCGTGGTTTTCACGCCGCCGCTCTCGCGAACCAGCTTCATGCCCCGGTTGTAGCTCGCCACCAGTGTCCCCTCGGTTGTGGCCAGGGGGACATAGAATTCCCCCCGGGCATGTTCACCGTTGACAAGGAGGGGTCCTGCAAGTCCTATGGGAACTTGGGAAACTCCGAAAAAATTCTCTATGTTCCCTTTCAGGATCGCAGGATCGAAGGAATAGCTCCCCACATTGCGGAGCTCGACTCCTGTCTTCTCTTGTATGTATTTCTGCCGCACCTGGGCCATATCCCTGGTGTAATCTTCATCAGGCGATCTCGGTATCTTGCCGCTCATAACCGCACCCACCATTTACTTGTTAATGCAAATATGCAGGATCTTTTTCGCCGTCATTTGACGGCCTTCGCATAATCATACCATCCCCTGCCCGTTTTTTGGCCGTAGTCTCCCTTCAAAAACCGCTCTATGACTCCCGGAGACGGCAGCTCGGCGCGGTCACCGCTGTTCTGGAACGCCTCCATGCGGATGAGGTACTCCAGGTCTATCCCGGTGAGGTCCATCAGTCTGAAGGGACCCATGGGATAGCCGGCGCCGTGAACGCAGGCCTTGTCTATGTCCTCGAAGGTGGCTATGCCCATGTCGTGCAGCCACAGCGCTTCCCTGAGAAGCGCGCCGAGCATCCTGTTCAGCAGGAATCCGTCCACCTCCTTTTCCAAAAGCACCGGTATCTTCCCCAGCCTTTGGCACAAGTCAAAGGAGGTCGCCACGGTCTCTTCCGAACAGTGGGGCCCGCGCACCACTTCCACCAGTTTCATGACCAGCGCCGGGTTGAAAAAATGCAGGTTGCACACCTGCGCCGGTCTTTTCGTCGCGTCGGCGATGCGGGAACTCACGATCCGGGAACTGTTCGTGGCGAGGATCGCGTGGGGCGGTGTTATCCGGTCGAGTTCGGCGAATATGTTACGTTTCACCTCCAGCGCCTCCACGGCAGCTTCGATGACGTAATCCGCATCCGCCACGGCCTCGCCCATATCCTCAACGAAGCGCGCCGACGCGACGGCCCGCGCCCCCTCCTCAGTACTCAGCTTGCCCTTGACAACGCGCCCTTCAATATAGGACCGGAAGAAATCCTCCGCCTTCTTCAGTATCTCCCCGCTGATATCCGTGCAGGTCGTCCTGAGCCCGTTCATGGCGCAGAGCGCGGTGATCTGGTGTCCCATGTTTCCCGCGCCTATGATCGCGATACGCGATACCCCCTGTGCATTCATATTCTCCATCCTCCTCGTTGTTTTCCTTCCAGAAATTACCCTTGCGCTCTTCAATTAATTCTCACGATACATCTCGTCGATCACGCCGGCGTATTTTTTCTCGATTGCCTTCCGCTTCACCTTGAGCGTGGGAGTCAGCTCGTCCGTCGCCTGGGTCCACTCCGTCTCCATGAGCCTGAAGGCGCGTATCTGCTCCACCCTCGCGTAGTCCTTCATGTGATCGTCGATGAGAGCGCGGTACAGGTCGTTGACCTTCGGATGCGCGATAAGCTCCCCGACGCCATTGAACGCGACACCGTTATCCTTCGCCCAACGCTTGAGGGCGTCGAAGGATGGAACGATGAGCGCGGCAAGATAGGGCCGGTTGTCGCCGATCACCGCCATCTGCTCGACGAGCGGCGATGTGAGGATGTGATTCTCAATATTCTGGGGAGATATGTTCTTTCCCCCCGACGTGACGATGATATCCTTGATGCGTCCCGTTATGGTGAGCCGTCCCTTCTCATCGAACACGCCGATATCGCCGGTACGAAAGAACCCGTCCGCGGTGAAGACCTCCTTCGTGGCCTCGTCGTTTTTATAGTACCCCATCATGACCTGGGGCCCCTTGACCTGGACCTCCCCTTCGTCGGACAGCCTCACGATCGTTTCAGGGAGGGCGCGTCCCACGCTCCCCGGTTTTATCTCGCCCGGCCGGTTGACGTTGGTGACGGGTGACGTTTCGGTGAGCCCGTATCCTTCGTAGATTGTAATCCCCATGCCGATGAAAAACTCGGCGTCCACCGGCGACAGCGGCCCGCCGCCGGAGATGCAGAACTTCAGCCGGTCGAGGCCGAGCAGTTTCTTCAACTTCGAGTATACCAGCTTTTCCGCAAGCCTCACGCGCAGGGCCGTGAGGCCCCACGGTTTTTTTTCCGCGCAAACGTAGGGGAGATTCTTCCGGGCAGCGGCCAGGGCGAAGTCGAAGGCCCGTTTTTTCGAACCCTTCAGCCCGCCGGTCATGCTGACGATGCCGGCCCGTATTTTTTCGAACAGACGCGGCACCGAGTAGAATATCGTGGGCCGCACCTCGCCCAGGTTCTGGGCAACCGTGGAAAAATCAACGGCAAAGGCCACGCGCCCGCCGATCCGCACCGGCATGTAGTAGCCGCAGGTCCGCTCCAGGGCATGGGAGAGGGGGAGCATGGACAGGTACACTTCGCTGTCGTATTCGATCTTGGTCAAAAAATCCTCTATGCCCTGCCGTACGTTGGCGAGAAAATTCCCGTGGGATAGCATCACCCCCTTGGGATTCCCGGTGGTTCCCGAGGTATAGATGATCGTGGCCGGGTCCTCCTCCCTGATCCCGCTCAAGCGACGGTCGAACTCTTCCCGGTTCCCCGACTCTTCCCCCTTCTGACAGGCATCCCGGAGGGTCAGAGCCCCATCGACCGCATCGAAGGAGACGATACCGTTGAGGCAGGGGAGCCCTCCCCGCACGCTCGTTACCTTTTCATAGTGCTCTTTTGTTCCGGTGAAACAGAGCACCGAGCCGGAATGATCGAGGACATAGCGCGCTTCCTCTGCGGAATTGGTCGCATAAATCGGCACATTCACCGCGCCTATCGACAGGATGGCCTGATCAGCCACCCACCACTCGTAGCGGTTCTGTGAAAAGAGAGCCACCGCATCCCCTTTCTTAACCCCGAGGTCAATCAGATACGATCCCAGCGACCGTATCATATCGTTCATCTCGTTCCATGAGATATCACCGTACTTCCCGTCCATTTTGTAAGACACGCAGGCTTTCTCGCCCAGCCTCACCGCCTGGTTCTGGAAAACCGCCGCCATCGATGTTTCTTGAAACATGGTTTATCCTCCTGAATATTGATCTTGATGAAATGAACCCGGGGAAGGCATATACACCCCGGATCAGCTGAAATCCGTTTCATCCCCCTCTCCGGCTATCCCCGCCAGTCGCTTCGCCACCTTCTGCTTAGCCTTCATATCGGCCAACCGCGAGATCATGATCCGCTGCGCCTGGGGCGACCCGGCGCCGTGCATAGACTCGGTAAGATATCCCACCGCGGCGCTCCCCATGGTTATGTTCTCTATAAGGCGGAGGATCCGGAGCCGGTGTTCTGTTGAGACGTCGCTGGTTCCATGAAAATACTTCTGCACCCATTTTCCCACCTCGGGGGATTTCAAGTCGTCCTCCGACGGGCAGGTAACCATGAGCCCGCCGGCGATATCCTGGGCCAGCCGCGCGATTTCGTAGGGAAACCGCGTCACGTTCTGTTTGTGCACGTTCGCCAGCAGCGTATCCACGTAGAAGGTTCCCGACGGCTCCCGGTGCCCCTCGGCCGCGCAGGCGATGCACCCGCAATAGAGCGTCTCGTTCAAATGGTTCATCTCTATTATCTTGTCCTTCACGTGGGACGCTTTCTGCGCGCCGTTGTATTCGGCAGCGGTCTGGGCAGCGCCGATGAGCACGTCCCCCACGCCCACCTTGCAGGCATAGCTCTGGCGATGATACGACGCGAACTGCTCCACCAGCTGTCCCGAAAAATCGTACTCCCGCAGCATGAATACGCGCTCCCGCGGCACGAAGACGTCGTCAAAGACGATGAGCGCCTCGTGGCCGCCGAAAAGGGCGTTCCCGCGGTCGATCTTCCCCTCTTCGAGCTTTCTCGTGTCGCAGGACTGCCGTCCCATGACATAGGTGATCCCCGCCGTGTCGCTCGGCACTGCAAAGGCCACGGCGTAATCCCTGTCCTCCTCCCGCATGGCGATGGTGGGCATGACGATCACCTCGTGGGAGTTCACCGCCCCGGTCTGGTGGGCCTTGGCCCCGCGCACGACAATCCCGTCTTTTCGTTCCCCCACCACGTGAAGGAAAAGGTCGGGATCGGCCTGGCGGTGCGGCGGAAGTGACCGGTCCCCCTTGGGATCGGTCATGGCTCCGTCGCACACCAGGTCCTCGTCCTGGACATGGCGGAGATACCGGAGGAACCGTTTGTTGTAATCCGTGCCGTACTTCGCGTCGATGTCAAAGGTGGTCATGGAGAGGGCGTTCAGCGCATCCATGCCGACGCACCGCTGAAAACAGCAGCCGGTCATGGCTCCCAAAAGTCGGTTCATCTTGCTCTTGTTCACCAGGTCGTCGACGCTTTGGTGTATATGGGTAAAACGATTTATCTTCTTTCCGCTCAGATGGGAAGTGGCGGTCATGATATCCCCGTACTCCTTTTTCTGGGCGAGCGCATAGGTCATGGCCACCGCGTTCATTGACGGCCGTATAACGGGATCATCCACCACGTTTGTTAACCTCTTCCCGAACTGGTATACAACCAGGTTAAGCCTGCGAAGACTTTCGATGTATTCCTGCGGTGTTTTCATTTCTTTCATCCTCCTTTCCCCATGTTTTGATGAATTCGTACCCTTTTATGATCCCCCATTCATAGGCCGTGCGGAGCGAAGGGATGTCCCGCGCCAGCCTCCCCAGGTCAAGTCCCTCGGGGGGCGCTATTTCGCGGATCACTACGCCAGCGGACGGACGCCCGATGAACTCCAGAGATTTATTGTAACTCACCGCCCGCTTCCCGATCGCCCCGGCGAAACGGGGATATTTCCGAAACAAAACCGGATAGAACGGGGCGATGCGGCTCTTCTTCATTCGATACCCCGGAGGCCTGGTGCGGATCACCGTTATCTCCGACGCGCCCCTGCGATGCGCTTCGGCCACGGGAATCGAATCGGCGATCCCGCCGTCGGCGGCCCGCTCCTTCCCCACGAAGAGCCTTCCCCGGTACAGAAGCGGGAGCGCACTGGATACCTTGAGGTAATGCTCCAGGGTCCCGCCGTCCGGCCGCAGATACATGGCCCCGCCGCTCTCCATGGAGGTCGCCACGACGATGAAATCCTTACCCATCAGCCTGAGCCTGCCGAAGAGCCGGTCCAGGTCCAGGCGGTACTCGCGCATGGTCACCTCCCACAGCCAGTCCAGATCCATCAAGCTGCCGCCGCCCAAGAACCGCCTGACATTGATAAAACGGGACGTGGCGGAATACCGCTCGATGATATCGAAATTCCTGCTGTTCTGCCCGGCCAGGTGCGATGCGAGATTGCATGCCCCCGCCGATACGCCGATATACAGATCGAAGGGATCGAATCTCGCGCTTCCGAAGGCGTTCAGCACGCCTGCGGCGAAAACGCCGCGCATCCCTCCTCCCTCGACGACCAGCGCGGCCATCCCCCCGGAGCCGGCCATCATTCCAACGCCCCGGTGAATATTTCCTCGAATGAATCCGCCACGGCGGGCTCGCCCGCCAGAATGGCTTCGACCATGCCGAATATTTTGTAAAGCTCCGAGCCGATGTAAAACCGCGAGGAGATGATTTTACCGTAATAGTAGGCGGCCTCGCTGTTGTCCCGTACGAATTCCTTCAGCGCAGCCTCTTCCAGACCGCCGCTGATTTCCTTGAGTTTCGGCGCACACAGGGCCATGGACCAGAGGTGCATCCAGCCGTGAACGAGCATACGGAAAGCCTGCTGAAGCGGGGTCGCGGCGGCGAACACTGCGGCCATGTCGCCGGCGTCCCGTTTCTTCGCCAGGAAGTCCATCGCCTGTTCGATGGAACCCAGGGCCTTCGTCATGACGGCGACATAGGTCGGATCCACCGATTTACTCGCCAGGTCCATGGTTTCGCCGAGGCGTTTCTTGAATACCGAGTAATTGTACATGCCGGGGTTCATCAGGAGTTTTCGCATGGCGAAGTCCATGGATTGTATGCCGTTGGTCCCTTCATACAGGGAAAGGATCTTCGAATCCCTGGCGAGCTGTTCCACCGGGTAGTCGGCGCAATAACCGTACCCGCCGTACACCTGAATCGCTTCGGCAGTCACGAGCCAGGCCAGGTCCGTGTTCCCCGCCTTGCACAGCGGAATGAGGAAATCGAGAAGGGCCTGCGCCTCCCGCGCCGCCTCTCCCTGCTCGGCATGGGCCAGGTCCGACGAATGGGCCGCCAGCAGGGTGATCATCCTCATGGCTTCGACGTTCGACTTCATCCACAGAAGCATCCGGCGCACGTCAGGGTGTTTCACGATGACACAGTTTGCCGAGCCCTTGGACAGGGGATCGCTCCCCTGGACGCGGTTTTTGGCATAGCTCACCGCATGGAGATACGCGGAGCTTGATACCGCGAGTCCCTGAAGGGCGACGTCAAGCCGCGCTTCGTTCATCATCTGGAACATGATCTTCATCCCCTGCCGCTCCTCGCCCATGAGCCAGCCGACGCACCGGCCGTTATCGCCGAAGGAGAGCGAACTAGTCGCCGATCCCTTGATGCCCATCTTGTGCTCGATGCCCGAGCAGACCACGTCGTTGCGGCCGCCGATGGTGCCGTCGGGATTTGCGAGATATTTCGGCACCAGGAAAATCGATATCCCCTTCGTTCCCGGCGGGTCCCCCTCGATGCGGGCGAGAACGGTATGTACGATGTTCTCGTAGAGGTCGTTCTCGCCGGAGGATATGAATATCTTCTGCCCGGTGATGAGGTAGGTTCCGTCCGCCTGCCGAAGGGCCTTTGTCTTGAGCGCGCCCACATCGCTCCCCGCATCGGGCTCGGTGAGGCACATGGTTCCGCCCCACGCACCGGCGGTCATTTTTTCAAGATACAGTTTCTTCAGGTGTTCGGGGGCGAAATTCCTGACGAGGTTCGCCGCGCCGACCGACAGGGACACATGCATGGTGAAGGATACGCTGGCCGCGAAAAAATACTCCATCACCGCGCGGCAAATCGTCTCGGGCATGCCCATCCCTCCCCATGCCGGATCGCCGCCGATTCCGGAAAAACCGGCCTCGTTGAAATATGCGATCACATCCTTGAACTCGCCGGGGACGGCAACGTTCTTTGTCTCCGGGTCATAACGGGCGCCGTTCCTGTCCGACGCGGCATTTGCGGGATACACCTTCTCCACCGCCATCTGCTCCGCCAGGTCCAGGGTCGCATCGAAGGCGTCCCGGTCCAAAGCGGAATACCTCTCAAAACGAGACAGCCCGTCAGCATGGAGCATCTCAAATAAAACAAAACGAAGGTCCCGGGAATCGACCAGTTGATTTCGCACCATTGCTATTCCTCCTCTACGTCCTCTCGATTATTACCGCGGTCCCCATCCCGCCGCCGGCGCACAATGCGGCCAGTCCTTTGGACAGCCCCCTCCTCTTCATCTCGTACATGAGGCTGATGACGATGCGCACGCCCGTCGCCCCGACCGGATGCCCCAGGCTTATGCCGCTGCCGTTGACATTCGTCCTTTCGCGGTCCAGGCCCATCTCCTTTTCGCACGCCAGATACTGTGCCGCAAACGCTTCGTTCACCTCGACCAGTTCCATATCCGGCAGCCGGAGACCAGCCTTCTCCAGGGCCCTGGCGCCGGCCGACACAGGCCCGATCCCCATGATTGCCGGGTCGACCCCGGTGGTCGCCGTCGCCACGATACGGGCCAGCACCGGTACGCCAAGCTCTCGCGCCTTTTTTTCCGACATCACGATAACGCCTGCCGAACCGTCGTTGATCCCCGATGCATTCCCTGCGGTGACGGTACCTCCCTCCTTGAAACTCGCCTTGAGAGCCCGCAGACCCTCCAATGTCGTATCGGGGCGGGGATGCTCGTCGGAATCGATGGTGACTCTTTTCTTTTTAGTCCCGCCTTCGACAGTCACGATTTCTTCTTTAAAAAAACCCTTCTCCATCGCCGCTGCCGCCCTCTTCTGGCTCGAGAGAGCAAGCGCGTCCTGTTCCTCGCGGGTTATGCCGTATTTCTCGGCGAGGTTTTCCGCGGTGATACCCATGGCCGGGCCGATTCCCAGGTTGGTAAGTGAATCCCACATGGAATCCCTGACTTCGACATGGCCGATGTTCGCCCCGTACCGGAGCTTGTCCACCGTGTACTGCGCGTTGGACATGCTGTCGGTACCTCCGGCCATTATGACATCGGCCTCGCCGCACCGGATCTGGTAGAAGGCCATCTGCAACGACGACATGGAAGAAGTGCAATTCCGGTGCACCGTGATGCCGGGAACCGTCACCGGGAGACCGCTTTTAACGGCTGCCACCCTGGCGATATTGTTCTCGCCGTTGGTCCGCTGGTAATTCGATCCCCAGATGACGTCCTCTATCACTGCCGGGTCTATGCCGGCCCGCTTAACGAGCTCCCGCATCACCGGTATGGTCAATTCCAGAGCGGACAAATTTTTTAAAACACCGCCCAGCCTTCCGATGGGCGTCCTGCATCCCGCAACTATTACCACTTCGTTCATGATATATCCTCACACGCCTTTAAAATTCGGTTTTCTTTTTTCAATGAAGGCTCTCATCCCTTCCCGCTGATCCTCGGTACAGAAGAGATCAGCCCATGTCTCGGCTTCGTAGCGAATCCCGGCGTCGAGATCCCTTCCGACGCCGAAATTGACGGCCCGCTTGGCATGAGCGAGGGCTGCCGCCGGCCGTTCAATGAACATCTTTGCCAAATTGAGCGCTTCCGCCAGGGGATCGCCCTGGACTACCCTGTTGCATAATCCAAAGGATAGAGCGGTCGCCGCATCCACCGGGATTCCCGTGAATATCATCTCCTTGGCCCGTCCCGCACCGATAAGCTTTGGCAGGCGCTGGGTCCCCCCGGCCCCGGGGAATATGCCCACCTTTATTTCCGGCAGCCCGAGTTTCGCTTCTGATGAACATATTCTCAGGTCGCACGCCAGGGCGAGCTCCAGGCCGCCTCCCAGGGCATATCCGGAAATGGCGGCGATAACGGGAACGTGGAGTTCCTCGATTGCGTTATAGGCTCCGTTGAAGCTGAAGGCTCTCGCTTCACCGGGAGTTTGATCTGCCATGGGTATGATATCCGCTCCTGCGGCGAAATTCCCGCCGCTTCCCGAAATCACCAGAGCCCTTACGCTCTTATCGCCGCCCAGAGCGACTACCGCATCATTCAATTCCGTAACCATCTCCCGGTTCAGCGCGTTCATTACCTCGGGCCTGTTCAGCAGGATGCTCGCAACGGCACCTTCAGTTTTTAAAATTAAATTCCGGTATTCCATCATTCCCCTCCAGTGTGTGATTAATGAACGACCATTAATTGCCATAGTACAACAAAAAATTCCCCCGCCCGAAGGGATAAATCATTTCCCGAGCCCGCGCATGGTAAAATTGTAAACGAATTCAACGATATCATCGATCGTATATTTTCCCTTCGAGGAATACCAAATCCTCGAGCGCGCTATTATCGACGCGATGCTGAATACCGCAATCTTCTCATCAATATCGGCGAACATGCCCGATTCGATCCCCCTGCGTATGATGGTCTCACCTATGGAATCATAATCGTCCCTGAGCTTAATGATCTGTTTCCTGTTGGCCGGCGACAGATTTTTCAAACCGACATCAAACAGGAGTTTTGATGAGCTTTTTTCACCGAGAGTCAGCCTGACATGATTCTCTATCATCAGATAAAGCCCGCGGTCCGGGCTGATACTCGCATCATCCTTGAGATGCCTGATCGGCGCGACGATATCTGTCATCTCCTCGAGTAGAATCTCGAAAAGGATCGATTCCTTGTTCTTGAAAAAATTATAAATGTTCGCAGGCCTGAAACCGCAGGCGTTGGCTATGTCCTTCATGCTGGTTTCGGCGTATCCCTTTTCCCAGAAGAGTTTGCTCGATTCTACAAGTATTTTCTCCTGTTGGGACTTCCTGATTCTCTTCCGTTCCATGGAACATCCAATCCTGGCGCCATGGTGTTCTACCATGTTCAGTTAGTTAATGAACAACCATTAATTTATTTCCATTGTTTTGTCAAGACAATTTCGTGCAGTGGACTCAAACATGAATTCACATGAGTATCATATAGGTTGTTATGATAGCCGCACAACACAATAAACTGTGCGGGCCCTCCTGTCGAGATCCTGCCTCGTCGGGCATTGGGGCCTCCGTGCCCGGCACACGAAGCAGGAGATGGCTATATCATGTTCTCAATCACCCGGGACAAAGGACATTCCATGCGACACAATGAGTGTTATCGGCCGCGGTCCCATGCCGGTACGCCATCACGGTGCCGGTCACAGTCCCCTCTTAAATTTTCACGTCATTGTCCAGCCGTTTTTTTCCGGAGGATGTGAACATCCTTCGATGCCGTCTATCCAACCGGAGACGGGATGCCGATCGTCACTGCAGAATCGCCGACAGGCCTTTGCGCCCCGCCGGCAGCTCCACCTTCGGATCCTCGAGCCGCGGCGCGCAGGAGACCTTCACTTTTCTGCCGGCGATTGCGGCGGCGATCCGGATCTTCCTCTTTTCGTCATGGAGCACGAATCCGGCCTGCCCCGTTTCGTCGGGATAGACCTTCAGCGTCATGCCCCTCGTTGAGAGCTCGCCGGTATGCCGGACCGGCTTCGCCATGGGTATGATCGCCCCGCCCCGGGCGTACACCGGAAACGTCTTCAGGGTTCCCTTCACCTCGATCCACCGTGGGCCGTCGAGCTTCCTGCCGGTGAAGAAATCGTACCATACACCCCCGGGGAGATAGACCCGCCTGCGGTGGTCCTGGGTCATGATGGGGGCGATCATGATGCGCTCCCCGCACATGAACTGGTCCTCGATGGTGTAGACGGTCGGATCCTCCTGGAACTCAAGGACCAAATGCCGGAGCAGGGGAAGCCCGGCAGCGGCGCTCCGTGCCGCCTCGCTGAAGAGGTAGGGGATGAGCCGGTACCGGAGCTCCAGGAGCTTCCGCACCTCATCCTGCGTCTCCTTCGAAACGTTCCACGGCTCGTTGAATGTGGGGAGCGGTGCGTGGTAGCGAATGTGGGACTGGAACAGGGACGCCTGGGTCCATCGCACGTAGAGCTCGTCCGTGGTGTTCCCCGCGAAACCGCCGGTATCCTGGCTCCAGTAGGTGAACCCGCAGAGCCCCAGGGAGAGGGCGCTCCTGAGGCAGGTGAGGATGTTCGGGTAGTTCGCCGAGTTGTCCCCGGACCAGTGGACCGGGTAGCGCTGCGATCCGGCCCAGGCGCTTCGTGCCCAGATGATTCCCTCCCCGGTCGTTTCCTGCACCGCCTCGAAGGCGGCCCGGTTGTACAGGAGGGGATACAGGTTGTGCATGGCGATGCCGTCGTATTCCCGGAATTTCATGTGCGGGTCAATCTGCTCGCCGAAATCGGCCTTGATGGCCGAGGCCCCCTTTCTCAGCACCTCCGCGAGGCGCTCCTTGTACCAGGCGACGCCGTCGGGATTGGAAAAATCTATGGGGGATCCGGGGTACATGTACAGCCACACGAAGGGGCCCTTCATCTTCGGGAGGATCTTTTTCTTCCTCGCCTCGCCGAGCCGTCCGGTCTCCTCCAGGGCGTAGGGGCACTGCCAGAGGCTCGCGTGGAAACCCATCGCCCTGAGCTCGGCGAACATCCCCTCCGGGTCGGGGAACCGGTCCCTGTCGAAGCGCCAGTCGCAGGCCCAGCCGCTCTTGAACCACCCGGCGTCGATGTGGATGACGTCGCAGGGCATCTTCATCTTCCGCAGCAGTCGCCCCACCTGGAGGACCTGTTCCTGGGTGAAGTAGGACCACCGGGACATCCAGGTCCCGAAGGACCACCGCGGCAGGACAGGGGGCTTCCCCGTGAGGTCGGTGTAGGCGTTTAGTACCGACTTCAGCGAGGGGCCGTAGAAGAAATAGTAGTCCATCCCCCCTCCCTCCACGGCGATCTGGTTCGTGCACGATTCCCTCGTGCCGATCCAGCAGGTGACGGGGTTCGTTGTATTGATGAAAACCCCGTAGCCCCGGGTGCTCATGAAGAAGGGGACCGGCTTGTAGACGCGGCCCGAGGCGTTGCCGGACCCCTCGAAGCTCCAGAGCCCGATTGTTTTCCCCACGTGGTTCACCGTGTCGAAGCGCTCGCCGAACCCGTAGACTGCCTCCCCGGGAAAGAGGGTGAAGGACTCCACCCCGTAGCGCTTCTTCGATCTCTTTTCGTCGATGAATCCCAGGGGAAAGGAATCGAAGGCGTTGGCGAACTCCGTCTTTGTTCTGCTGCCGGTCTCGGCGATTATGGCGCCCGATGAGTCGAATACCTCGATGCGGAAATCACTCTTATATATTTTAAGCTCGATCCTGCGGGATGCAATCCGGTAATGCGTCCCCCGGTCGTCGAAACTCAGGGACAGCGTTTCGTCGCCGATATCCCCGGCGATCATGGGGGTCCGGTGTTCCGGCACGGAATTTCCCGGCGCGAGCCTGAGGCGGTAGGCGTCCTCGCGCAGGAAGTCCAGCCGCAGCGACAAGGGTCGGTACCTGGTTTTGCGATCGTACCGGTAGGTGTGCTGGATCCCCGGGGCGTCCCGCCAGAGAACCTTGAAGATGTCATAACCCGGGGCGTCGAAGAGAAAGGAATTCCCCTGACGCTCCCGGAGGGCGAGGGAGAGGACGCAGGCCGACCGCTTGTTCCTGTGGGCGGTGAGGGCCGTGATCGCGGTCTGGTAGGGGACGGCGCCGCGGTCCAGGGGGTGATCCGTCAGGGAATAGTAGACGTTCGGCTGTCCCTCGGAGAAGGTTTTTTTCCTGAAGGTGGACAACGGATATTTCAACAGGGTTTTCAGGAAATTCCGGATCGCCTTCCCCTCGTCGATGGAGACGAGCATGTCCTTGTGGAGGGCGTTCACTTTTTGTGTCAGCTCCTCGATCGTTTCAACCTTATCCCGTGTATTCATCCTTCCTCCTGTGCGATTCCCCGGCTCCGTCGAATCGCCAATATGCACCGTTGTAATAAAGAGATGCCCTGTCACGGGCTCCCGGAATCGGGGAAAGGCGCCTTCTATTTTATATACATAGGACATTCCATGCGACACAATGCGTTTTATCAGCCGCGGTCCCATGCCGGTACGCCATCACGGTGCCGGCCAGAGTCCCCTCTTAAATTTTTTAACCCGTCTTTTTAATGGCAAAGGAACAACTCAGAGCGTTTATAAAAAAAGTTCCCACGGGGACCGCAGGAACAAGATATATCGATACTCCTTTCTGTTTATTTCTTTAACGGCGGAAACCACTCATCTGCCATCAGGGTCCGTGCTTCAGATGTCAGGGGAATGAGGTCACTTTTGTTCAGAAGGTCCATGTTAAATTTCCGATTCAGGGCAGCAAAATGTTTTAACCCAAATGCAATCTTATTAAGATAGGAAAAGACCCCGATAGCTCCGGTAGGGAATTGATTCGCCTTTGTACCGTAAATGGCACGCAAATCAGGAAGGTCGCAAAAGATTTCTTCAATTGTTGACCCATACTGTGCAAATCTTTCCGGCACATTTCCAGCCTTTATCTGTTCACCAATTGTTTTTCCGCTCATGGCTGCAGCCATTGCAGCCCTGCACAAACCTATTCCCAGAACATGACCATCACCATAGGCCAGGCCCTTAAATACCTGATCCTCACTTGCAAACCCGCCGGTCATAACCATGGCAGGCAGGGTCAATCCTTCGGATTTCAACTGTTCACAAATGCGTACCACTGCATCCTCCAGGCAGATTGTTGGCAATGACCACTCGTTCATCATTTTTGAGGGACTGTATCCAGAACCACCGCCGGCTCCATCAAGGGTTATCATATCCACCTGTGCTTCACAGGCAATCCGGATCACCCTTTCGATATCCAGCCTGTCATACCCGGCCATCTTAAAGTATATGTTTTCGGCACCCATATCTCTCAGCTTTGTGATATGGGCCATAAGGGATTTTTCTGTCCACATTGGCAATCTGCCATAGGTGTAAAAATTCGGGCAAACACCTTTATGATAAGCTTCCTGTACAGATGCATCACCGGGATCAGGATGAACCAGATTGCCATGTTTTTGTTTGGCAAGTGCGGTTTCAAGATCCTTTACCCGTATCACAGGCTGGGTGCCCTTTGCTGCCTGCCCGAATTTAATTTCAATGGCATTGGCCCCATATTTTTCTATAGCAATTTCCGGAACGCCCATGAGGTCATCATCCACATTACACTGCAGCACAATCTGCCCATACCCCCTGTTATACCGATTAAAACAGTCGAGAGCCTTTTTTAACAATGGAAAGTCCGTGACCCTTCCATTGTCAATATTCAGATTCGGCTCATTGTTTCTTGCATGTTCACCAATCACACAGGTTACACCGGCCATGGCAGCTCCGGAAAAGTAGTCCTGCCAGTTAAGTTTAATCAATGCAGGCAGAATAACAGGCATTGCCAGCTTGACCGGATGCATAAAACCGTAGGTCCGCTCAAGGTTAACATTAAAAATGGTGGCTTCGTCAGAGGTTTCATTGGCTCCCCTGGCGCCGAATACATGGCCGTTTATATTAAAATGCGAAAAATCAATTGGATAATCCTTTTCTGATGCAATCTGGTTGTTTCCGGTTGTTGTAGGATAAACTGTTTGAGCACCTAAAACAGCAGCCTGTCCTATTTCACAGGTGCCGTTACAGTCTTGAGTGCAGAATGAGCACATTCCTGATTGGGGAGATATAAAAGCACTTCGGTTTTTTGCAAATGTAAATCCAGAACTCAATTTTGGCGAGTAAGACATATTAATCCTTTTTTCTAAAATTAGTTTTAATGTACCTATTAATTTTCGTTTTCCAGACCCGGTTAACCAATTATTCTATGGGACTGAATATCCTGCAACAACAATAAATTTAATGACATGAACATCTAGGAAGTTACATGCGACACAATGAGTTTTTTCGGCCGCGATCCCATGCCGGTACGGCCCCGGAATGTCTGTCACAGTCCCCTCTTAAATTTTACCATTATTATTTGAAGCTTCTTTCCATGTCTCTGAATTAAAAGATATATTTTCATTGCACGCGTAACAGATAAAAAAAATTGTTAAGACACAGAGCCGGCTTTTTTTCTTCATGTTATCCTGTAAAAATCCAATTTCATGAATAATGATATGCTGATTTGTTTTTGTAAATCCAATTGCTGTTATTTCACGCGCTTGTCGACCATGACGCGAGGATCCAATGTGTGTCATATTTGAATAAACCGGCTATGTCATTCCAGTCATTCTGCAGTATGACGCATAATGAGCCCTCATTGATGAAATCCAGCGATTCAAGGCCGACATCGTCGACCATCTTCTTTTCCGGGAAATAGAAGGGCTGGTTCAGCGGCTTTTCCATTTCCCGTTGCGCGCGCAATGCTGCGCGCGCGTTAGTGTTAAGCCATTCGATAAACCCCTTTCTCTCACTGCAGCTCAGCCAGCTTTCATAAGTTTTCCGGTATTCTTCGCCTGCATACGCGATTGTTTCCTCATCCCAGTTTTTATTGAGCGATTCATCCGGAAAATAATTACTGATTTTCCAGAGTATCAGAACAACTTCATCAATCTCAGGCGCTTCGTCCGAAGAGACTGCTGCTACTAGTAGATCACCGTACGCCTCGCCTCCGGCAGGACTGAGGTTTAACCCGGCTGCGGTTGAATAATTTTTCCTGAAAACGCTTTTCATCAATGACGATCCCGGAAGAAGGGTTGCGGCGCTTTGTTTTAATTCATGAAAAAAGATCATATTTATTTCCCATTAATTTTTAAAACTCCTGTCTATTTTATAAAATAAAATATCGGGTAGAATTAATATAATTGCAACAGATTAATTTTAAACATCTAGGAAGTTACATGCGACACAATGAGTTTTATCGGCCGCGGTCCCATGCCG
>JAFGJK010000140.1 GCA_016929135.1 Spirochaetota bacterium | reverse complement strand
TTCTCATGGTTAATCTCCTGCATTCTTCGTTTTATTTTTGCAAGAGATTTTCCCTCTATCAGTGGTACATCTTTCGGGGGCAGGTCACATTCAATCCTTCGGTTGCTTATTTCAAATGGGGAATGCCGTGCGGCGGTGGCATCGATGCCCTTACCGTGCCCCTGCACTACTGCCAGGTCACAACCTCCAGAGCGCTGCGCAGCGGTCTTTCGGTGACAACGATGCTTCTCCCCGTCAGCTCCCGGTAAAAGAGATCAAGCTCCGCCAGGGCATTCAGGGTGCCCACGAGCTTGTGTGATTTTGAATACAGCCGCAGGAATGAGTCATGCGGGGCAAGGTGGTATCGAGCGGCGCAGGCGTAGCGCTCCAGCGCCAGGAGCAGCTGGCGGCGGTGCCGGTCCCGGAATGACGGCGACGCATCGCCCCAGGCGATCCTCAGGCCGTTGATCGCGTCCAGATCGATCCCCTGGGGGAGGGGGCCGTTGAAGAGGCGGTTGCCCCAGATGCCGGACTCGTGCTGCAGGGCCAGGATGCCGCAAAAGGCTTTTTCCGGGTAGGGGATGGGTCTGCCGATCCGGCGATAGAGCCACCAGAAGTGGGCCGCGCCCCCCAGGTCGACCGTGGTGGCGCGTCCGATGAACCGGTCGGCGATGCCCCGTTTCCAGAACCCGGTCGCCGGGTCGGCACGCTCGGTTAGCGCGGAGAGGAGCCATCCCTTCCATTGCTCCGGGAGATTGAGATCGTCCGGGGCATCCAGCGCCGCGGCGGCCGCCCCCGCCTCGTGGGACCCGGTCCATATCTCGTTCCATCCGAGGGAATCAAGCCACCCTCCGACAGAGGAGGGGCTGTTGAACAGCGTCTTCGTCCATCGCAGGGGGTAGCGCGGTTTGTGGCCCAGGAGCCTGAGGGCCGCGACGGCGAAGGCGGTGGCATGGACCGAGCTCTCCTCAGTGGCGCCGCCGCGGTCGAACAGACCGGTTTCGGGATTCTGGAAGGAATTGATGAAGGCGGCCCACTGGGCCCTTCCGTGCGGGGTGGTGCGCTCCTCCAGCTCTCCCAGTATCCAGAGGATATAGGCCATATCGGCCGAGCCGTACAGGTCAGCAGGCCCATGGCCGGTCACGGAGAAAGTGCCCCGCAGATCCCGTTCATCACTGGATGCGCCGGCAGCGCGATACCTGTTGATGATCCCCGCTGCTCTTTCATGAAGGTTTCCGATATGCACCGGGGACCCCTGAGGGCACGGCGGGTCTGGGATGGGGCCGCTGTAGCTGTAATAGCGCCAGAGAGTCCACAGAACGGACAGAAGGAGAACAGGAGCGATGAGCAGCACCATTATTCGTTTCATACAGGGATTCCTCGATTCGTGTCGGATTCGGTGAAGCCACGCCATTCTGGTCGACGGAACTATGGACAGTGTTTACTGGCGGATAGAATCATCGGAAAGTCAAGAACAATCAGGCCAGCGGGGATATGAGTAAATGCTGATATCTGGGTTAATAATTATCGGAGCCGAAGAAAGAGATTGACATCCCCCCTCCCTGATGTGGCACCCTGAGTTGACGCGACTCTCTTCCGGCTGGGGATAATGGGACTGCACTACAATCACGCATTTCGGGCATTCCTTCTGCGGCTGATCTGTACGCCTGCAACCGTCATTCTCCTCCTCACCGCCTGTTCCTGCTCGCGCACCCCCGTACCGCAGGAGGAACGGAATCTTGAGATCTTCCACGCCTCACCCCAGGAGCGCCTGGGGCCCACCAGGTGGGATTCCGGCAACACCAGCGTCTCCAACGAGAACAGGATCGATCTTTTTAAAAGGCACATCGAGAACCTCGGCGGCGGCTACATCGGCGTGGGGACCACACAGAACTTCACCCTGGCCGCATGGGCACGCTCGGAATGGATCTGGCTCGTGGATTATACGAGAATCACCGTGGCTGCCAACAGGATTCATATCGCCTTCCTGAGGCACGCCGCCACTCCCGGGGAGTTCGAGCGCCTCTGGAAAGTGGAGGCCGCCCCGGAGGCCCATACGGTCCTGGACCGGGAGTACGAGGGCGATCCGGAGCTCCCGTACCTGAAAAGCGCCTGGGGATCCATTGCGAAATATGTCCGATGGCATACCCTCGTGCTGAGGAGGGTGTCGTCGGAGAACCGCTACGGGAACTGGTTTACCGACAGCAGAATCTATGACTATATTCGCGACCGGGCGCTGAAGGGGAGGATCATCGCCCTCAGGGGCGACCTGAAGGGGAGCGTCACCATGCGGGGGATCGCCGAGAATGCCGCACGCATGGGGGTGACCGTCCGGGTGATCTACCTGTCCAACGCCGAGGAGTTCTTCGGTAATTACTCAAACCAGTTCATTGCCAATATGATGGCCCTCAGGATTGACGAGCGGTCGATACTGCTCCGCACGCTCACGGTGCAGAACAAGCTCTTCCCCTGGGCCCCGGGGTCTGAGCTCCAAAATCAGCTGGGATTCCACTACTCCGTGATGCCGGCGAGGTACTTCGTCCAGTGGATCTCGCGCAATGCCGGGAAGAGCATCTTCCACCTGATACAGCTCGCCAGGGTACGCAGGGAGGACGGCTTCAGCGAGATTTTTCCCGCACCGGCAGGGAAATCGCTGAAGCCATGAGTGGGGCGAGGATACGGCCGATCGCCGCCGCCCTTGCCGCGGCGGCGATTCTCTGTGCGCCTTCCCGTGGGTCGGTACAATCCCGGACCGGAAGGCCCGTATCCCCGCTCCTGCGGGTGGGGATCTATGCCGACAGGGGTGTGGGGGATTCGCCGAAGGATGCCCGTGACTACGCCGGAGAGCTCCTGGCCACCCTGAGATCCATCGATCCGCAGTGCCGCGCGAGGCTCGTGAGATCCCGCGACATCCGCCGCGGCGCCCTGCGGTCCCTGGAGGTGCTGGTGTTCCCCGGGGGGAGCGGCGAGGGGCAGCTGCGGTCCCTGGGGATGAGGGGTGCGAAGATGGTGAGAGCATTCGTGCGCCGCGGCGGCGGGTACGTGGGGATCTGCGCAGGCGCCTACCTCGCCCGGAGCTCCTGGCCCGGCCGTAAGGAGAGGGTGCTGGGGCTGGTGCCTCTGGTTCTGGCGGACGGTGGACTCGGGTGGGACAGGGGGGCCGGGATCGTGGCGGTGTCAGTGTCCCCCGCCGGCGGAGAGCTGCTGCCGGAGCTCGACGGCATCGGCACCGTATTCTCCCATTACCACAACGGCCCTGTCCTGGTGCCCCCGGCGGCGAACCACACTGGCGGGATCGATGAGCTCATGACCTTCATTACGGACATTGCGCGGCCCGGATCTGCCGGTACCGGAACGCGGGGGCGACCCTTCCTGCTCCGCTCGAGATTCGGGAAGGGGACCGTGATTCTCGCGTCGGGGCACCCCGAGGCGACGCCGGGTCTCCGCTGGCTCCTGCCGCGGATGGTGACGCTGGCGGCGGGAAAAGTGAACCGCCGGTATCCCGCCTCTCTGATGGAAACATCGAAGATACGCGGGGAGATCATCATGACGCCTGAGCGCCTCGAGGAGGAGGGGATTTTGCTGGATATTTGTGCGAAGCACCGGGATTACGACGGCGAGACGGTCTGCGGCGCCATCGCGGGGCTCATGGAGGTGCACTCACGGCGGGTATGCCGCCTCCTCCCTCCGCTGCTCATCCATGAATCCGCGGCGGTGCGGAAATCGGCAGCCGCGGCCCTGGGTTTCAGCGAATACTTCCCCGGGCTGTCGGCGGTACGGAGGGCACTGGGGCATGAAGTGAGCCCCGATGTTGCCGCAGAGCTCGAGAAGGCCTTGAACATCCTGGCATCGGGAGAATCACGCTGAATGGCGGTATTCCCGGATTTATGTATTGACAAACCGTTTTTTTTCATTATTGAATGTGCCGAAAAGGAAAGAGCGTGACATGATGAAGATAAATCGAATCACTCTCGCCGTATTCATGGCGCTGCCAGTGCTCCTGTTCGGTACATCCGCCTCTGCGGACGAATACTGGGACATGTTCAGGTTCCGAAGCCCCGGAGAGACGCGCGTCGCGGCACCGGACCACGGGTTCTCCGCAGGGGGGATCGTGGCGTTGCCGTTGCTGGATATGGCCGACCAGGTGGGAGTCGGCTGTGGCGCCTCGCTGGCCTACGTCCGCAGGACCCATGGATTCTACATCGGGACCGAGCTGGGATTCATATACTTTACCGGCAGGGAGATCAGCATGTTCTCCGGATCGGCCAAGAGCACCGAGTACTTCCTCATGGTCCCCCTCTTCGTGAACCTGGGCTACTCCTGGGACCTCCCGGGCTCCCTGTACCTGGACCCGGTACTCTCCTTCGGCGCCAGCTTCGATGTGCTCAGCTTCAATCCCACCGGCACGAGCTATCTGGGGAACACCGCGGAGTATGAGGACAGGTACGAAGTCCACCCTGCGGTTCGGGCCGGCATCACCCTGGGAATTCCGGTGACCGAACACACCCGTGTCACCATCACCCCCGCCTACGTGGTGCTGATGGAGTTCTTCGACGGGGGCTTCACCAAGTTTAGAACAAGCCATGCATTCACCACGGGGGTCGCCGTTCTCTGGAGATTCTAGGGATGAAAAGACCCCTCGTGCTGGCATTCTCTCTGGGCATTTTCATCCTGTCCGCTTCCTGCGGAGGGTTGCTGGGCGACTGGCAGGAGCCCGGATCGGGAGAGCGGGCGGTGATATGGCAGACGGTGGTCGGGATCGGAAACGCCTACCTGAACGAAAATCCCGCCATCTTTTTATACGATGCCTGTCTCATGGCGAATAAGGACAGGCGCTACCTTTCCATTGATTTTCCCGTGCTGGCGGTGGTGAACGGCCGGCTGGCCGCCGCGTGGGTCGAATCGAACGGGATCACCATGGAGGCACGGTGTGCCCTCTTCAGCGGTGATGAATCGGCACCGTACTGGATGTTCATCGATGGCGGACTGGCGGGGGATGTCAACGTGAAGGCATCCTATAGTGCGACGAGTATCGATCTTGAGCCGTACCGAAACAAACTCTACGCCGCGCTCATTGAAAACGGATCCGGCCAATATTATCTGCACGCGCGGGTCGGCTACTGAAAGGGAAGCGGGTAGTGGCCATGGATCTGTTCAGGCAGGAGTATGCGGAGCCATGAATTACGTCGGGCCTTCCCGGCACCCGTTTCGAAAGAAGGCTCCACTGACGGGAACGGCTCATCGCAGCATCCATACGGCTGCCCGCCCGGTGATACGGTGGGCCCGCATGAATGTATGCCGCAACAGTCGGTACAAAGGGAGCTCCCCGGGCCCATGAAATATTCCGTGAGAGAGGTGCCCCTTGAAAAAGTCAGCTGTTATCGCCGGTATAGGCATTCTGCTTCTTCTGATACTGGAGGTCGGTGTCCGCGTGGTGATCGACCTGCCGGCCGAGACCGACTTCTATTCATCGGTGAAGCGCGCCGAGATCCCAGAACTGCAGAGGCGCTTCGGGGTGATGATGAACGCCGGCGGCACCTGGGTTCACCTGGGATGGATCGCCGACCCGGAATCCGGGCGATACGCCGTTTCAAGGATTGACGGCGGACGGGAGACGGCCCTTGGAGAGACCGAGTACGGGAGCTTTCTCATCCGCGGGCTGGCCCCGCGGACAAGCTATACCTTTCGCGTGCGGGCCCTGGGCGGCCGCTTCCTCCGCATCGTGAACGCAGTGACCGTCGGGCCGGAGGGGCCGGCCGCGGTGCCCTTCATCGCCACCCCCTGGCGGCCCCTCTTCATGCCTTCGAGGGCGGGCGACTACATCAACGACCACACGCTCTACCGCACCGATGACGGGGTGTGGCACCTGGTGGGAATCACGTCGCACGGCCAGGGCGATTACTCGAAGGAGGTTCGTTTCGCCCACGGCACCGGCCGGAGGCTCTTCCCGCCCGCCGGCGAGGCCATGACCGAGGCGGACCCGGTGGCGGACTTCGGACACCTGGCCTGGGCGCCCCACGTGCTCAGGGAAAAGGGAAAATTCCACATGTGGTTTTCGCCGCACCGGTGCTACGTCGCCACGAGCGACGACGGCTACCGGTGGAGAGAAGAGAAGGGGATGGAGTTCCTCCCCGCCAATCCCCAGTTCCGCGACGCCATGGTACTCCCGGTCGCCCCGGGGCAGTGGCTCATGTACGCCACCGCCAGGGACGGTTACTACTCCACGGTGGACCTGTACCAGTCCTTCGACCTGGCGCACTGGCAGTACATCGGGGCGGCCCTGAGGACCGGCCTCGGCTGCGAGCGCGCCGGGGCGCAGGCATCCACCGAATCCCCCTTCGTCATGCGGCGTGACGGCCGCTACTATCTCTCAGTCACCTACAACAACGATTCCTTCTTCTGGAACCCGCTGCTGCTCACCCTCAAGGTCTGGCTGGACAGGGAATCCTACAACGACACCCTGGTCTTCTCGAGCGCGAATCCCTACGATTTCGGCATGTACCGCGGGAGGAGCAGGCCCTCCAGTCTGGTGGCGACGCTCAGGGCGCACGGACCTGAATACGTCCGGGAGGGGGGCCGGTGGTACCTCACCACCGCCGGATGGCCCTGGATGGCGAGCCTGACCCGCGGCGAAGTGGCCATTGCCGAGCTGGGGTGGAGAGAACGGGAGACGAAGGCTCCCCGCCGCCGCTAGAAAATCCGGCGGAATGTGGTTGACGTCTACCCCTCTATGCCTTTTCTGGCTAAACGATACAGGATTCGGCAGAAAGGGCCGGGGGGGATATAATGAAGATCGGCATCATCGGGTTTCCCAACAGCGGGAAGAAAACGCTCTACCGTCTGCTCACCAGGGGGGATGTCCCCGCGTCGAAACCGGGAGAACAGAGGCCGATACCGGGGATCGCCCATATCCGCGACAGCCGCTTCGATTCCCTCGTATCGCTCTATGAGCCGAAGAAATCCTCTCCGGCGCTGATATCACTGGAGCTCCTCCCCGATTTTGACCGGCGCACCGCCCAGCAGGGCGAGACCTTCCGGAGCATCGCCGACCTGGACGCCCTCTGCCTTGTTGCCAGGGCCTTCACCGACGAGGCGGTATACCACGTGAACGGCTCGGTGAACGCCGAGAGGGACATCGACGAGATACACGCCGAGTTCCTCATGCACGACCTCATCTTCATCGAGAAGCGGCTGGAGCGCATACAGGACGCCGAGAGGAAGGGGAAGGGCGACGGCGTGAAGGCGGAGAAGCCGCTGTTGCTGCGCCTGCAGGCGCACCTGGAGCAGGACCTGCCGCTCAGGCTCATGGATCTGGGGGACGAGGAGATGAAGCTCATCGCCGGCTATCCCTTCATCACCCTCAAGAAGGAGGTGCTCGTGGTGAACGACGACGACCGCAATCTCGCCGGGAGCGACCTCATGGAGCGCCTTCGGGACAAGGGCTCTCGGCTCGGCGTGGAGCTCATGCAGATCTCGGCCAGGCTGGAGGAGGAGATCGAGGCGCTCGAGTCCGAGGAGGAGCGCGCAGAGTTCATGAAGGCCTCGGGGATCGCGGAGCCGGCCATCAACCGCCTCTCCTCACTCTGCATGAAGACCCTGGGGCTCATGTCGTTCTTCACCGTGGGGAAGGACGAGGTGAAGCAGTGGCTGATCCGGCGGGGCTCCACGGCGCCGCAGGCGGCCGGGGCCATCCACTCAGACATCGAGCGCGGTTTCATCCGCGTCGAGCTGATGAAATACGGCGACCTCATGGAATACGGCGGCGAGCAGGAGCTGAAGGGTGCCGGCAGGTACCACGTCATGGGGAGGGACTACGTCTTCGAGGACGGCGATATCGCCAATTTCCGCTTCAACGTGTGATGCGGCCCGGGGGAGCGGGACCCTCATTCCGTTTCTGCCATCTTTCTCTGCAGGCTCACCGCGAGCTCCTTGACCTCCCTGGCATGGCCGAAGAGCCGTTCGGATTCCTCTGAATTCTTCTGCGTGATCTCGTTTATGCCGGAGATCGAACGGGATATCTCCGTCACCGCCGTTTTCTGCTCTTCAGTGGCTATGCGCATCTCGTCGGACCGCTTCATGGCCAGCTCGGCCCCCTCGTTGACCCTGGCGTTGATAGACTGCTGGTTCCCCATCTGCCCGGATATCTCGTCGATAAGGGCATCGATGGTGTTCACCCCCTCGATGATCTTCCTGATGACCTCCACCGCATCCCCGACGCTTGCCGTCCCCCGTATGATCTCTCCGTTGTTGACTCGTATGTGGCTGTCTATCTCCTTGATGCTGGACGATGTCTGGTCCGCCAGCTTCGAAATCTCGTCTGCCACGACGGCGAACCCCCGGCCCGCGTCCCCGGCGCGGGCCGCCTCGATGGCGGCGTTGAGCGAAAGCAGATTGATGCGGTCCGAGATGTCGTTGATGATTTTCACGATCCCGGTCATCTCGTTCGAGCTGCCGGTAATTGTCTGCATGCTGTCGCTCATGGACCGCAGCGATTCGTCCCCCTGGCCGGCCAGCGACGTGATGGTACGGGTGACGGTGAGCGCCTTCGTGATCGATGATCCCATCTCGGCAATGGTGTTCGAGAGCGATTTGATGTTGCCCAGCAGCTCGTTCATCCGTACGTACTGGTCCCTGGCCCCGCCGTCGACGTTGTCAACTCCCGCGGATACCTCCTCGACCGTCGCCATGATCTGCTCGGCCGAGGCCGCCTGGCTCTGGGTATTGTCGGAAAACGCCGATGCGGCCCCGGTGAGCACCTCCGATGACCGGGCGACATTGCCCGAGGCCTCCCGTATGGATTCCATGAGGCCCTGGACCCGCTGGAAGTTCTTCCGGTTCTCGGCCGATTCGCGCTCGACGCGCTCTTGCGCATGGGCGTTGATCCTCATGATGGCGATGCCGGTGACGAGGATGAACAGGATGGAGAAGGTGCTGTCGATGAACCCCACCGTTGCCGCCTGCAGGTGAAGGCCCTCTAGGCGGGGGCGGGCAAGGATGAAAAAGATAACGTCCGCGGCCACGAAAAACGAGGCGAGCGCGATCACGAAGCGCGGTCTGCAGAAAAGAACGGCCTGCACTATGACCGCGATCATGAAATAGAGGTAGGTGGTATAGCCGGTATGAACGTCACGCACGATTTTCACGAGAAATGCGGCCGTGAGCAGAATGGCGACGAGGCCAGTGAAAAAGTTCGCCGCCAGGTAGTACCGGCCGCGCCTGAGTATCATGAGCGTTGTACAGAATGCCGTGAAGATGAGCACGGTGACGATGCCCATCTGGAGCAGGATGTGCGGCGCCAGGACCATGAACATGAGAGTAATCGCCACCATCAGCACCGATCCGATCAGGCAGTAGTACATCAGTGCGTTGGCCTTTTTCCGGATGATGAAATCCGCCGATTCGAACCTGCCGAGAAACAGTCGTTTGAATAGTGTCATGGCCGACCCTCGCGTGCTGGTGTGAATACCCGATGATTGAGGGTATCCCTTCATGCGAACCTAGCCGTAACATCGCGCTCCATTATGAGGCGATCCGGGAATGCAGAGCCCCGTGCAACTCCTATCATTATAATACCGGAGAAAGGGGGATAGGCAAGGATTTTTTTCACGGATGCCGGGTCGTGTACCGCGTGACGCCGCCGGGACCGCTGTGCGCCATCCCGGGGTTTTCACTGGAGAAGCACTGGAGAAGCACTGGAGGAACACTGGAGGAGCACTGGAGAAACTATCCCGTTCTCCGGTCCTGCAGGTGACGATTACGAAGCTGCCGATCCCGTTGATGAGCGCCGCGTTTATGAAAATCCCTGTTATTTTTGCCATTTTCGCCCTCACGGTCGTGTATTTTCCGTGCGTCCCTGCAGAGAGGAATGACCGGAAGGGGGAATGGAGGGAAAAATTCTGCGGATAATTTGATTTTTTCTTTCCATCCCCCTAACCCCCTGAGGGGGCACGTCGACCCCCCATTCCCCCTACGGGGGCCGGGGGGCATGGTAACGCCGGTCACCGCGTGGCGGCAACGTAGGTGCCGACGTATCAAGGTGCCGGATCGATGATTATTTTCCCTTCATGGTCGGCCCGGTCGTTCCCACTGTGTGTACATTGTCCACTTCAAGCCCATTCGGGGCAACGAAAACGACGTGCTCTTCAAAACCGCCGAGTACATCGCCTCCAGCTTTTTCCACAACTCGCAGATCACGGCGGTGAATCACGCGAAGAAAACCGTGTCATTCCGGTTCAGGTCGAAGCCTTATCGCACATCCTGTGCGGCTTCGACACGAGCTCATCCTTGAGCGTCGACGCATGATCGACCCGCACACGAAGGAAAAGCTCTCCGCGGTGCAGACCCTGCCGGTGTACGAGTTCATGGCACGACGCCGGCATTTTTGGAACATCCTGTTCCTTGCCGGCAGGCTCACATCCTGTGCGCTCTGCTGTACTTTTTACCCGACCGGCATCGCACATCGGTGCGGTATTACGGCATCCACTCCCGGGGGATCGAGGAGAAGCTCGACGCGATACGGAAGAAGACCCGGGCATACGCCATCGGGCACTGCTTCCACACCGACCCGCGGCGCTGCCCGCGCTGTGGCGATGCCATGATCGAACAGGTAAAATACTCCTTCGAGGCGGGCCGGGTTATGAGGTCGCTCACCGTTACACATTACCTGTATAAAGGCTATTTCATACCCCGCCGGGGCCCCTGATCCGGCAGCATAACGAATAACAGATCAAATTCCCGTGTTCCTTTCTTTTTCTGCTTGCACATCTCCAGGAAATACAGTAGTATGCATTGAACCGGATATAATGTCGTATTTTCGAAACGCTGAAGGGTTTTTCGTCATTTTTCGGCGCGCGAAAATTTAAGAGGGGACTGTGGCCAGCACCATTTTGCCATACCGGCAATGGATCACGGCCGATAAAACGCATTGTGTCGCATGGAATGTCCTATGTATTTGGGCTGTAAACGGAACTGCTGCGATGTTCATGCATGGGGTTGTAACCAATAAACTCATTGTGTCCCATAAAACTTCCTATATGTTAAAAATAGTGGTGCCCGGCAGGTACCGCTTTATCCCCATGAGCAGGGTGAGAAACACCGGGGTGCAATAAAGCGCTCTTTTTGCAGAGAAAGGAACATTGGGAAAATTATCCATTGAGGAAAAATTTTTTGTCCTTTTTTTGATAAATCAATCAACTTATCTGGAAGAGATTTAAATATATGAAAGATGGTTCCCACAGAGCGCGCAGAGGACGCAGAGGACACGGAGTACTATTTGAATAAAACCATGTGATCTCTGCGAGAGATCATTATAATCTACGTTGCTGTGTTTCAATAGAAAATAGAAAAAAATAAAAGGGATCAGCGTATGAAACAAAGATATTCAGTTATACTGATCACCATTATCGCCGTTGCGATAGTGACATTCTTTCAGCAGTACAGTTTTTCGGAGCATGTGTTTTTAAAGGACGGCTCCATTATCAACGGCACCATTGTGAGGGACGCTGCCGCCACCATTATAATGCGTACAAAGGACAGAAAGTTGCAGACAATCCCCCGCGGGAATATTTTACGCATCCTGTACACGCAGCTCAACATGGGAAAGATCCACGTGCAGATGCGCGATGGAAAGAACTTTGAAGCGTATATCGTGGACGAGGACCAGAAGACCTACACCTTCCGGAAGGTGCTGGAAAGCCCGGACGAGCTGAAGGTGACCCGCACGGAGGTGCTGTTCATCGCCGAGCGGAACCCCTCGGGACTGAAGGGTGAGCCGGACACCAACGAGATCGAACTGTCATGGTATCCGCCCTATAACCGGGTGAAGTACTATCTGATCTATCACAAGGAAAAACAGGAAAAGGAATACCGCCAGCCTGAAAAAAGCGGGAGCACCTCCTATACTCTGGATGACCTAAAGAGCAACACCACCTATGCACTGAAAACCACCGCGGTGGACGACAGCGGCGAGGAGTCCCTGCCGTCAAATGAGATTACAGTGACAACAAAGAATATTCTCCCGCTGCGGCCGGAGAGAGTGGTGGCAAAAGAGATAACCGCGGGGAACAAGGCTATGGTTCGCGTAATGGAATGGAAAAGTTCAAGAGATCCGGACGGAACGGTGAAAGAGTATCGTGTTTACCGGGACACAAATAAGGGCCCGGTGCAATTGGGGAAAACAACGGGAACCAGTTTTGAGGTGCCCCAGGGAATCCGTACGCGGGAACTTTCTGTGCGAGCCGTGGACGACATGGGAGACGAATCGGAAACAAGCCGTATAAAAGGAGGTCGCGGCATCGAGGTGGGGGCGAACCCGGAAATGATGCTGGCCTTCGGCCGTTTTGGGGACCTGGTGCGGATGGGCTACGGCGGCACGGTGGTCGTGGGTGCCTACGGCTTTTTGCTGTACGGGTTGTATGGGGGAATCGACGCAGGATACTATTATTTTCCCGGCGACGATACAGACGTGGACCGCCTCATGTACGTGCCAATATTGGCTCGCGTGGGATACCGTTTTGACCTGTGGCGCAACCTTTCGGTACAGCCGGATGTCAGTTTCGGGTATGCTTTTCTTTATATTAAATACAGCAGCAGCGGCCCTTACGGAATTGAACAGGTATCGAAAAGGACAAAAAAGGCCATGGAGCCGGTGTTTATGGGGTCCCTGCAGGTGCGGTGGGACGCCGCCGCGGGATATTATGTTACCACCGGCGCCTCATGCGGGTTTATCTATGAATCATCCAGTGCCATGCCATTCTGGACGTTCAGGATAGGCGCGGGGTACAGGTTCGGGATATAGCCCCCGGGCCTTCGGCCCACCCACGGCGGGAATATGTAATTGATAGAGAAGCGGTTTAATTGGAGATGAATTTGAATACAGCGGTGTTTTTTACTCATATGATGATTATGTTTGTGCATTACGTCATGTTGAATGTTTGCACACCGGGGCAATAGGAGGGAGGCATGAAAAAATTTTTATTATTATACATTGTACTGGCAGCGGCGCTATTATCATGCTACGACACGCTGAATGACGTTCGCGGTGAGATTAACAGTATTTGGTTGATGTTTCTTGCTGACACGGGCCAGAACCAGTGCTATGACACAGCCGGGGCCGTCATTGCATGCAGTGATTTCGGAGACTATCCCAGGCAGGACGGGCAGTGGACTGACAAGCCTCGCGGCAGAAGCTATACGGGGCCCACAGAGTACGCGGGAGATTATACCACCAGGGATAATGTGGCGGGCCTTGTGTGGATAAGCTGTGCAAGAGGCCAAACGGGGAGCGACTGTTCAGCTGGTGCGGCGTCTACAGCTACCTGGACAGATGCGAATAATTATTGTGCGTCGCTTGATTACGCGGGCCGCACCAACTGGCGGCTCCCCACTAACCAAGAACTGCAGGCCACGGCGGATTACAGATATGCTGATCCCACAATAGATAGTGAAATGTTCCCTAATACACCAACAACGTACGGTTTTCATTCTTCCACTCCTTATTATGCAGGAGCTCCATTTTATTGGATGTTTTCTTATGATATTGGTCGTCTGTCTAATACTAGCACTAGTCAATACACACGATGTGTATCGGATGGGCCATAACATTTCACACAATATTGAAAATCAATCAATGAAGGAGAATACCATATTATGAGAAAATATATTCTTACATTTGTATTCACCCTGTCCGTGGCGTGCCTCATGGGCCAGGGGCGGTTTCTTGATAATTTTGACGGCACGGTGACGGATTTAGGTACTGGCCTGGTGTGGCAGAAATGCAGCATGGGGCAGAATCCTCTTGATTGTGCCGGCACTGAAACAACCACTACCTGGCAGGGGGCACTGCAGTATTGCAGGAGCCTCCCCCTGGACGGACGGAGCTGGCGGCTGCCCAACATCAATGAACTCACAAGTATTGTCGATTATACTAAAAGCGGTCCTGCTGTCGATACCTCTATATTCCCGAACACTCCTTCAGGTTCCTCGAAATTGTATTGGTCATCAACAACTTCTAGCGGAACAAGTAGTGCAATTTATGTTGATTTTACTTCAGGTGCTACTAACCAGACAGGCAAAACATTAACTTCTCCCAGAGTCCGCTGTGTTGCCGACGGGCCATAGGCTGGGGTAACACCCCCCGATCCTGCGGCCAAGGCCTAGAGTGTGGAAAGATTATAGAGAATTGAAGGTTTTTCTTATAAAGTTCAGGTCGTTCCCAGAGGGCATATAAATCAATACTCGGTGTTCTCTGTGAACTCTGTGAGAGAAAATAGAAGTGAAGGATGTAACACATTTGATGAAATTTAAGAGGGGACTGTGGCCAGCACCATTTTGCCATACCGGCAATGGATCACGGCCGATAAAACGTATTGTGTCCCATACAGGTGGCAGAATTTCCTTGATATTTATTTATCAGCAATGGACTTGTTTGCGATGCTGTGGGCACTGGCAAGATAGGCAGGTGCGGTTCCCTGAGCGATAAGGTGCTCCGTTATTG
>JAFGJK010000139.1 GCA_016929135.1 Spirochaetota bacterium | reverse complement strand
CCAGCGCCTCCCGGGCGTGGCGCAGGGCGTAGGCGGTCCCCTCGTATACCGCCCGGGCGAAGTGCCCCCTGCCGTGGTGGGCCCTGATTCCCCAGAAGCTGCCGGTGAGCCTCGTGTCCCAGAAGGGGGCGTCCTCCCCCATCAGGTAGGGGTGGAACACCAGGCCGTCGGCCCCGGGACCAACCCGGCCCGCCTCGTCATCGATGCAGCGGTAGGCCTGGCCGCCGGAATCGCCCCCGTAAAAAACGTCGCGCAGCCACTGCACCGAGGCGGCGCAGGATCGCGTGTTGATGTCCGCCATCCACTGGCCGGGCACGACGTGGGACCAGAGGTAGTACCTGCCCTCGCCTCCTCCGATCCTGTCCACTACGGTGGAGAGGGCGCCGGAGGTGCCCAGCCGCACCTTGCACTGTGTCGAGGCGACGACGCCGGCCGCCAGGAGCTCCGTCACCGCGTCGCAGCCGCCGACGGCCACCGGGGTTCCCTCAGGGAGACCGATCTCTTTTGAGACAGCCCCCCCGACTGACCCGGCGACGGTTGTGGCGTCGGCTATAATCGGGAGCTTCCCCAGATCGATCCCGAAGCGCTCGCACAGCTCCGCCGACCATTCACGCCGCCTGATATCGTACAGCGAGCTCCCCGAGGCGTCGCTGTGGTCGGTCCCCACCGCACCGGTGAGGCGGTGGACGATGTAATCCTTGGGATAGATCAGCCGGGAGGTCTTCTCCCAGGTCTCCGGTTCATGGAGCATGATCCAGCGGAGCTTCGGCAGACTGCACATGGTGTTCATGGGATTGTGGGTGATTTCCCCGAGGATCCCGCCGTGATCTCTCACCGCCTCCTCGACCTCGGCGTCGCAACGGGTGTCGTTCCAGAGAACGGCGTCCCTCACCGGCGTGCCGTTGTTGCCCAGAAGGACGATCCCCCGCATCTGCCCGGTGACCCCCACCGATACGACCTTCTCCAGGCCCCCCTCCTCCCGGCGGGCCAGATCGGCGAGGGCACTTATGGCGGCCCTGAACCACTCCTCCGGATCCTGCTCGCTCCAGCCGGCGCGCGGCGAACGGGGCCGGTATTCACAGGAGGATTCCGCCCGCACCGATCCGTCGGCCCCCAGGAGAAGGCACTTGCACCCGCTGGTGCCGATATCGATGCCCAGCAATGATTCTCTCTCAGCAGCCATCATTCAACCCTATACATCGTTCCCCCGCATACATCAAGCCCTGCGCCGCGCCTCGATCTCGCCGGTGATGCGCCCGTGCATCGCCGCATCGATCGGAAAGAGGCCGATGAGGATGATGCCTGCCACCAGGAAGGCCATGGGGAGCAGCGTGAAGACCGCCCTGATGCCCAAGAGCGCTCCCTCGGTCTGCGTCACGTTGGCGATATAGCCGGTCATGGCCAGAGCCGTTCCCACCAGGAAGCCCGCCATGGCGGTGCCGACCTTGAAGAAGAAGTAGAAGATGCCGTAGAGTATCCCCTCGCGCCTGAGGCCGGTCTTCCATTCCGAGTACTCCACCGTGTCCGGGATCATGGACCAGGGGGAGAGCCAGTTGGTGGACAGCCCCACCCCGGCCAGCACGAAGAGGCCGATGGTGACAGCGGGCCCCCGTTCTCCGAAGAGGAAGATGAGCCCCATGGCCGCCACCACGATCCCCATGCCCAGATTATAGGCGAACTTCTTGCTGGTCCGCTTGGAGATCTTCACGAAGAGGGGAATGGAGAAGGCCGCCGTTACGAAGAGGCAGAGGAAGGCCACGGGGATGAGGTTCTCGGCGTTAAGATTGTACTTGAAGAAGTAGTTCACCACCACCGCCATGATGTTCATCCCGATCATGTGCATGAAGACGCCGGCGGTGAGCAGCATGAAGGGGCGGTTCTTACCCACCACCTTCAGGTTTTCCTTTATCCCCGCCGTCTCCGTGTCGCTGTGAAACACCCGTTCCCGCACCGTGGCGAAGCTCACCAGGGTAAGGAGCGCCACGATGACGCCGTAGAGGATGCCGGTGGCGGCAAAGCCGGCCTGCTGGTTGCCGCCCCCGAGGAGCCCCACCAGGGGGAGCGTGGCCCCCGCTGCGGCGAGGGAGCCGGCGATCCCGAAGATCACCCGGACGCCGGTCACCACGGAGCGCTCGTGGGAATCCAGGGTGAGCGACGGGGTCATGGCCAGGTACGGCATATTCACCACCGTGATGGTGGTGGCGAAAAGCATGAAGGCCCCGAGGCCGTACCAGTACTTCATCGCGGGTGAGAGGTCCGGCGACTGGAAGAGTATCGCCACCGCAACCCCCAGGGGGAGCGCCCCGAAGAGGAGGTAGGGCCTGAACTTGCCCCAGCGGCTCCTGGTGTGGTCGGCGATGGTCCCCATGAGCGGATCGGTCACCGCGTCCCAGAGCTTTGCGTAGAGGAATATGCTCCCCGCCAGCGCCGGGGCGATGCCGAAGACGTCGGTAAAAAAGAACATGAGGTAAAAGCTCGTGGTCTGGAAGGCCAGATTGGCCCCGAAGTCCCCGATGGAATAGCCCAGCTTCATCCCGGTGGGAACCCTGTCTGCTGACGGTGCGCTCTTTGATAGATTCATCCTCTCCTCCTTTGCCTTCCTGTATTCATTTCGGCGTCGATACGCCGTCTCATGCTACCGCCATCACAGGTCCCGGCGCGCCTTCTTGAAGACCGACCGGGCACTGATGATCTGGGTCCACACGCCGGGCCCCGACTCACTTTGACATCCGATGAACCAGAGGCCCCGGTAGGGGGTCCGGTGCGGCGCCCCGGTCTTGTTTATGACCGGGCGGAACCCGCCGAAGGAGTGATGCTCCCGCATGTGGGTGAGGATGCCAAAATCCTTCGGCGTGATCGCCCACCGCGTCACCGTGTGCTTCCGAAGTCCCGGAATCTTGACCTCAGCCTCGTCGACGATCGTATCGATCATCTCCCCCTTCCGTGAATCCCAGCCCCCCTCGATGCGGTTCGGCGCCACCGTATATACCGTCACGGCATGCTTCCCCGGCGGCGCCATCTGTGGAGAATGGAGCGACGGGATGTAGATGAGAAAGCCCGATTTCCCCTTGTGGTACAGGCCGCTGCGCATGCGGGAGACCTCGGCGTCGATGTCGTAGATATTGTAATGGTAGTGCACCGGCGTGTCCTGCCAGGGGGTCACGTCCATGTCCACTCCCAGGTGCACCATGAAGACCGATTCCATGAGCGGAATGTCGTCGATCTTTTCCGCAAATTCCCGGGGGAGCCGCTCCCGGCCGATCATGTTGAAAAAGCAGTGCCGCGCGTCGCCGCTGGCGAACGCTAGGTCCGCCCGGTGCTCCTCGCCGCCGGCAAGCCGCACCCCGACGGCGCGGTCCCCCTCGACGAGGATGCGCTCCACGGTGCTGTTCACGTGAAAGCTTCCGCCGCGAGAGACGACCGCCTCCTCCATGAGCTTGACGATCTCGCCGCAGCCGCCCTCCACCGCATGGAGCGTGATCCCCTTCGGGCCGATGCCGTAGGGCCGGTGCGGCGGCACCCGCCGGTCGAAATAGGTCTCCTGGTTCGAAAAGGGGACCCCCAGTGCCGGGTACTCGTCGGTGAGCAGCGTCATGTCCACCAGGATCACCAGAAAAAATATCTTAAGTTTTTCGTCGGTGAAGAAATGGTCCATGAGCTGCCGGGCGTTCCAGTGGACATATTTTTTCACCCCCAGAAAGAGCGGCAGCATTCCCAGCTTCAGGGGGATCGCGCCCGCGCTGTCCGCCACCGCGGCGTACCGGTCCAGGGTGATGAGATCGAAGGACCTGCGGAGAAAGACATAAAACCTGTCGATGTTGGCCGCCTCGTGAGGAAAGAGCTCCTTGAGTCTCTTCACGCGCCAGTCCGGTCCCCCGTACTCCTCAGGCCGTGTCACGGCGTAGTCCGGAAAGTGAAGCCCCCGTTCATGCCGGGAGAGCGTGAGCCTTCCGCCGAGTCCCATGCGTTTCAGTATCCGGTCCACCGGCTCGCCGGGCCCGAAGCCCTCCAGTATCATGGGGCCGATGTCCCACCGGAAGCCGTCCCGCTCGAAGGTCGCCGTGACCCCGCCGATGTGGCCGGCCTGTTCGAAGACCTTCACCTGACACCCGTCCATCGCCAGGTGCGCCGCGGCGGTGAGACCAGCCATGCCAGATCCGATAACTATCGCCCGCGTCATCGTTTTCTCCCGTTACCGTATTTCATACCCATTTCAGAACTACCGCGAAGAGCAGATGCGCGCATACCGCCGCGGCAACTCCGGACGCCGCCAGAATCCCCTTGCCCCGGAGGCTCAGGTTGTCGTAGAGCCACAGGAGCAGGTAATAGGGGGCCGCCCACCAGAGGATCATGAAGTAAACATTGGGCCATCGCCAGTGCCGGTACTCCCACACCAAGATTCCGGCCCTGTTGAGCAGCACCTCCACCGCCACGGCCGCCACCGCCCAGAGTACCGGCAGCACCAGGCGGTTGTTGAGGTGGACAATCTTCGCGTCCTTTTCCGGCAGGCCCGTGAGCGCCGAAATCCCCCCCAGGGCCGCGAGGAAAAAGATCTCGGCGTTCCACCCCACGTAGATCACGTAGGCCGATCGTCCCGGCGTCGTCCAGAGGGCCGAGAAGCCGGTGAAGTGCAGCACCAGGGCATTGACGATCTCAAGGCACACGCCGCTGGTGGCGAAGAAATAGATGCCCATGAGGACCCGGTCGAAGCGCTTCTTCTCCATCTCCATGTTGTAGATGTAGAGGATGAGCGTGATGAAGGGGACGATGTACCACTGGAGATTTTCGGTGGATCTGAGCACGCTCAATGCCTGTATGCTCGCGTCGGTCATTGCGTTTCCTCCATAGAATTCATTTCCGTTCCACGGCTTCCATTGCCGCGATGCGTTTTTGTATCTCGCCGTATCGCTCCCGCGTGATGGGATAGAAATACAGAAAGATGCAGCCGATGATAAAGAGCGTTGCCGTGATGGGCCCCAGAAGGAGGCGGATTCCCAGGAGGGACGTCGCAGTCTGGGGCACGTCCGGGACGTAGCCGAAGAGGCTCAGGACCACTCCCACGAACAGCCCCGCCATCGCGCCCCCCACCTTGATCATGAAGGTCCAGAGTGCGTAATAGGTCCCCTCGCGCCGCACGCCGCTCTCGGCGTAATCATACTCGATCGTGTCCGGCACGATGGCCCAGGGGATCACGTAGTGCGTCGAGAGTCCGATCCCGGTGAGAAACATGAGCCCGAAGATCCCGTAGATCCCGACGAGGTGCCCTGCGAGGAATACCGCGAGGCAGGATACCGAGACGATGGACATGCCCGCAATGTAGGCGGCGCGCTTCCCCAGCCTTCCGGAGACCTTCACCGCCAGGGGGATGCAGGCCATGGAGGTAACCAGCAGGATGATCGATGCGGGGGTGATGAGCGCCGCATCGTTGAACTGGTACTTGAAGTAGTAGACCAGCGTCGCCGTCACCACGGTCATGCCGATGGTGTTCACCGTCCAGGCGGCCAATATTAGCAGGAATGGACGGTTCTTCAAGGCCGCACGGTTCGACCGGATGAAATCCCGGGGCGCCTCCCGCTGGGCACGGACCGGTTCCCGGAGAGAAAAGAACGGGACGAGCACCGAAAGGACGATGAGCAGCCCGAAGATTGCCCCCATGGCCGCGAATCCCGCGGTCCGGGAAGGAAAGGCGCCGATAATCGGCATGGCGGCGCCGGCACCGACCAGGGTGGCCAGCACGGCGAAGAGGGACTTGTATCCGGTCAGGGTCGTGCGCTCGTCGTAGTCCTGCGTGAGCTCCGGGAGCAGCGCGTTGTACGGAACGTTTGCGCAGGTGTAGGCCGTACAGAGGAGCATGAAGGCACCGGCGGCCCAGAGGAAGAGAGCCACCGTTCCCTCCAGGTGCGGGTTGACGAACATGATGCAGAAGGCGAGGCCGAAGGGGAGCGCCCCATAGAGGAACCAGGGCCTGCGCCGCCCCCAGCGGCTGCGGGTCCGGTCGGAGAGGTATCCCACGGCGGGATCGGTCACGGCGTCCCAGACCTTGCCGATCATGAGCGCCAGGCCCGCCAGCCCGGCGGGAAGGCGCAGCTCGTCGGTGAGATAGTTCATGAGCCAGAAGGCGACGGTGATCCAGAAGATGCTGCTGGAAAACTCACCGGCGCCGTATCCGAGCCGTGTCCCGAGCGAAAGCCTGTTTCGTTCCATCACAATCCCCCCCTATTCCTTCGTGAGGTTTTTAAAGGAATCCTTCACCTTGGCGCCGCCGCCGGTCAGCATCATCCGCACCGCGTTGTCCGATCCGGTGAGCGTTCCCGCCACGCCGCCGAAGGTCTCGCTCTGGGCGCCCACGAGCCAGAGCCCCCCGATCGGCGTCCGGTGCGCCGGCGGCGTCCGGTCCAGCCGTGGCGTGGCGCCGCCGAAGGCGTGATGGTCCAGGTAGGTTCTCCGCCTGAAGTCCTCCGGCGTGACGACGACCCTGGTCCTCTCGTGCCGCCTGAGCCCCGGGACCTGCCGCTCGGCGATCTCCAGGAGCCGCTCCGCCCAGCGCTCCCCGTCCTCTTTCCATGTGCCGTTCACGGGACTGTCCGGGGCGATGGTGTAGACGGTGACCGCGTGGTGCCCCGGCGGCGCCATGGAGGGGGAATACTTCGAGGGGATGTGCACCAGAAATCCGTCTTTTCCCTCGTGGTAGACGCCCCTCTCGCACTCCTCGATGGCGCCGTCGATGTCGTAGGTGAGGTAGTGGTACTTCAGCGCCGCACCGTTCTGGTGCACCGAGGGATCGTAGTCCACCCCCAGGTGCACCATGAAGGCCGATTCGGTGACGGCGATGTTCTCAACGTGGTCCCTCATGAAATCCTCGGGGAGATGCTCCCGTCCCACGAGCCTCCCGAAGAGCTCCTGTGCGCCGCCGCTGGCCACCACGGCGTCCACCTCGAGCCTGTCCCCCCCCTCGGTGACGACCGCATCGACCCTCCCCCCCTTCACCGATACGCTCCCCACCGCTGTCCCGGTCAGAATCCTCCCGCCTTCATGTCTGATAACGCCGGCGATGGCCTCCACCAGCTCCCTGCACCCGCCGACGACGAAGCGCCAGGAGGAGCGATGCTGGTGCCCCCCGTAGTCCAGGGGGACCCGCTCGTCGTACTGCGCCTCCGCGTTTATGATGGGAATGATGAGACCAGGAAAGTCCTCCGGCCTGGCCACGTAATCGGCGAGAATGCTGGTAAAGACCGCCCGGAGCTTCGGATCCGCAAAGTAGTATTCCATGAGTCGCCGGGCGCTCCAGTTTTTCATCCGCATCACCGGCAGAAATGCCAGCATGAGCCTCATTCTGGCGAGCAGCCCGGTTTTGCCGCTCAGGCCCACCAGGTCGTGGATTCTGTCGTAGAGCCGGTAGTAGCGGTCCAGACCCCGGGCCTCTCCGGGGAACAGCTCTTTCAGTCGCTCTCTCCTCCAGTAGATGCCGCCGTACTCGCCGGGGCGCTCGATGAAAAAATCGGGGAAGCCGTACTCGCGGTACCCCGCGACAGTTTTCACTTTCCCGGCGATCCCCAATTTCTCGAGAACCCGGTAGGCCGCTTCCCCGGGACCGAAATCGTTGAAGAGCAGCTGGCCATAATCCCAGCGAAATCCGTCCTTTTCGATGCCCGCAGTGACGCCGCCGATACGCTCGTGCTGTTCGAAAAGAGTGACCTGATGCCCCTCTTTGGCCAGTAGCGCCGCGGCGCACAATCCCGAAAGCCCCGAACCGATTACTGCCGCTCTCATAGTCACCTCCCGATACGTTTATCGCGATGCATGCGACACACCCTCACGTCATCCGGCCCATGCCGCACCCGACGATCCTCCGCTCGCCGCGTACTGATACCCCTCCAGGACCTCCCGGATTTTTCCCCGCACCAGCTGCGGCGCGGCGTTCCGGTGGGTCCCCTCCCCCATCCGGCGTGCCTGAAGGGGGAAGTACTGTTCCAGCAGCGTCGCCGGTACGGGTGAGCGACCCAGGTTTTCCATGAGGCGCTCCAGGGCGCGCCTTACCGGCTCCCGGGACCAGTAGTAGCGTATCCGGTCCGAGCGGGAGTACCGCCTGGCCAGGGCAATGCCGACGGCGTCGCCGCGGTAGTAGGGATCCCAGTGCCCCGGCTCCTCCAGCATGGCCCGCTCCACCGCCAGGCCGAGGTTGGAGAGCGCGCCCCCGTCGATGCTGCCTATCCTG
>JAFGJK010000138.1 GCA_016929135.1 Spirochaetota bacterium | reverse complement strand
GGAGGGCCACCGCCTTGAGTGCCTTTCCGGCCACCTGCTGCGATATGAAGCAGGCCTGGGAGAACATGCCGTCCTTCAGTGTGTCCCTGGCCCACTGGAGATCGTTTTCCGCCTGCCGGTGCCAGTCGAGTGCCCTGCTTTTCAAATAAATCCAAATATAGTATCTGTGTACAGCATCCGATACTGCCACTAACTGGTAGAGTATATATGCGGACAGCAACGAGGTCAAGGCATATTTGATGAAGCAGCATACGGGGATGCACTTCCCGGGATTCAATAATGAAGCCCCGGCAGCGTAACTCTCTGTTTTTCATGCCCTTTGTGGATCCATGGAGAGCTCGTGCATGGTGGAAATTCCGGGGTGGGGGGCTGTTCTGAACGGTGAGGCTCAAGCGCGCTATCCCGGAAATCCAGGGCCTTCAGGCCGGTGCCATGATGGCACACGTCCCGTGGACCTCTTCGGGCTTCGATGAATTCAACAGGCATTGCATCTGCTTCTTCTCGCTGGAATGGTACTTCTATCGTCTCTTGTAAATCCATCAGACCGCGGTAGAAACACTCATGCGTCGCCGCGCGTCATGATCGCCTCCGGTATCGGTGGGGCGCGCACGGCGTTAGGCGGGAAAAAAGTTCTTGCGCAACTGTTTTCCAGAGGTATCATGGAATGTGCGACTTTTGGCAATCGAGGAGGGAGCGATGGGTGATGCATTTTCGGCACTGAAACGGTATTTCCAGGTGCAGTTGGACCGGTGCGGGAAGAGGCCCGGGCTGCACAGGCGCAAGAGGGATGACTGCGCCCTGTACCTGAAGGTCCTGGACGATACAGGCTCTCCGGAGGCCTTCAGGGAATACGTAGAGCGTACCGGGAACATGGTTTCCACCGGCAAGGCCGAGGCGGCCGACAGGTACGACAATCGCGCATTCATCTACGAGAAGCTTGGCCAGACGCGCAAGGTCCGGGAGGATCGGGAGCGCGTTGCCATCATCGAGGGCGCCGAGACCCACAGGGACGTGGCGGAGAAGCTGGAGGCGTTCGAGAGGCAGAGCAAGGTCACGATGCAGGAGAACAGCGCCCTGGCCGCCGTTGCGTCGGTGATGAGGGCGGTCTTTCATCTGGCCACCGATCCCAAGGGCTCGGAGGCGCAGAAGCGGAATATCGCGAACCTGAACGCATACTGGAAGCAGATGAAGGAGTCCGACCCGGGGCACTCATGGGAACAAATAATGACCTATGCCCCCTACCGGGACAGGCTCCCCTTCACCGATTCGCAGATGGGGCTGCTGAATCGGGCGCTGCGGGAGGTGAAAGATGGACGCTAGCGTGAAGCAGATTCTGGAGGGGTTCGATTATTCGGTGAACAATTACGCCGATAGCCTGGGGCCGGACAACGCGAAGCTCCGCGAGGCGAAGAAGCTCCTCGAGGGGCTCTGGAAAAGGGCGAAGGAGGGGGCCGATATCACCGCCATCTCAACGGACCCGGGCTTCGCCAGGCTCGGAGCCCTGCTGGGAGAGCTGGCGTCGGAAACGCCGGCGAAGCGCCCGGAGCCTGCCGCTTCCGGGGCCGTGGCGGGCGCGGGGGCAGGAGCTGCCGCAGGTGGCGGCGAGATACCGGCGGCAAGCGTTCCGGCTGCAGGGTATCATCTCGCCTACAACGCGTTGCCACCGGCGGCCCAAGAGAAGCAGAAGAAGTATTATGATCGCATATTCCAGCTGGAGTCGCAGGCGGAGAATGCGGTGTTCTTCAACACCATGCTGATGGAGGACGGCGTGCTCCTGCGGATGAGCCAGGAGCCGTTGATCGAGAGCGCGAAGGATACATTGGAGAAATCCAGGGAGGCCTATTCCCCCACCGTGGATTTTCAGCAGAAGCTGGCGGCGGAGACCTATGCCCGCGCCGAGACGGTGGCCGAGCTGGAGTTCGAGGGGACCAGGATGGCGGAGCTCTCCAACGTCGAGCATGAATGGGATGCCCTGTTTATCGAGGTGATCGGGCTTCTCCCGGCCTGCGCCCAGGCCATAGAGGCCTTCGGCCCCACCGATGACAACGTGGGGAAGCTGAAGAACAGCTACCGGTTCATGGCGGAGTTCATGGGCATCGGCTGGGAGGAGGTGTTCGCCAACGAACGGTACCTCTATTTCTGGAACAACGTCCTGTGGCCCCGCATACCGGCGGCGAAGAGGGCCAAGTATGCCGTGACGACGCCCGAGGGGTACCGGGACGTGCTGAAGGGCCATTTCTTCGATCCCTATATCAAGGACGAGCCGGCGCCGAAAAAGAATCCTGACCGAAAGATCAGGTTCTGGCGTAAGGAGTATCCGGTGGAGGAGGTCATGAGGCTTCTGGAAAATCCTCCGCGCCCGGTGATCGACCGAGACCGGGAATAAATTCGGTGTGCTCCGCACCCGCGGTCGGGGAGAGTAACGGCAGAGGCATCAACGATGCAGCCAGGTCAGGGGAGATGCCCGGAAATCCCGACAGTGCGCTGCATGCACAGGATTCAGAGTGACAGCCCGTGCTGATCATCCCGCTACGATATTCACCAGCTTGCCGGGGATCACGATGACCTTGCGCACTTGTTTGCCCGTGATGGACTCCTTGATCCGCTCGTGCGCCATGGCCATTGCCTCCAGATCCTCCTTTGTCAGGGAGGGTGAGGCCATCTCCTTGGCCCGGATCTTGCCGTTCACCTGGAACACCACCTCCACCATCTGCCGCACCGTGAGCTTCTCCTCGTAGGAGGGCCAGGTGGATTCCGCGAGCAGCGTTGTGTTGCCCAGCATCTGCCAGAGCTCCTCGGCGATGTGCGGGGAGAAGGGGAAGAGCATGGTAAGCAGCTTCTCGAAGACCTCGGAGAGCACCTCCTTCCCCTGAGGGGTCTCCAACTTGTTCTCGTCGGTCTGGTAGAGGGCGTTGGTGAGCTCCATCATCCTGGCGATGGCGGTGTTGAACTGCATACGCTCGGCGATGTCGCCGGTGACGATCATGACGGTGCGGTGCAGCTCTCCACGCAAAGCCGTAAGGGACGCCGGAAGGGCGGCTCCGTCGATGGCGCGATTTGCCGTGTACTTTTCCGCGTGCTTTGTGACGAAGCGCCAGACGCGGCCCAGGAAGCGGAAGCTCCCCTCCACCCCCTTATCGGACCAGTCCAGGTCCTTCTGGGGCGGCGAGGCGAAGAGCATGAAGAGGCGGGCTGTATCGGCGCCGTACTTCTTGATGATATCGTCCGGGTCCACCACGTTCCCCTTGGACTTGCTCATCTTGGCGCCGTCCTTGATCACCATCCCCTGGGTGAGAAGCCTGGTGAAGGGCTCCCGATTCGGCACGAGCCCCATGTCGTGCATCACCATGTTGAAGAACCGCGCATAGAGGAGGTGCAGCACCGCGTGCTCGATGCCACCGATGTAGTGGTCCACCGGCATCCAGTAGTTCACCTCCTTTTTGTCGAACATCTCCTTCGATTTCGGGGAGGTGAACTTAGCGAAGTACCAGGAGGAATCGACGAAGGTGTCCATGGTCTCGGTCTCGCGTCGTGCCCTGCCGCCGCAGACGGGGCATGGGACGTTCAGGAACTCCTCCATCTGACCCAGGGGGGACCGTGAATCTCCGTGGAAGTCCACCTGGAGGGGGAGCTCCACCGGGAGGTCCTTCTCCGGCACCGGCACGGTGCCGCACTTGTCGCAGTAGATCACCGGGATCGGGCATCCCCAGTAGCGCTGCCGGGAGATTCCCCAGTCGCGGAGACGGTAATTGGTCTCCCGAACGCCGAAGCCCTTCTGCACGGCGTAGTCGGATATCTTCTCGATGGCTTCGCGATTCTTGATTCCGGTGAAGGGGCCGGAGTCAACACAGACGCCGTCCTCGATGTAGGCGTCCTCCATCTCCGCCACTCGGATGGGCTTGTCCGGATTGTCGATGACCAGCTTCACCGGGATGCCGTATTTCTTCGCGAAGGCGAAGTCCCTAGTGTCATGGGCCGGCACGGCCATGATGGCGCCGGTTCCGTACTCCATGAGGACGAAGTTCCCCACGTAGAGGGGTACGACGTCGCCGGTGAAGGGATTCACGATTCTCAGGCCGGAGTCGATCCCCTCCTTCTCCATCTCGTCGGAGACGCGGTCGGCTGACGACTGCCGCTTGATGCGCTCGATGAATTCCCGCACCGCCCTGTCCTTCACACGGTCAAGGATCGGGTGCTCCGGCGCGATCACCATGAAGGTGACGCCGTACACGGTGTCCGGCCTGGTGGTGTAGATGGGGAAGTCCTCGCCTGTGTCGAAGGCGAAGTTGATCCTGAGACCGGTGGATCTTCCAATCCAGTTGCGCTGCATGGTGATCACCTGCTCCGGCCAGTTCCCCTTCAGCGTCTCGTGCCCCGCCAGCAGGTCCTCGGCGTAGGCGGTGATCTTGAAAAACCACTGCTCCAGGTGCTTCTCCTCCACGGTGGATTCACAGCGCCAGCAAATCCCGTTTTCGGCCTGCTCGTTCGCCAGCACCGTCTGGCACTGGGGGCACCAGTTCACCGAGGATTTCTTTTTATAGACCAGGCCGCGCTCCATCATCTTCAGAAACATCCACTGGTTCCAACGGTAGTAATCCCTGTCGAAGGTGGTGATCTCGCGGCGCCAATCGTAGGAGAAACCCATACGGACCAGCTGTTTTTTCATGTTGGCGATGTTGTCCTCGGTCCATGTCGCGGGGGGGATGTTGTTCTTGATGGCGGCGTTCTCCGCGGGGAGCCCGAAGGAGTCCCATCCGATGGGATGGAAGACATTGTACCCCTTCATCCTCATGAAGCGCGACATCAGATCGCCGATGGTATAGTTGCGGACGTGCCCCATGTGAAGACGGCCCGAGGGATAGGGGAACATCTCCAGGAGGTAGTATTTCTGCTTCCCCTCGATTATCTCGCACTTGTCGATCTCACGCTCCGCCCAGATCTTCTGCCATTTCTGCTCTATCGAATCGAAGTTGTAGTCTTGCTCGGGCATGGTCTAACTCCACTCAGTTGTAATCTCGTATGCCGGCGTCAATCGAGGATCTGCTGTGCCGGTTCCGACGCAAGAATCGCCAGAATCTCATCGGGGCTGTCGGTATGTATGATGCGCTCCTTCACCGTATCCTTTTTCAGTATCGCCATGATGTTCGAGAGGAGGCGAAGATACTCCTTGTGTTGTGATTCCCCGGCGGCCACCAGGATCACCAGGTTGACCGGGCGTCCGTCCATGGAATCGAAATTGATCCCTCCCCGTGAAATGCCGATGGCGAAGGCCATCTCGGACACCGACTCGATCTTGGCGTGGGGGATGGCGATCCCGAAGCCGATGCCGGTGCTCATGATCTCCTCGCGCTCTTTCAGGGACCTGATGAGATCCTGCACGCTTCCGCAGACACCGGAGCCCTCGAAGACGCCTGCCAGCTCCTCTATCGCCCTGTACTTGTCGGTGGATTTGAGCTGCGTGATGAAGGTTGCCCTGGTGAAATCAGCGACTGTTGCCATGGTGATCCTCTCGATAGTAATACTGGACCTGCAGGTATCAGGGGTTACTCCGGACATAAACGGATTTTCGGTCCCCTGACCGCAAATGCCGTTATTCAGATGAATTAATCTCTTCCGTTTTTGTCAATACTATTTAGTCGAAATTGTCCTTCCGCTCAAGGGGGATAATCGGTCTTGACAGATATGAACAACGCATTGAGAATTTCTTTATAACGATGATTCGTAATCACCATACAAAATAAAAGGAGAGAATCATGCCAGAAGTACGATTTAATGACCGTGTCGCCATCGTGACAGGTGCGGGCGCAGGCCTCGGCAAGTCCTACGCCCTGGAATTCGCCAGGCGCGGCGCGAAGGTCGTGGTGAACGACCTGGGGAGCGCCGTGGACGGCTCGGGGAGCAGCCATAATGCCGCGGACCTCGTGGTGGAGGAGATCAAGAGCGCCGGGGGGAAGGCCGTTGCCAATTACGACTCGGTGTCCTCGGTGCAGGGGGGGGAGAGCATCGTGAAGACCGCCCTGGACGCCTTCGGTTCAGCGGACATCCTGGTAAACAACGCCGGCATCGTGCGTGACCACTCGCTGCAGAAGCTCACCGAGGACGAGTGGGACATCGTCATGGCGGTTCACCTGAAGGGGGCCTACAACCTGACGAAGCCGGCACTGGCGGCGATGAAGGAAAAGAATTACGGCCGCGTCATCTTCACGTCATCGGGTGTGGGGCTCTACGGCAACTTCGGGCAGGCCAATTACGCGGCGGCCAAGATGGGACTCGTCGGGTTCATGAACACCCTGGTGATCGAAAATCTGAAATACAACATCAAGCTGAACGCCATCGCCCCCAACGCCGCATCCCGCATGACCGAGAAGGTCCTGCCGCCACCGCTTTTCGAAAAGTTGAAGCCTGAGCACATCGCGCCCATGGTGATGTGGCTCGCCTCCGAGCAGAACCAGGAGACCGGCATGATCTTCAACTGCATGGGGGGCTGGTACAGCCGTACCGCGGTCATGTGCGCCAAGGGGATCATCATCGGCGACGGGACAATGACCGTGACGCCGGAGGACATCCAGGCAAAATGGGATACCATCAAGAGCCTCGATGGGGCTCGTCCCCTCTCCAGCATCGGTGAATCCTTTGGATTTGTCGCACCGCTGTTGCAGAAGTAGGACGGCACGCGAAATACCTGCCCCTCTCTGTATGGGAGGGGCAGGTATCTGATGATGACTCAGGGGACCGTGTGGCCGGCGCTTCGATGCGGCACCGCAATGGTGCCGCCGTCTGTTCAATACATTCTGTTACAATGAATTTCATCGATAATAAATGAAAGGCAGTAAATGAGAAAAAAGAACATAGTGGTGATCGGGGCTGGAATAAAGGGACTGGCAGTTGCCTGCCAGGTATTGGCGAAAAAAATGAGCGCGAACGTGACCGTTGTCGATAAGGAATCCCCCGGCGTATACCACATGTCGGACGGAAGCCACAATACCCAGTGCGGTCATTCGGGCCTCTACTATACACCGGGAACACTCAAGGCGATCCTGAACGAATACGGCTTCGAGTTGCTGAGAGACTATATAATCCGCCGCAATCTCCCGTACAATCCGTGTGGCAAAATCGTTGTCGGCTATGGATCGGAAAAAGACAACAGACTTTTGGAAAGGTATTACACAAACGCACTGGCGAATGGCCGCTCACCAAAAAAAGTCAGGATGCTGGACGGCAACGCCGTAAGGAAGAAAGAGCCGCTACTCTCGAAAGAGATTGCTTCCGCACTGGAAGTTGATGAGCCGTATCTTTTTAATGCCAATTCTATTTTGAGGGATATGGAGAAAGATGTAATGGATGCCGGAGGAACCGTCAGGCACAACACCAGAGTGGTCGGCATTGCATCCAGTGCCAGGGACATGCGATGGACGATCAAAACCACCAAGGGAGATTTACATGCGGATTTTTTCATAAACGCCGGAGGTGGACAGGTGGACCGCATAGCACAGATGGTGGGCGGCGCAAAAAACTGGTTCATCTGCCCGGTCGTGGGCATATATAAGGATATGATAAATCCGACCGGGATGCATTTACAGCATATGGTGTACCAGGTTCCGTCGGATCCGGAAAATCCTTTTCTCGATCCCCATGCGATAGAAAGCGACGGAAGCATTCATTTCGGGCCGACGGCGATGGTAAAATGGGGAATGAGGGAGCATTATTCAGGCAGCATGGTGCCGCATCTCGGCGAGATGATACAAGCGCATGTTAATCCCGGTACATGGCTTTTCTACCTGAACAATATCAAGAACGTGCCGAGGGAGATCGGCCGGCATTACAGCAACAGGATATTTGCCAATGCCTGCCAGCGGATGATTGATGAATCGAAATTGACCATTGATCCATCGATACTCCGGTTCTACAAACTTGGCATACGGGGCCAGCATGTCTCTTCAAAAGGCGTGATTAGCAATGAGTTCGGTCTGGAGAAGCATGTTATTAATGGAGAATTGAGGGGGGTTACGGACATCAATCCCGGAAGCCCGGGTTTCACTGCTTCGCTGGCGGTCGGCTGCCTCGTGGCAGACATAGTGGGTTCTCATGACAAGTATACGGATATCGATTTCAATTCACAGGCCTTCCGTGAGAAAGTAAGGCAGCTGTTCATAAGAAGGAGAAAATAATCGTTATTGATTATTGACTTGTTCATGTGCTATTGCATCCTGTTGAAGGATAAACATTCCCTCCCGCAAGAAAAATTGATTATACTTGTATCATGCAGAGCGTAAATTGAAATTACACAGGCGCAGAAGGCATTTCGGATAAGTCAAATGATGACATACCGATGAAGCGTTCATTGTCGCTTTTAACATGCTCATGCCGGTCGATATCTCTTGGCATGGCCGATATTCGAGAGGTGAGGATCGGTGCCGAAACACCATGGGATTGCGATCGATAAAAGCAATCCTGTGTCATGCAGACGGAAATTTGCACTTGTTGGTATATATGCCATGAATCCTTTTAAATACGGCAGCGCATTAACGCCGGGAACCATGCTTTTACAACTCAACGTGGTATCAAGTGCAACAATTCAAAATAATGAAAGGGGTAACGTATGCAGCAGTACGCACTACTCATAGGCAACTCGGACGGCATCGGTCTGGCCACGACAAAGAGGCTTCTGGAAAGGGGATGGGATGTCACCGGTATTTCCAGAAGCAAATCGTCGATCGGGAAGAAAGGTTATCATCATATAGTTGCGGATGTCGGCAGGAGTAATTACCCTGTCTTGTTGAAAAAACACGTATCCAAAAATACAGTTGATCTGTGCATATATTTTGTCGGCATCGGCGAACTGCTCGATCCCTTGAACATGAACGATGAACCGACGATCATTGATGTCAATCTTACCGGCATGGTCCGGACGGCCTCCTTGGTAATACCTCGTATGGTAAACGCGGGGCGCGGTCATTTTATCGGAATCTCGAGCCTGGCCGATGAATTGCTCTCTGCAGAGGCTCCGTCCTATCATGCATCCAAGGCCGGCTTCTCGAATTATCTTGAAGGCCTGGCACTGGCTTTGAGGCCCAGAGGCGTGCAAGTCACAAATGTGCGATTCGGTTTCGTAGACACGAAAATGGCAAAGGGCGATGTCAAACCCTTCATGATGAGCGTCGAAAAGGCCGTCGATCATCTGGAAACCTGTATCAGCAAAAAACCGGTCCGCTACACTGCGCCGACCGCAGTGATTCCGCTTATCAAAATCCGCAAGATAATGATGAGATTTGGTGGCAGATAGACCATCATTGTAGAATTTACACGAGGTGTTTTGCCGGCATCCTGGTGCAGAATCACCATGGTGCCACAACCGATACGCATCTTTGTGTTTGAATAACGTTCATTGTAGATTCACAGCGAGATACATGTTCAGTATTGAGGAGCATACAGGAAGACTCTGGTATGCCAATATCCTTAGCGAAAGGAGCATAACGATGAGTAAAAAGCTGCTTTTATCGGCCTGTATTCTGCTGTTCGCCGCAAGCCTCTCTTCCCAGGCGCCGGATATCTCAGGACTGCGCCTTCTGATACGGGATATCCAGAAAAAGGAGATAGTTCTTCTGACGGGGGATACTCGGCATCCGATTATTTCCGATAACAACAATACCGTTTCAGATATCCGATTGGATTGCACTGATGCAAACAGAATCTATTTTATAAAGCGCGGTAGCTGCGGTGATTCGGTTGTCAGGATTACGGATAGATCGAAACATGAAAGCATATACGATACGACCAGTAGGATAACGGACTTTGCGCTTTGTGTTGATGATCTGTATCTGATATGTGCGGGTAAAGGGGGTATTTATTCCCTGATCAGGCATGATCTAAAAACAAAAGGTTCCGAGGTGCTGTACAGAACGATGATAAAAAAAGAATACTTGTCGGATGTAACAGTAAATAAGGGACAACTGCTTTTTTTATCCCATAGTTTCGGAAAGCATCAACTGGTTGCCATAGATATCTCGACAAATAAAAAGGCAAGGTCGATACATCATTACGCGAACATATTCGGAAAGCCCTGCGTTCCTCGTATCGTTGTGGAGCCTGTGGATGTGAAGGGCGATAGATTCATTTCGAATGAGAGATATGCCCGTTCACTGGCGGTGTATGAGGGGATTGATGCTTTCAGGGCCCTGAGCATTATCTATGAACCGATGGCTGGATCACCAATAATTATCGATAAATCGACGATACTTGTTCCGATGGAGAGAAACCGTCTGATAAATCAGTTGAAGTCGATTCCTTTCGGGTTCAGGGACAAGGATGTAGAATACGCTCTGGTGGATCTGGACACGGGAAGGGTGATCAAAGTTGTGTTGAGAACCAATACCCGGAAGATGAGGGTTCTGGATGCTTCACTATGAAGCGGCGGAGCTTTTCATAAGGCCGGATATCCCGTTGATACTACCGAGGGATATCGGAAAACGGCAGGTATGGCTTTGAGGAAAAATGATTGGTGTATCGAAAAGACCATTAGTGAAGATGTAAGAGTGGAGTGCGGCCGGCACGTGGTGCATGATCACAACGGTTCCGCGACCGATAAACACCATGAAGACTGGTCGTTTTTGGAAGAAAGAGGGAAGATGCAGTAATCGAAACCGCCCATCAGGTCGGGAATTTTGAATAAACTCACTTCGTCTGCATTATAATAGTGTTATGATATTTTTCCCTGCCCTTTTTAATACATGCAACATTCTTTAAAAATGCCGCGACCGTTAAAATTAAGGCCGCAACTGTTAGCGTGGATTCCACGCCTGTGATATAATACCATTTTCATATGAAATGAGCATGTTCTCGGGAGAGCACACGGCCTGGCAGCATCAATGGGTTGTTTTTCCCAGAAGCGGGAACTTGGTACTATGGCAACGATAACAGAGAGAACGCTTACTGAACTGAATACAGATTCTGCGGTTTTACTATATAGATTATGAAATGCCGGAATTCCCTCATGCCTCTGCCAATAGGCTTCATTGAGGTGACTATTCAAGGAGAGTATGTATGAAACGATGCAAGGCGGCATTGATTTTCATTGGAGTATGTGCGATTCTCTGTAGCGGGTACTCCCTGAATGCAGCAAGTGTCAGTGTCGGGGCAAACCTCTGGTACAACTGGTGGCAACCCGCCTGGCAGGATTGCAATGTGAGGTTCAGGCTCATCGGTTCAAGCTCCGAGTTTCATTACGATTACAGTGATTTTCAGACCGAAGCAAATTTTCTGTATGGTCCGGTCCTGTCGTTAACCATCTGGGACAGGTTGTCAATTTCTTCTGTATTCATGTACGGCAAATTCAATTATACTGCGCAGGGTTTAATCAAGGTTACCGTGTTTAACTATGCGTCAATGAGTACGGCCAACCAGGTGCTGGATGCAAGAATTGAAAGAAGTGTCGCGCGATGGGACAGTGACACAACCATCAGTTATTTATTGTTTCCAATGGTTTATGTATTTGGCGGATTCAAGGCACAGGGGTACTCTTACAACGAATTATACATGGATCTGCCCGTTACCGCCGGCTGCAAATCGGAGGTAACGGTAAACAATTATGGACCGGGCATCGGTATCGGGTTGGCGATTCCCATATGGGGCAGTCTGTTTCTGCAATGTAGCGGATCCGGAATCCTCCTCTTTGTCCATGAAGAATATGACTATAAGATGGGGAATGCCGGGAGCCATATATTCGATCGTGCAACCAGATACCTGTCATGGGGCGTTACATCTTCCGCCAGTCTTGTCTATCTTATATCGGATATACATACGACGATAAAGGCAGGATTCAGGTACCAGTATCTCAGCTATCGGCAGAGAAGCTCCCAAATTACTTATGAGAAACTTAACGGTAGGAATGACCACATCTATGGCATCACTTTTTCTGCGACATATACTTTTTATTTCGGGAATTGACCAATTCCAGAGCCTCTCCGCACGTTAATCCTGTCTCGTTCTGTGATGATCACAAGATAAAGGGATGGCTATGCTATAGGAGGCACGGGTATTCTATCCGTTTACAGTGAGATCACACGTATATTGTGTTCGTGCAGAATGGATGAAAATTACATTTTTTCAAGAAATATATGTGTACCACAATTCTGAAACATCAGAACAGGGGATACACTCACCGGATACATCATTTCAGAATACTGAAAGGGTTGGAACAAAGGATTTTTCAGCTTGCATGTTTTTTCATTTCAAGTAACAATCATTCCGTCTCATGATCTTTCCTGAGTGTTGTCACATCTCCCATGCTGTATTCGATCCTTGTGCGAATTTATCCTGATGGTATCAGTCTATGCACAAAACCAATGCATCAATTCTGAGGAATAACAGGTTTATTCGAATTGCCGTCAATACCCTGATTTTTGATGCGGCGCTTTTTTTGTATACGGAGTTCTTTCTCTATTCACTACTCACCCGCGGCGAGATGCTCTACCGGCTTTTCAGCCTCGACTGGCTTGCCTTCATGGGGCCGATTATCGCTTTTTTCATCACCTGGCACGTCGGTTTTATTGCTTCCAGGATTTCCCATCGCATAAAAAACAGGAAGCTTGCGAGAGTGCCCTTTATCGTATTCATATGGATCCCCGCTTCGATGTTCTTTTTTATTGACCGGAATCTCACCGGTATCTCTGGAGGCGCCCTTGACGGCGGCCAGCATTTCTGGAGCTATTTCGGCGTCCTTGTGGGGATTCTGTCCGGCATCCTGTTCGGTGTAACGGAAAATGCCGTTGAGGAGGGGAAATCGGTTTTGCGAAGCAGGCTTGAGGGGATGATGGTCCCGTCGGCGCTTTTCTTTTTCTATCTCGGATTCTATTCGGCGTTTCACCACAGCGCTCCTCCTGCCGTTTTTTTTTGTCTGCTCTTTGGGGAGCTACTTTGCCCTTTTTAAGATAAGCGACAAGCTCGACGATGGAAAGGAGTACGCTGCGAGCAGCTGGTACCGCATCTTCAGAATGAACGTCCTTCCCGTTATCACGGTATTCTTCCTCTGCCTGTGGGAAGAGCTTTTCCTTTGGGGAAGAATCAACAGCGCATTGATGGCCCGCGATACCATATCCATTCCGAATATACTGTTGTACCTTACATTAACAGGCATTATCCCGGTCCGAATTATAATGGCGCTGCAGCCCCCCTTTTCTCCGATAGGGTCAGCGATCGGCCTGATCAGTACCGGGTATTTCATATATTCGGTGATCGGATTGATCCACTACCTGTTCTGATCTGCGCCGCGCTCGGATGAGGCCTTTCGCGGCACATAGGAATCGTAGCATAATTCTATTAAAGGGGGTTGACGGGGGTACTGCGGATCTGCCGCCATCATGGGGCAATCCCGGGCATCCGCAACGGGGTGCATCAATTGTGGAGGCATCGAGTCTCCGCATTAAATTCATCACGCACCCTCTTCCTCGGTATTTACTATGTCATCAGTGTCACCGTCACCCAAGAAACAATCTCTTTCTCCCGGATGGCTGCAGGGCTCCATTAGAATGCCCGGAAAGAACCTATGTAAAAGGAATATCCCTCGGTCTATATAGGCAAGGGTGGCCTGGACAGCATATCCCTGATGTTGCTTGCCCGGTGGCGTTTGCCGAATAACAGAGCAGTAGAGACGATGTATCAACAGTGACGGATTATGTTCAATAAACAGCGGGAATCGCCCCCTCAGAAGCAAATTGCTGTTATTTGGCCCCTGTGCCGGGTTTCATGCTATTCTACTCCCATGGTGTTGCGGTGGTTCTCCACGGCGTTGTTCAGGACCGATCCACAGCGGAGCGCTAGTATAGAGCAGGCCATCTTTTATTTATATAATCCGTCACAGTTTTGGAATTTTTTCTTTTAAATTATTCTCATTTGTATATGGTGGTGTATTATGGACTGTTGCGACTTTTTATCCGTCAAGGATTACCAGTAGTGAACTTCAGTGGATAGTATCACGACGGTGTCGAAACGCAATGATAGACCGGATTCTCAATTATATTCTGTTCGCCTACGCCATAGCGATCATAGTTTTTGTAGCCCTTCAGGTGACGACAAAAATCAGACGCAGTGTGTACGGGTTCATGGCATCCATAAACCTCCTCTTGAGCTATTACCTGTTGTATTACCTGTCCTTCAGAACCGGCGTCATCGCCCGCTTCCCCTTCATGGCCTACAGCGATCTGCCGGTAATCTGCGCCCTGGGGCCGATGATTTATCTCTACGTAGTCAGCATTACTGCAAAAGAGGTATTGATGAAACGGTGGGTCCGTCATTGTGCCCTCCCAATTCTCGTGCTCTGCTACGTGATTATGCACCGCCTTTGGATAGGGCAGGGTATTGTCTCGGGGGGGCGGTATTATCCAAGTAATTACGGCGGTTTCTCCATATACCCCGTTGCACTTCTGGTTTTCTCGGTCTATGTTGCATACGCCGGAGGTACTCTTTTAAAGCTCCGTTCTGTCGTAATTGCGGGACAGTGCGGAAGGATACGGGAGATCCGGACCGTCTACTATTTTTATATGGTTCACGGTGCCGTGACCCTGCTCTTTCTCGCCGCCCATCTGATGAGAAACAAACGCTTTATCGACATCATGACCGTGATGAACGGGTCCATCGCACTCTATTATCTTCTGTTCAGCTACCGGCATCCCGAATACACCCAGCGGGTCATCAGGGAGCCGAAGAAGGTAAAAAGAAACGACCTGTTGCCGAGCACCGTTGACGCGGATGAGGTGATGAACAGGCTCATGACGCTGCTGGATATCGACAGGGTCTACCGCGACCCCGGAATCACCATCCATACCCTGAGCAATACCCTCGACATCCCCAGCCACCATCTCTCCCATGTGCTCAACAAAAGGATGTCCGTGAACTTCAGGACGTTGATCAACACCCGCCGACTGGAAGAGGCAAAGAGGCTCCTGGCGGAGGAACCGGGTAAAAGCGTGCTGGAAATCGCCTATGAGGTCGGGTTCAACTCGAAAACCGCCTTTTACCGAAGCTTCGTCCATGAGACCGGCCTCCCCCCTGCGGGGTATCGCGCGAAAGTTGGGAAAAAACGTCCCGATTTTTAATATCGGGACGACGTAGCGACTCCCCCCATCGTATATTTCCATAAAATAACAACCACACGATCCGGATATTGTTCCATGAAACGACATCTGCAGTACTCCATGGCGACGCTGCTGTTGCCCCTGTTGCTGGCGGGCTCCTGTTCGGACATGATTGAAATTCAAGAGGAAGAGGCCCGCATGGCCGGCCTGACCCTTCTTGCCGGGGGAATGGAGACCTGCCCCGAAGGGGCGGTCTGCATCTACACCGCGGCCGACCTGGACGCCGTGCGGAACGACCTCTCCGCCTGGTATGTCCTCATGAGGGACGTGGATATCTCCGGGTATTCGAACTGGGATTCCATCGGGGAATTTGGTAATAACTTTACCGGCACCTTTGACGGCAACGGTCATTCGGTCACCGGTCTTACCATTACCACGTCATCATCAAACATCGGACTCTTCGGTCGTGTAGCGGGCATGGTCGCCAACCTGTCGGTTTCGGGAAACGTCGCCGCTGGGAGCTATGCGGGCATACTGGCGGGAATGAATTTTGGCACCATCACCCGCTGTTCCGTATCGGGGACCATTAGTGGCAAAACTTTTGTCGGCGGCCTTGTGGGTCAAAATAATAACAGTACTACTATTGAAGAATGCCACAGCAGTGCTGCGGTAACCACTATCGGTTCATCTGCTGGGGGTCTCGTTGGAGACAATTGGAATTCTTCTATCATTGATTGTTACGCCACCGGTCCTGTAACCGGTACTAATACCATCGGCGGTCTTGCAGGGGCAAATGGAGGAAGCAAAGGCAATATCACCAATTGTTTTTCTATAGGGTCTGTTGTAAGTAGTGACCCTTATAGTAGTTCTACTGTCGGCGGCCTTGTAGGTAACAATACTGCAACGGTAACCTCATCTTATTATACCGATGATGACGGCGGCGACGGCACCCATGTTACCGACGACCAGATGAAGTCTCAGGGGACCTTTGTTGGGTGGGACTTCACGGGCATCTGGGGCATTTCCCCGTTGATTAACTCCGGCTATCCCTACCTCAGAAACAATCCCCCCTGATGGGCCAGTAACAGGGGTGGAGAGACTGCGGTGTAGAAATTTATAATGAAATAACGAATCGGGAGCTGTTAAGGATCATCCTTTTGCCGTAGGCGCTCCCGGAGAAGCGCGGGGCACACTGAAAGGGTCCTCCCAATAACGGGAATACCGGTCAACGGATAATGGATAATGACTGTTGCTGCAGATGCACGGCGGTGCGACGAATATGGAGTAATGGGATGAAAATGCGGGGAATCCTATCTATAGCCTTCATGACGGTCCTGCTTGCGGCCGGAACGGGGATTGAAATGCTCCGGGGGGAGGAAAGCGGGGCCGGGCAGGGAAACAAGGCGCGGAAAACCATAATGATACCCCTGAAGCTCTACAACTGTCCCGATGATGCGGGGGGGAGGATTGGGAATCGTCTCCGCCGCAGCCTTGACTCTCTGGAATACTGTGAGCTCATCGGGGATGAAAAGAGCGGGACACAACCGTGCCTGAACCGGGCATGCGCCGTAACAAGGGGGAGAGCGGCCGATGCCGCGATGGCCCTCTACGGGTACGTGGCGGTGGATACCGACGTAACGAAGAAGCGCCTCGGCGATGCCGGTATCGGGAAGTATATACTCAAAGTGGAGAAGAAGCATACCTACACCGTAACGGTGAAGCTCGTTGACGTAGCGACGGGCGAGGAACTGGCTGCAGCCACGGAACGTGCCAGCCCCGACGACCTGGACCGGGCCGTCGACGGCATTGCCGATAAGCTGAGGCCCCATTTCACCCCGGTTGAGACGGACAAGAAGATCGAGACGGTCCAAAAGGGGGAGGATAAGGAGGAACCAGCCCGGAGGGACGATGAGGGAGAGGAGCCTTCGCCTTTGCAGTTTGACCTGGGGCTCTATTTTTCCATTATTGCGCCGGTGGGCAGTTTCAAGAATGTCGCGACATGGGCCCTGGGCAATACCCTTGAGGGGAGGATGAGGAATCTCCCACTGCAGGACCTCGAATTCCGCCTTGCGGCCGGGTACTGCTATCTATCCGGCACCGCGGGATACGTTACGTTGTATAAGTCCTTGTGGGCGTCCCTCTTTGCCGGGTACCGCTTCACTATAATGTCCCGAATATACTGTACGCCTCTGTTGGGGGTTGGGTATCACCTCCACCGCATCAGGAGCAGGTATTCGGGCAGCAGTTGCTACGGAGACCCCATGATGGCCCTCCGTATCGGCATTGATGTGAATCTATACCCCGGTCTCTTCCTCACGGTGGTTCCGGGATACGTGGTATTCTTTGAGAAGAGTTCCGCCGGCATGTATCCGGTCTTTGATCTGGGGGTGGTATACGGTTTCTGAGATATCCCCCTTGGTTATCCGGAAGAGTCACGGTTATGGAATAGGGGAACAAATTTCGAACATACAGGAAAGGGATGATATCCATGAACTCAAAGGAACAAAAGATCTCCATGACGTTGCGTCGAAGGGTCGTCATTGTGACAGCGGCGATTCATGTTATTGCTCTCGCCTGCGTAACGGCAAGCCTGACCTGCCATTTCCGGGGGGCTGGGGGGGAGGATATGGGGCAGATCAGTGAAAGACTGGAGTCTGCGGTTTCAAAAGAGGAACTGATCGTCGTTTCGGTAATGGAGTTTTCCAAACTAGCGAAGGAGAGCGGTTACGAGCTTGCCGTGGACGACATTATCAGGGACCACAGGAGGTCCATTGCCTCGATAAAGGAGGACCTCCGTTCGCTGAGGAGCGGGGACGACAGGGCCCGCCCTTCCACCTTGGTCCCGGCCATCCTGGCGATACTGGTCCTGGAGGGACTCCTTCTCATCGGTTGTCTCTTCGTCCTTCTCGGCCGCCTTCTGGCCCCCATGGAGCTCATGGCGGAGCACATTGATGACCTTATGGCCGGGAAAAGACCGGGCATCGACAGCGGGAGGATTCCGAAAATGTTCCGTGGTTACTACGGCAAATTCGTGGAATTTGTGAGGAGTGTCGAAGCGGAGCGGGTGAAAGCATCCGTGAGGGGTGCCGATGCGGACTTACAGAGGACCGCGAAGGGGAAACGAAAAAAATAGTCCAGTGCTATAGATCCCGGGAGGCGGACTATTCCCATGGGACGCAGCTCGGGACTCTCCGGAAACCGGGGGGAGAGATGTCTCTTGCCGGCACCCGCCGGTGAGGTGATTGTGCATAATCCCCTTTCATGCAGTTCACAGCTGTTTTTTCACGTGTATTGGCGAGAGTTTAACATTGCAAATCCTGGCCCATTATGCGATAATTCATTGACAGCGCCGCATGTCAATGTCAGGAATAAACCACCGCGTCACAGGTATGGCTCTTCATCGGTGCGAGCATCGAGACATTGCCCGTGATACACGCGGGCAGCCGAACACATGACACGAAATAAACAATTGCCCTTCAGGGTAAAGCTCGGGTACGGTGCAGCGGAGCTCTCCAACTCCCTTACGTGGACCATGTTCTATGTCCTGTTCCTTTTTTTTCTCACGGACATAGTGAAGATGGACCCTGCCTTCGCCGGCTTCATAATGATGGTTGGTACGGCCTACGATGCGGTAACCGATCCTCCCGTGGGCATGTGGATGGACCGGTTCCGCTCCCGCTGGGGAAGGCGGCGCCCCTTCCTGCTGGTGGTCGCCATCCCCTTCGGCATCGCGACATGGCTCCTCTTCACCGATCCCGGTCTGTCGATGCCATGGACCAAGGCGTATTTCATTGCGGTCGTCATTCTATATTTCACCTGCTCGGACGTGCTGGACATACCCTACACGTCCCTCTCCGCCGAGATGACACAGGACTATGACGAGAGAACCAAGCTGGTGAGCTACCGCGCCGTGTTCTGCCAGATCGCTTCGATCATCGGTGCCGGGCTTCCGCTCATCGCCGTGGAAAGTCTCACCTCGATCCTGGGATCGCGGCAGGCCGGATGGTCGGCCATGACCGCCATGATGGGTGTTTTTGCGGTATTCCCCATACTGTGGACGTGGCGCGCCACGCGGGGATTGGAGCTGTACCCCCAGAAAACCGATGCAAGGGTACGCGACGTCTTCGACCATGTGCTGAAGAACAGGACCTTCCTGTTCACCATGGGTGTGTACATAACGAGCAACGTCGCCCTGGCCGTGTCGGGCGCGGTTATGGTCTATTTCATGAAGTATCACATGGGATTCAGCGACGCCCAGCAGTCGATCGCCTTCGTGTCCCTCTTCGCCTGCACCATCCTCTGGGTGCCGGTCCTCACCGCCCTCTCGGCCCGCCTGGGCAAGCGCGGTGCCTTCATCGCCACCATCGGCCTGTGGGCCGCGGTTCAGTCCGTTGCGGCGATGCTCATCGTGCCGGGGATGGACCTGTTCTTTTACGCCATGGTGGTCCTTGCATCGGGAGGCATCATCGCCGTGACCATGACCGGCTGGTCCATGATACCGGACGTGATTGAAGTCGACGAGTTCAAGACCGGGCAGCGCCGCGAGGGCCTCTATTTCGGGGTGATCGGCTTTTCCCGCAAGGTATCCGTGGCGGTATCGGTGTGGCTGGTGGGGATCGTCCTCTCCGCGGTGGGGTATGTTCCGGACGCGCCGCAGAGCGAAACGGCCCTGCTGGGGATACGTCTTCTCTACGCAGAGGGGACCTCGATCTTCCTCCTTGCGAGCATCCTGCTGGCATACCTGCTCCCCATGACCAGGAAAAAGCATGAGGCGCTCAGGGAGGCCATCAGGCTGAAACGGGAGGGGTCCACCCCCGGCACGGAGGGGATCGAGGACGTCCTGTAGCATTTCTGAGAAAACGACACAGCGGGGGATCGATATGGCGGAGAGTTCGTTCGGGATTCTGACTGAAGAGGAGATCCGGAAAATCCACGAGGCGAGCCTGGACGTCCTGGCGGAGACCGGCGTCAAGGTGGCGCTCAAAAAGATGCGCGAGCGCCTGAGGGACTGCGGCTGCACGGCGGATGAAGAAACGAAAATCGTCCGGTTCCCGTCGGAGTTTGTCAGTGAGTATTTAGCGAAGGCGCCGAGGGAATGGGTGCTGGGCGGCGCCGATCCGGCCCTGGAGTGGCCGGTGAACACTTCGTCGCGGCTGTACTCGGGCCTCGGAACGCCCTCGAACATGTACGACATGGAAACGCTCGGATACCGGCCGGCCACCTTCGTCGATCTGAAAAACCACATGATACTGATCGACGGGCTCGAAAACATCCATGGCGGGCAGACCGACATATGGCCCACCGATATCCCCATGCACACCTGTCACGTGGAGGCGCTCCGGGCATGGGCGAGGGAGTGCCGCAAATCCTTCGGCATGGGTGCCTTCGGGGTTATGGCCACCACCGACATCATGGACATGATGACCATCGCCATGGAAGGGGAGCAGGCCGTCCGGAACAGGCACCCGTACCTCACCATCGTAAGCGTGCACAGCCCCCTCTCATCGGCCCAGACGCAGCTGGAGGGGCTCTGGATACTGGCGGAGCGGGGCCAGCCGGCACTCATGTCCCCGGAGGCCATCGCGGGGATGACCGCGCCGGTCACCCTTGCGGGCCTTCTGGTGCAGCACAACGCCGAGGTGCTGGCGCATATCATCATGGCCCAGGCCGTCAACCCCGGGACCCCGGTGATGTACGGGAGCGTCTCTACCATCGCGGACATGAAACACGGAGAGGTGGCCCTGGGCTCGGTCGAAACCGGCATGGTGAGCGCCGCCAGCGCCCAGCTTGCACATTTCTACGGGCTCCCGTGCCGGTGCGTCGCAGGGGCCACCGAGGCGAAGGAGATCGACCTGCAGTGCGGTATCGAGCGGGAGCAGTCGATCATCCAGGCCGCCCTGGCCGGGGCGAACCTCATCACCTGCGCCGGCACCCTGGAATCGACATGCGCCGGGGCAAATGAACTCACCGTGATCGACAATGAGATCATCGCCATGGCCGAGCGGATCGCCCGGGGGATCGCGGTCACTCCCGAAACCCTGGCCCTGGACCTGATACGCACCGTGGGCCCGGACGGGAGCTACATCGCCGAGAGCCACACGCACCGCCATTTCAGGAGCGAGCATCTGATTCCCCGGCTCGCCGGGCGCGGAAAGCGAGCCGCCTGGGAAAAGGAGGGCCGTCCCGAGATGCGCGCGGCGGCGCGCCGGGAGGCGAAGCGGATTCTGGAGGCCCACAGACCGCGCGAGCTCGATGAAACCATCGCCGCAGAGCTGGACCGGTACTGCGACATCGTCTCCCGGAGAACTCTCGATGATTTTTACACCGCCGAGTGGGAGGGGTGAGCCGGCAGACGGTACAGGTTTCCGCGCCGGGGACCGGCGTGTTTTCCCTGGCCATAAAGAGATAGATACCCGCAATGATCATCGGCACGGGGGACTTCAATCCGGGCGGTTGTTATGATTACGGGAGAAATACAAGAGGATGGCGTTACCGGCAGTGTTGTGTCGAACCATTACGGGACCGCGGTCGATAACAACCATTCCGTCTCATGCAATCACCCTGTAGGCCAGCCTTCCATCCCTAGCCCTGGCCGCTTAAAAAGGTGACCCAGAAAAAGTCCACAAAACCGTGCAGGAACGCCGCGGTCCAGAGATTCCCGGATTTCAGATAGACCCCCCCGTAGAAGAGACCGGTCAGGAAGGCGAGGGCGACATATTCGGCGTTGAACCACTGGGGTACTCCGGAATGGGTCCACATTAACGCGAAGAGAAGGTTCGCGAGAATAAACGCCACAACTCTGCCTCCTTTGAACACGAATGAATCGACAAGTAAATTCTGTATCACGCCCCTGAATACGAGTTCCTCCACGAATCCGACCAAAAACAGGTATTCAATAAAACGGATCGGCATGCGCGCGAAGCGGAGATCGGGACTCCATGATACAAATCCAATGGCATAGGCGACGGGGAGTATTATAAACACGGCGATGATAAAAAGGGAGAGAATCCTTAAATCCCTGATTCCGTTATAAAATTTAGGTACGGTCAGTAGTCCCTTCCGCCAGGAAGGACCCAGGTCGATTCCCCTTCTATGTATATAAGCCAGAAGGACCAGGGCAAAAGGTATCGCTGAAATCATGTAGGGATGGCTGAGCATATCCGGTTCGGACTGCCGGGTCCAGTCGAGAATAAAAAACCAGCCAGTATCAAAGGCGTTCCAGAAGGCGAGAATGAACAGTATATCCCATATGCCGATTGTTTTGTCTTTATAATTGCCGGAAAAATAAAAGCCTGCGGCAGAGATGGCTAAAAGGATTACCAGTATAATCGTGTTTGCCAATATAGGTCAACCTCCATAATCAGGGCTTCAAGAAGGGAGTGTAAAAATTAATATGTTATACGATGTATGATACGTCAATAGATATTAGTGATTGATATACAGGACTTCATTGGTGTTTTCCCCGGATCTGCCGGTTTCCGTCCTCTCACCGGTCATTTTTTTATTGATTCCCCCGGTGGCGTTGTATAGGCTATGCTTCTCGGCTGCAGTCCCTCGGCTCATGTCGGATCCGGATTCACGGCGGCCCTGTTCAAAACATGTATTCCAGGCGGGCTCTATGAAAAAAACCTGTGATGTTCTGGTGGTAGGCGCCGGCACCGCCGGCACCTACTACGCGTGGCTCCTGGCGCAGCGGGGAGTCTCTGTCACCGTCCTCGAGCGGGACGACCGCTCGAAGGTGGGGAAACGGCTCGACGTGTTCCATATCGACAGCGTCAAGTTCGATGAATTCGGCGTCCCGGCGCCGGTCAGGGGGGCCAAGGAGTTCATCTGCGTCCTCAAGGACAACGTGAGTCTGTCTCCGGACGGCTCGTACCCGAAGGTGGTGTCCTATCCGTTCCATGTCATGCGCCTGACCCCCTTTCTCCAGAGACTTTACGGCCTTGCGGAAAAGGCGGGGGTGTCCTTTCGCTTCAACACTCCGGTGGCATCACCGATCCTGAAGGGCGGCAGGCTCGAGGGGGTCGTCGCCGGGAAGGGGGGGAATAAAACCGAATACCGCGCCAGGGTCGTGGTGGACGCCACGGGAACGGCCGCGGCGTTGCGGACATCTCTCCCTCAAGGGTTCGGCGTTGAGACCTTTTCTCTCGCTCCCGACGACCGTTTCTACGTGGTGCTACGCTATCTCCGATGGAAGGATCCGAAGGGCGCGGGGGCCTTGGGGCCCTGGAGGGGGGCCTTCTACCCGGCCGAGAACAGGGGCGTGGGGTGGACCTATTTCAAGACCTGGATCGCTCCCTCCAGCGATCCCAGAGGGGCGATTCTGGGTATCGGCGCCACCGGTTCCTACGAGCATGCAGAGGAAGTCCTGAAGGTGTTTCTTTCGAAGATCCCGCTCCCGCCCTACCGGGTGGACCGGATCGAGCGGGGGAGCACCCCCTATCGTCGTCCCCCCTATTCGGTGGTGGGTGACGGCTTTATCTGCCTGGGGGACAGCGCCTGTATCACCAAGCCCTTCTCGGGCGAGGGGGTGACCGCCGCCTGGAGACTCTGCGGGATCTCTGCCGAGGAGACGGTGCGGGCCCTGGCACAGGAGGGCGCAGTGCTGAAAGAACGCCTCTGGAACATCAATGTGCGGTACTTCCGCGGCCAGGGGGCGAAGTTCGCGGCGCTCCTGGCCACCCTCCCCGGTGCTGCCAACAGCACCGAGCGGGAGGTGCAGTATCTTTTCAAGGAGGACGTGATCTTCTCGGTAAAAGACCTGGCGGACATGAATGAGCACTTCGAGGTGAAGCTGAGCATCGGGCGGCTGCTGAAGGTGGTATTCGTGCTGCTGAAGGGCCTTGTCACCGGCAATTACTCTGCCGCGAACCTCCGGGGACTGGCGAAGGCCCTGGGGGCCTCGGGGAAGATAAAGGCCCACTACGAGGCCTTCCCGGAAAAGGCCGGTGATTTCGAGGGCTGGGTGCACAGGGCCGAGACGCTCTGGGAGAGGGCCGGCGCGAAGATGAAATAGCGCCGGGCCCCCTGGTTCGTCAGCGTCGGGCGGAATCCCAGGAGTATCGGTGCCGGTGGATCATCGACGGACTCGCCTGAAAATGAATTGTGTTCCCCGTAGATTCTACGGGAACAGGAGATGAAGATATCGGCCACCCGGGCGCGGCCCCTGTTGCCCCCGGCCTCCATTGCCATGTCGGTGATCACGCTGATTCGCGAGGTGAGCCGCATGGCGCCGTCCACAGGAGTCGATGGGAGGACTCTGCGGCGACACAGAAGCTCCCTGACCCTTCTTAATGAGGGTATTCCCTTTCACTCTATTGCATCCGTTTTGTGAAATGACAGGAGTACTCTAGGCTGTAGGAGGCGGGAACTTTCTTCACCCCGAGGAACCTCAGAAGGAAGGGGGAATAGTCGCCTGGAGCCAGAGGGGTTGAGGACACGAATGAGGAGTCATAGCCGATGATTCTTCCGTTTGCGTTGGTGAGGATCCCGGCCACCCTGAGGGACTTCACCGAACCGCCGTCATTGTTCGCCAGCTCTCCGGTGATTTCATATCCCGAATAGCGCGATTTTATCAGCCTGACATTGCGGAATGTCATACTGGGACGCCTGAGATCGCTTGTGCGATATGGTGCCCTCGGCTCGTCGATTACCTTGATGGAATCGCACTGGGCGGGATGGTGCACCAGTACGCGTATCGGCGTCTCCTCGCCGGGGAGCAGGTTCTCCCTCGCCGAGTAGCCCCTCCCCGCGGCGACCTTTCTTCCCGTATTTGAGCAGCAGAATAGAGTTATGCGAGGACGGATTATCGGCACGGTGCCGGTATTCCTGTACCATCCGAAGAAATAGATATTCCCCAGGACGTCCTGTCTTCGTGAGATGCGGTAGAATTTTCCCCGCGGCGATTCTCCTGCGGGGTGATTAACCGCGCCCACCATTCGGCAGATTCTTTTGCTCACGGCGGGTCCCGATCCCGGCTCGAGAAGGAGAATCGCCGTCGTCGTCCCCAGGATGATGAACAAGGAGGCCGCCAGCAGGGGGATCAGCCAGGAACGTTTTTTCTGCACCCTCATCGCCGGACTGGCGGCGGAGCCTGGTTTTGATCCCTCCACAATGGTAATGCTTCCGCAGTATTCACAGCGGTAATGGGTGTCGGAAATCTGCGTGAAGGAAACGCCCGAGCACTGGGAGCACTGCAGCGTTGATTTATTCATCGGTGTATCCGAATTCGATACTGTGCCCCGGGGAACTCGTCCTTCGCCGCAGGGATGTGCGTGCCACTGTCGTGTCTCATGCGTGCGAGCCTACCCGCAGTCTGCTTCAGGTCAAGTGTTTAATTGAACCGAGCAACGGCTGAACGACAGCGCGGAGGCGTATTGTTCCCTACCGCTTCAGGAAGTCGTGTATGAATGTGAACACGTCTTCAGGACGCTGGTAGACGATGCCGTGTCCCACCCCGTACACCGCGTGGTACTCTGACTTCGGCAGCAGCCGCCGCGCGGTGTTGACCATAGACGGGGTGATCTCCCGATCCTCGGTCCCCCAGAGGATCATCACCGGCGTACCGAGGGATCCCAGACGTGCGTATTCCTTGGTGTAGTCCCCCAGAGCGTCGTTTCTGAGCATGGAGAGTATGGACTGCTGAAACCCGCGGTAGCGGAATTGCTTCCGGAGCAGCTCTGTCTTCCCCGCGAATGTGCCGGTGTTGAGCATCGTCATGGCACGCTTCTCCACCGTCCTGTTGCCGATGATCCTGGCGATGAATTCGCCGAAAACCGGGATGGCGAAGATTGCCGGCTTCTTGAAATCCTTGATCACGGGGGAGATCAGCACTACCCTCCTGACTCGTTCGGGATACCTCGCGGCGAAGGTGACCGTGATGGGCGCCCCCATGGAGTATCCCACGATATCCACCGGGCCGTTCCATTTCAGGCCGTCCAGGAGGTCTTTCAACTGTCGCACGTAGAGATCCCTGTCATAGGTGACGCGGGGCCGGTCGGAGAAGCCGCGGCCGAACATGTCGTAGCGGAGGACGTACATACCGGACCGCGCCAGATCCGGAGCCAGGATGTCCCAGCAGAAAGAGGGTATCGTCGCCCCGTGAACGAGCACCACCGGCCTGCCGCCGGCGCGCCCTTCGATCCGGTAGTGGGTTGTGCCGTCGGCGAGGGGGATATAGGTCCCACCCAGGTCGGCGCGGCTTCTTTCGTCCAGGGTCAGCGTCTCTCGGTCCGCGGCGACATAGACGATGGCGCACAGGACGATCACCGCGAACAGTATCAGCAGGGCGATGATGTAGGATTTTTTCAGGAATGATGTCAATGCCATGGGCTGTTCCCCCCCTTATCTCTTGTTGCTTTCGGATGCCTCAGTCTACACCGCTCCTCCGGTCCGGTCAAGGTTTTTTAGTTGCGGTCGTCATTGGCGGCGCGCCCCCTCCTACCCAGGGCGGAGAGGCGAAATACGATGCTTAAAATCAGCGAGCTTAGGAGCGTGAACCGGTGGGTCTTCGACCTGCAGTCTGCGCCGCAGGTTCCGCATCTTTCCGTATACCAGGCGATGCCGTTCCCGCATTCCGGACATCGCCATTGTGCCTCCTGCTTCAGGAGCCACCGGTGGACTCCCTCTCTTTGTATGGTTTCCAGGTTGTCGCCGTTGGCCCTGATGTGCGGCAGCAGCGATGCACCGCTGTTCATCTGCGTGATGAGGCCGCAGGGGTAGTCCGGGCATTCGATACAGTTCGCCACACCCTTCGCCCTGGCGCAGGGGCGTATTCCGCATGCACGGCAGTTGAAGAAAAGTTCGTCGGTCTTGCAGCCGTGGCACTTCAGCTCAACAGGTTTCCCGGGATCGTACTGGTTGCCCAGTGCCCGCTGGAAGGCCCTGATATTTGATTCGGAAAGAAAAGAGGCGAACCTGCTTTTCCTGCCGGTCCGGCCGACATGCATGATGTCGCAGGCGCCACAGTAAATGCCGCAGTATGAATCGTAGTCGTATTCGCTCATGGCTCTGCTCCTTTCTGCGGTGTGACTATACTCAATGCTGCCGAAAGGATATTTCTGCAAGCACTATTCATGGCAGTCTGAAGATCTCGCTGGGTATTTAGGACTAGAGAGAATAATGGTGGAACGGCGCCGTGCAAGGTCGATCAACGCGGCTCTCTCCTGTGGCCGGGAAATTGTTATTGACTGGAGAGCAAAACCATCTATACTGGGGACATATTATACCCGTAGAGGTTTCCCATGAAGGTTATCCATGTACTGAAGAAGATCGAGGAGATTGACCAGGACATCAAGGAGCTCCGGAAACTCGAGAAATCCGTAACCACGAACAAGTCCTTCACTACGCCGATCTTCATGTCCATTGAGAAGCAGATAAATATTATGCTGGGCGAGCGCATCAAGCTGCTGGAGCTGACGATCGAGAATCCTCCGGAAACCATGCAGAGAGCGATTGAAGGGGATGAGCCGGTGAAGTCGCCGATCCTCACGCCCTCGTCTCCGTCACAAAAGGGGAAGAAGCCTTCGAAGTCGAAGCAGAAAAAGGGGAAGATGTCGGCGCGGAAGGGCCTGGAGGAAGAGGAGATACGGATGCTCACCCAGGACGATATCGATTCACGCATCAGCCTCATTCAGAGGGAGAAGGGGGAGGAAAAGCCCGAAAAGGAGGAGAAGGGGGAGGATGATTCCGGCGACGAGAGCGTGAAGCTCCTGGATATCGCGCTGGAGAAGGGGACGCTCAACAGCAAGGAGGAGACGAAGGACAAGAAGGTCCGGTTCTTCAGGGACAATTTTCCCCTGGATTGACCATCAGCGCAGTGAGTTTTCGATCAGGAGTTCAAGCCTGTATTTTTCGAGCAGGTACGGCGTCGACCCCAGGTCTGAATCCTGGGGTTTTCTGTTTTTAAATTCGATATCGCTGATGCAACGCGGGACGGCGGCTCCCTTCTGCCTGAGCTTCTTCAGCAGGATCGGCAGCTTCTCGATTTCAAGGAATTCCGAGCGGCTGTTGTTGGGGAAGACGATGCTGTACTTCTTCTTGCCTCCCTCGCCGCTTTCGATGACCGCCCTGAGTTGGACCTTCGATTTGTACTTCAGCACGTATATCTCTTCGCACCAGCGGGTCTGGTTTTCCAGCTCCCGATTGTCGAACCTGTCGATTGTGAGCCTGTAGACGCTGATCTCGTCCCGTATCCTGTTGATGCCGGCGGCGGTGTTCACCTTGCGCATCGCGCTGACGCAGGCTCCGTAGCAGTACATCAGAACCTCCTCCGCGATGGGCTGGGGGCGGATGAACGAAAAGAGGTTGCCCAGCTCGTTGATGCAGTAGATGATAACGGCGCCTTTCCGTTCCTCCTGCACGAGGAGGAACGAATTGGGCCGCTTGATCCTGTAGAGCTCGGCGAGAATCATCACGCCGGATCCATCGCCGATGAACCGGTGGCGCACCTCCTTCTGAGAGCACATGGAGATGTTCGAGATCATTGCCAGGTGGTCCTGAAAGATCTGAACTGAAATCTTGGCCCCGCTTTTCAGGACGGTTATATAGTAATCCTTGAGGGTGGCGATGACCCGGTGCGATGCCAGTGCCTTCTCGGTGACGATGAATTCGTAGCTCTCGCGGAAGAGGGTCTCCACCTCCTTGTACTGCTTCCTGAAGGATTCCGGCGAGTTGACCGCACAGCAGGATTCATAGGGGAGCCTGAGTTTCAGCGCGTCCTGAAGCAGGCGCGACAGAATCTGCACGATCCCCTCGTAGCTCAGTTGAATCTCCATGAAGGATTCGCCCCAGCTGGTCTTGTATATGTGATGAATTGTCTTGATCTGGTCCTCGTTCTCGAGGTTGAAATTGAGGAGGATGATGTTCGCCACGGAGAATGCCGGCTGCAGAAGGTATTCGTTCGTGTGTGGCGCCCCCTTCAGAGAAAAGAGGTTGGCTATGGTGGTGAGGATCTCCACTACCTGGTTCTGGTTGATCCTGACGTAGCCGGACTGCATCTTTACCCTGCTGAACTGTGGATTGAATATCTCGTTGATGGCGCTCCAGGCGAGGAGCTTCACGAGGCTGTTCTCGACACGGAGCGTCGTGGTGACGAACTTCTCGTCGGAACTTGTGTCCCGCTTATAGATCCGCCACTCGTGGTCGTCTATGCTCTTGTTGGTCGGTTCGATGTAGAGGATCGATTCATAGGGTATGTCCTTGAAGGTGATGTAGTTGTCGATCTTGTTTGGCTCTGACGAGAAATTGGTCTTGATCTTCCTGCTCAGAAGCATGAAGTCCGACTCCGGTATCTTCCGTGCGAAATTGAGGGCCGGCAGCTCCTTGGCGATCTTCTGGTAGCTCAGGAGCATGAATTTCTTCACCTGGTTCCAAAAGGACATGATGCTGCTGTAATCCCAGTTGTCGAAGTTGTCAAGGTTTTTGATATCGTTCAGACCCCATCCCCATTTCTTGACGTAGGTGAACATCACGCTCACCTTGTAGGGGAGGTTCTGGTTGTTTTTCAACGTCACGTACTTCGAGAGCTGGGGATTGATTTTCAGATACAGGTTCTGACGAAGGATCTTCAGCAGCTGCTTCTCCTCGATGAAGGACTCGTAGAAATCGTAGACCTCCTCGAACATCAGGATATAGGAATCGAGTATCCGGTTGTCCAGATTGCCGCTCAGGATGTTCATCTTCACCTTCTGGCATAGGAGCGTGGTCTCCCCTGTTCCAAAGAGATATTTTTCCAGGACCCCGATCTTCAGTATCGATTTGAAGGGGTTCCCCAGGGACTTGATCAGCTGGAATAGGGCGGCGCCGAGGAAATCCTCTTTCGATATCTCGTAGAGGTTGCCCATGTCAACGTACAGCTTCTGCTTCATCTCCTCGGGGATCCGCCCGAAGAGCTCGTCATATTCCCTGTCGGTGACGAACCGGGGGATCACCCACCAGAAGGGGACCTTCCCCGCGATTATCGTGGAACTCCGGAGGAACTCGTCTTTCAGGACCGCGCCGATGGTGGAGCCGAAGGCCTGCTCCTCGTCGGCAAAGATGTTGTGCCTGATTTTTTCTACGTCGTTGACGAAGAGATGCACGTCCGTTTTGATCTCCGCCTTGGCCCATTCCTGGACGGTCTCGACCTTTTTGCAGAAGCGATCGAGCATCGCTTTTGTGCAGTTTCGGGAATCGATCAGTACCCAGTAGTCGAAGTCCGAGTCTTTGGTGTAGGCGATGGTACCGACGCTCCCCATGACCGCAAGCATCTCGACGAAGGGGTTTTTGAGGTTAACCGGAATGTTCTGCTGGTGGAAGCGTCCCCGGAGGTATTTAACCGTCTCATCGTCAGGCGTGTAGCTGCAGATTCCCACCGGCACATCCCCCTCGACATAGCCGGGGAGCCGCTTGTCGTTCACGGAGAGGAGCAGCGGGATGGTGTTGATTACCCGTTTAATATTCGTATTGGTGATGAGGCTCTGGAAACGCCTGAGCTTTTCTTCGTTGAAACGGAGAAATGATTCCGTGTTTTTGCCGATTGTATCGAGAAATGACATGAATAGGCCGAAATACCAGATTGTTTGCATCAGGGTAGATGCGGTAATTAAAACATTCAAGTAAAAAAAATGCCGGAAACAGTGGGAGCGGGAGTTAATTCCATGGTGCACAACGTGTGCAATTTTCCGTCGATACGGGGGGAATTCTCCGCCGGCCGCTGAAAAGGCTCCGCGGATTGGTTATATTTTAATCGCCACAATGGTTTGACGTTGACAAAGGGGAGGGATCGTGTATACAGGGATTTTCGTGAGAGAGAAGCCGGGATTACTGCGGAGCAAGGTGAATGAGCATCGAAAACACTATGATTGAAAACAGCGATATCACCATCGACGGGGAGATCTTCGAGAGCGATCTGAGCTCCATGGACCAGATCCTCCCGGGGCAGCTTTTTATCATACCGATTCGCTATCGCCCCATTTTTCCGGGCATCGTGACCCCCCTGATCATATCGCAGGGGAAATACTCCGGCGTGATCGACAAGGTGATCAAGGAGTCCCGAACGCTGGGGCTGGTGCTCATAAGCGACGACAACAAGGAGGAGGTATCCCCGGAGGACCTGTTCAGGCACGGCACTGCGGTGAAGATCCTGAAAAAGATTAACCTCCCCGACGGGGGGGCAAACGTGCTGATCAACAGCGTGAAGCGCTTCCGCATCAAGGACGTGGTGTCGGATGACCCCTATCTCCTGGCGGAGGTGGAATACCTCGAGGACATCGTCCGGGACAGGAGGGGGATCGAGATGAAGGCCCTCACCAGGGAGGTGCTGAGCCAGATCAAACGCCTCTCGGACAACAATCCCCTGTTCACCGAGGAGATGAAGCTCACCATGCTGAACGTCGACGAGCCGGGGAAGATCGCCGACTTCGTCACCTCCATCCTGAACCTGGAGCGGGACGAGTACCAGGACGTGCTGGAGACCATCGATGTGCGGCAGCGGCTGCACAAGGTCCTTCGTCTCCTGAATAAGGAGATGGAGGTGATGGCGGTCCAGAAAAAGATACAGAGCCAGATCAACGACAAGATCGACAAGCAGCAGAAGGAGTATTTTCTCCGGGAGCAGCTCAAGGCTATCAAGCAGGAGCTGGGGGTTGAGGACGACGAGCGGATCAGGGAGGTTCGCGACATGAGAAAGAAGTTCAAGGAGCTCAACCTCAAGGGGGAGGTCCTTGAAAAGGTGGAGGAGGAGATCGAGAAGCTGATGCTCATGGACCAGGCCTCCTCGGAATACGCGGTAACCCGTAATTATCTGGAGATTGTCCTTTCCCTCCCGTGGAACAGAAAAACCGTGGATGCCATCGACATCGAGAAGGCGGAGAAGATACTCAACCGCGACCATTACGGACTTGAGGACGTGAAAAGGCGGATACAGGAGTTCCTTGCGGTGAAGAAGCTGAAGCCCGAGGGACGGGGTTCGATAATCTGCCTTGTGGGGCCTCCGGGCGTCGGCAAGACATCCCTCGGCAAGTCCGTGGCCAAGGCGATGAACCGGAAGTTCTTCAGGGTCTCCCTCGGGGGGATGCGGGACGACGCGGAGATCAAGGGGCATCGTCGCACCTACATCGGCGCCATGCCAGGCAAGATCATACAGGGGATCAAGATCTGCAAGTCAAGGAACCCGGTGTTCATGCTGGACGAGATCGACAAGCTCGGCCAGAGCTTCCAGGGTGACCCGGCGTCGGCGCTCCTGGAGGTGCTCGACCCGGAGCAGAACGTGGAGTTCCGGGATTACTACCTGGATGTCCCCTTCGACCTGTCGGATGTTCTCTTCATCACCACGGCAAACACCACCGATACGATACCGCAGGTGCTGGGGGACCGCATGGAGGTGATACGACTTCCCGGGTACATCGACACCGAGAAGTACCACATCGCCAGGAAGTACCTGTTGCCGAAGCAGCTGGTACAGCACGGTCTTCACAGGGACGCGATGAAGATCGACAAGGACGGTTTCCTGTATATCATCCACGGATGGGCCCGGGAGGCGGGGGTGCGGAATCTGGAACGGCAGATCGAGCGTCTCTGCAGAAAGACCGCGGCTCTCACCGCGAAGCGGGGGAGAACGATCAAAAAGACCCTCACCAAAGACCTCATACGGGAATACCTAGGAACGGAGCTCTATACCGACGACGAGCTCGTGAAGGTGCGGCGACCGGGCGTCGTCATCGGCCTGGCCTGGACCCCCATGGGGGGCGAGACACTGATCATCGAGTCCGTTGCGGTGCCGAACAAGAAGGAGGCTGGCCTGAAGCTCACCGGCCATCTGGGGGATGTGATGTCCGAATCCGCGAACATTGCCTACAGCTATGTACGGCGGCTCCTCTCCGGGAACGATACGGCGCGGTCGCTCTTCGACGAAAACCAGATCCACCTGCACGTACCGTCCGGCGCGACGCCCAAGGATGGCCCCTCGGCCGGCATCACCATGGCCCTCTCCCTCTATTCCATGGCGACCGGGATAACCGTGCGGCAGCAGCTGGCGATGACGGGCGAGCTGACGCTCATCGGGCGCGTCCTTCCGGTGGGGGGCATCAAGGAGAAGGTCACCGCGTCGAAGCGGGCGGGGCTGCGGCACATCATCATTCCGAAGGAGAACGGAAAAAACCTGGGCGAGATCCCGGCCCATGTGAAGAGCGGTCTGAAATTTCATATGGTGGAAACCATGGAGGAGGTGCTGGAGATCGCACTCCCCCGGAAACCCCTGGGGGGGAAGACGAGATAGAGTACCGGTCGTATCGCCGCTCCCCTTTTTACGGGAAATTACCGAAAAAAGAATTGATTTTGTATCCCTTTCTCCCATATTAATTGGGTATAACCCTGTCCCGTATGATCGTTTCCCCACGGGTATCTTTTGGTGTGAGGGTATCATTCATGGCAATAAAAAACCTGATGATGGATATCGTGACCAGCGCGGTCCACGAGGTCATGAAGAACGACAGGAGCGTGAAGGATTCGGGCGCCAATGATGAAGACATCATAGCCTACGTGCTGAACCGTGTTCCGCCGAAATACATCACCAGCGAGCGCGGCATACTGCACGGCGCCCTGGACGTGAAGTACATGGTGCAGCAGAGGATGGACGTGCTCACACTGATCTACGACGCGGTCAATGAGATAAAGCGCCGGCGTTCCTCAAAGGCCATATCGAAGGAAGAAGGGGAGATCGACAGGATCCGCCTCCCTCACATCATAGGAACCGTGCTTGAGGAGACGACGCTGACGATCATACCGGACGTGGAGGTGGCCCTCCTGTATAAGGGTAAAATCGCCGAGATGCTGTACGATGAATGGGAGAACCCCTACAGGTCCCACAAGGCCACCATGGGCTACTACCATTTCTGGCCGAAGTATAACAAGAAATCGATGGGGGACACGCCCACCTTCACTCTGCGTTTCCGTCATCCGAAATTCAATGAGATGACGGCGGACGCGATGCTGCAACCGCTCGGAAAGGACGATGAAGGGGGGTCGCACGTGGTCCCCATCGTGCTGATGACCGCCAAGGACGGGGTGAGCCTCGATTTCCTCTACGAAGAGTAATACTGTAATCAACATAGCCGGGAGGACCCATGGAGCTTCAGGAAGCCATTGTGCGCAGAAGATCGGTCCGGAAGTTCACCGATCATTACGTCACCGATGACGAGATTAGAAAAATGCTGGATGCTGCCCGTCAGGCCCCCTCATGGGCGAACACCCAGGGATGGTCCTTCGTGGTGGTCCGGGACCGGGAGCTCATCGGGGAGATCACGGAGACCTATTCCAAGACGAATCCCGCCAGGGGCTGTTCCATGGGGGCGTCGGCGCTGATCGTGTGCTGCGCGAAGAAGAACCTGTCGGGGTTCAAGGGGAACGAGCCGAAGACCAAGTTCAGGGAGTGGTTCATGTTCGATCTCGGGCTGGCGGTGCAAAACATTGTGCTGACCGTGCAGGAGCTGGGCCTGGGTACGGTGATCGTGGGATCCCTCGATCACGAAGCCTGCAGGAAGCTCCTCAGGCTGCCTGAGGACACGGAGGCGGTGGTGGTGCTGCCGGTGGGCAGGCCTCAGGAGCCGGATAAAAAGGGACCGGCGAAAAAGGAGCTGAAGGAATTGGTGTATCTCGATAAATACGGCGAGATGTATGCCAGAATATACTGACCGGCGGTACTTGATGGCGGAACAGCGCGTACCGGACAGGAATGAAATCGACGACTCTTCGAAATGGGATCTCTCGCCCCTTTTTTCGAATGATGATGATTGGGAGTCGCTCTTCGTAGAGCTGGAAAATAAATCGGCTGGCTATGCAGCGTTTCGCGGCACGCTCCATGAATCGGCCGAGACACTCCGGAGGGCGATCGATTTCGACCTCGATGTTTCCCGGGGCATGGACCGGCTCTTTACTTACGCACACCTGAGGAGCGACGAGGATAAGGCGAACCAGCGATATCTGGGCCTCTACCAGAGGGGAGTGTCGCTCTACACGAGGATGTCAGAGTTGTCCAGCTTCATGGGGCCGGAGATCCAGTCCATCGATAATGAATCGATGGCGCGCTTTCTCAAGGACCCGGCGCTGGGGGGATATCGGTTCTACCTGGAGCGGATTCTGCGCGACAAGCCCCACACGCTGCCCGGGGAGATTGAGGAGATACTGGCCATGGGGGGGGAGATCGCCATGGCCCCCTCCCAGATCTTCGGCCAGCTGGACAATGCGGACCTGCGCTTCGGCACCATCCTGGATGAGAAGGGACGAGAGCGCGAGCTGAGCCACGGCAATTTCTCGTCCTTCCTGATGAGCAGGTCCCGAGAGGTCAGGGAAACGGCCTTTTTCCGGTATTACCGCTCCTACGACGCCATGAAGAATACCATCGCCGCCGCACTGTCCCATTCGGTGAAGAAGGATCTCTTCTACTCGCGCGTGAGGAAGTTCGGCAGCTGCCGCGAAGCGGCGCTCTTTTCGGACAACGTGCCGGGTGCAGTCTACGATTCCCTTCTGTCGGCGGTGCGGGCGAATCTCTCGCCGCTGTTCCGTTATCTCGATCTCAGGAAAAGGGTCCTGGGACTTGAGGAGCTCCATTTCTATGACACCTATGTTCCCATCGTGGGCAGCGTCGATTTCAGCATGAGCTACGAGGAGGCGGCGGAGACCTGCGTCGACGCCCTGGCGGTCCTGGGAGATGAATACACCACGGTGCTGAAGGAGGGGCTTTCGCGGGGCTGGGTCGACCGTTATGAGAACAGGGGGAAGAGGAGCGGTGCCTACTCCTCCGGCTGTTACGATTCCCCCCCCTACATCCTGATGAATTACCGGGACGACACCATCAACAGCATCTACACGCTCATCCACGAGGCGGGGCATTCCATGCACTCCTATTTTTCGAACAGGATGCAGCCATTCATCTACCACGGATACAGCATATTCGTTGCCGAGGTGGCATCGACCTGCAACGAACTGCTGCTGACCCACCACCTGCTGGAGCGCTATGCCGGCGATCGGCTCATGACCGCCTATATCCTTAACAGGGAGATCGATGACATCCGTGCCACCCTCTACCGCCAGACGATGTTCGCCGAGTTCGAGGACGCGGTGCACAGCGCCGCAGAGAGGGGTGAGCCCCTCACCCTTGATGCGTTGCGGGGGGCCTACCGGGGGCTCCTGGGGGATTATTTCGGGAGTTCCATGGTGATCGATGAGGAACTGAGCCTGGAGTGCCTGAGGATACCGCACTTCTATTCACCTTTTTACGTGTATAAATACGCCACCGGGATATCGGCGGCCATCGCCCTATCGCAGGCGGTGCTCCAGGGGGGGGAGGATGATCGCCGTCGCTACTTGGACTTTCTCTCCATGGGGGGGAGCAGGTATCCACTAGACGAGCTCGACGCCGCCGGCGTCGATATGAGAAGCCCCGAGCCGGTGACGCGGGCGCTGCAGTACTTTGACGGCCTTGTACGGCGGATGATCGATTCGGCGGGATCGCTGTAGCCGTATCCTCCGCGAAGAGGTAACCGGCTGCCCGGGGCCGTGAAATTACGTCTGCCGGTACGGATAGAATGAATAACTCCAGAATCACACTGCTGGCCCTGACAATTGCGCTGGTGCTCCCGCTGCTCCCGCCTGCGATACTGGCGCAGCAGAAGGCCGGTACCCGGCCGAAGGTGGGGCTGGTGCTGAGCGGCGGCGGCGCCAAGGGGATTGCGCACGTGGGTGTGCTCAAGGTGCTGGAGGAGGCGGGGGTAAAGGTCGATTACATCGCCGGCACCAGCATGGGGAGCATCGTGGGCGGGTTTTATGCCATCGGCTACGATGCGAAGTCGCTGGAGAAGTTCGCCCTGGAGGAGCCCTGGGACGAGCTGTTGAGCGACGAGATGTCCCTGAGAAACATCCCCATCGAGGAAAAGAACGACGAGAGCAAGTACATTCTCAGCTTTGCCCTGAAGGGCTTCGGGTTCGAGCTCCCGAAGGGCGTCATCAAGGGACAGAAGCTCATGACCCGCCTGTCGATTCTGACGCTCCCCTATCACCAGGTCCAGGATTTCAACAAGCTGCCGATCCCCTTCCGCTGCGTTGCCACCGACATCGAAACCGGCGAGGCGGTGGTCTTTGACAGGGGTTTCCTGCCGAAGGCCCTGCGGGCAAGCATGTCGATTCCGTCGGCACTGACACCCGTGGAGATAGACGGGAGACTTCTGGTGGACGGTGGCGTGGTGCGGAACTTTCCGGTCTCCGACGTGAGGGCCATGGGTGCGGACATAGTGATCGGAGTCGATGTGGGGGCCCCCCTGTACAAAAAGGAGGAGATCACATCGTTGGCCGAGATCCTGGAGCAGTCGATCAGTTTTCTGAACGACATATCGACAAAGCAGGAGCGGAAAAAGTGCGATATACTTATCCTTCCGGATATCCGCGGACTCGGCGTCACCGATTTCGCCAAGGCCAAGGATATCATCAAACGCGGTGAGGACGCCGCGAGATCGGTCTACCCCCAGTTGAAGAAGCTGGCGGAGAGGCTCAAGCAGTATCCCGATTACGACAGGC
>JAFGJK010000137.1 GCA_016929135.1 Spirochaetota bacterium | reverse complement strand
GAAGGACCGCTCCGCGACCCGGTCCACCATGATGAAGGATGCGGGGACCATCACCGCGCAGAGGAGCCCCATGAAGGCCACCACGACCGTCGAGAGCACGATGCCGAGCCTCGAGTAGAGCGGTTTCGCGCCGGCGATCCTCCTGTCGAAGACCCCCATAAGAGAGATCTTCCGGACCTGGTAGGCGATGGAGAGGTAGTACGCCCCTCCCACGGTGATCACGTTGACCGCAAAGAGACCCGTCATGACCACCTTCGCGGTGAGGGTGGGTGTGAAGAAGGGGGAGAGGCAGAAGAAGGCGATCGCCGCAGGCATCAGGAGGCACCAGGCCACCAGCGCCTGGATCACCCGTTTGCGGGGCATGGAGAAGAAGGTCTCGTGGGCCCTCAGATACTCCTCGTCCGTCGCCTCCTCCCCGGCGATGAGCTTCCGGAAGTATCCGGTCACCGGACGGAAATCCCTGCCGATCTGGATGACCGTCATGGCCATGGCGATGAGCACCAGGAGGGCGACCGAGTAGAAGAATACAAGCCGCTGGTGGCCGCTCATGGGCAGTACCAGGTAGATGGTCAGCACCGTGGCCGGGATGTTCACGGTGTAGGCGAAGAAATCTGAAAAGAAGAAGACCCTCCAGGGGAGCCTCGTGAGCGCCGCTGCATCAAGGTCCCTCCTCCTCCCGTTGTCAGTTGCAGTCCTCTGGTTCATGCCGATTCAGCTCTCTCACATTGCCCCGTGCCGTTCTCCGCAGTCATCCCCCGGCCAGGAGCGAGACGATGGCGACGACATCGCCGTCCCTGAGCACCGTCCCCGGCGGCCGTCGGGTCCCCCCGACCAAGACGATGGCCTGCATGCCGCCGGGTATGCCGTACCGCGAGACGAGCTCGCCGGCGGTGGCCCCCCGGGGAAGCTCCACCTCGCCGGTACCGACATACCGCCTGAGAGGACCCGCGCCGGTCACGCGGACCCTTATGGAGCCTTCTCCCACAGCAACCCCGACTCTTCCCGGAGGCCCAGGGAGACCAGAATCTCGGCGGCGGCGATCCCCCGCTGCGGATCCATGCTCATGACGCCGTAGAACCGCTCCTTCATCGCATCGAACTCGATCTCGATCCCCGCGGGATCGCCGTCGCGCGCCGGCTCGCGCATCCGTTTCGTGAGATCGTCGTCCGCCGCGGTGAAGCCGAACCGGTAGTTGATGCAGCGCTTGAGATGGAAGACGCGCAGCCCCGCCTCCATCATCGTCTCCGGGGTATAGCCGTATCCCGCCACGGCGTTGAAGAGCTCCACCATCTCGGTGATGGTGAGGGCCCGGTCGGCGTACTGGCACAGGCAGGCGCTGTTCTCGATGCTCCCGATGGCCGCGGCCAGCGCCAGGGTCTCGGGCTTTTTCTCGCTGGTCAGCGCCTCCAGGTCGAACTCGAAGCCGATCTCGGGATAGTTGCAGGCGCCTGTCTCCATGAAGTGCATCGCCGTGGCGACGTGGCACGCCCCCCGGGGGCTCATGGCGTAGGCAAGGGCGTGGCCATGACCGCCCCCCCGCGGATCGTGCATCGGGGCCTCGAGCCCCTTGCACTGCACGGTATAGTCGATTGCGCCGCCGCCGAGCGCCGCCGCGGCACCGGCGCTCCCCAGCGAGAGGAGCTCGCCCAGGGGCCCCCGCCGCGCCGCCATGTCCGGCAGCACCCGGTGCACCACCGTGTCCATGTCCCCCCAGAGGAGCTCCGTTCCGCCGGTATGCTCCGCCGTGAGGTTGCCCCTCTCGAAGGCCTCCATGGCCCAGGCGATGGTGGCGCCTGCGGTGATGGTGTCCATTCCCAGGTCGTTGCACACCCGGTTCGCCTTGCAGACCGCGGCCAGGTCGGCCGAGTCCAGGAGCGTGCCGAAGGCGGCCACGGTCTCGTACTCAGGGCCCGGCCCCTCGGGGACCGCGAAGGGCCCCTCGTCCACCTTCACGATGCGCTTGCAGGCCACGGCGCAGTAGGCGCAGGTGCCGGTCCTGGTGAGGTATTTGTCGGAGAGGGTGCTCCCGGTGAGGGCCTCGGCCATCTCCTCGTTGAAGTTGGAGGTCCAGTTCTTAACCGGCACGTCGCCGGTGTACATGTGCCCCTCCAGGTTCCCGGGGGAGCCGAAATCATGGAGCACCTGCGATATGAGATGGTCCTTGATGCGCGGCGTGAGCTCCCTGATGAGTTCCTTCACCCGATCCGGGTCGGCCACGGACATCGCAGCCGCGTCCACCGCCGTTACCACCGCCTTCAGGTTCTTCGATCCCATCACCGCGCCGATGCCGCACCTCCCGAAGGCGTGATGCCCCTCGTGCATGATGCAGGCGAAGGGGACAAGGTTCTCGCCGGCCGGGCCGATAACCAGGGTGCGGCACCTCTTCCCGTACCGCTCCCTGAGGACCGCGGTGCACTCCTCGATCCCCATCCCCCAGAGGTCCGGCGCCTCCTCCAGCGCCACCGCCCCCTGCCGCACCACCAGCACCGACGGGCGCTCCGCCCTCCCGGTGACGACGATGCCGTCGAATCCCGCATGGCGGAGCGCTGGGGCGAAATACCCGCCGCAGGACGAGTCGGCGAAGGCGCCGGTGAGGGGGGACCGGGCCGCGGCGCACATGCGGCTCGCCCCGGAAAGCTTCACGCCGGCCAGAGGGCCGTTCATGAACAGGAGGAGCGCCCCGGGGGACAGCGGCTCCGCGGCGAAATCCGCCCTGTCCCAGAAGAGCTTCGCCGCCAGCCCGCTCCCGCCGATGAACCGCGCGTAGAGCTCCTCCTCCGGCTCGATGGAGCCCACCGCCCTGGCACCCAGATCTATCGTGGCGATGATTCCCGTATTCCCGTACATACCCTCACCCCGGACTCGTCTCCACGGCGACAACAGGCCGCCGTTATCCCTTCGACACGATCAGGTGATCCAGTCCCAGCTCGCGGAGCGCCACCGGGAACATCTGGAACGCCGGCTTCACCACCGGCAAAAGCTTCAGCATGGCCGTCACCTTCCCCCCCTGCTTGACCAGGCCCTTGGTGACGCTGGCGATGGGATTCTCGATGCCGTGCCAGAAGCGGTGGGAATGATCGGCCGACTGCTTCGACCACACATCCTCCTGCAGATCGCAGGGCCCCAGGTAGAAGGTCCCGTAGTATCCCGGCTTCGGCGGGTTCTTCAGATCGATGGTGATCTCGCAGTCCGGATCGGTGTAGATGAACTTGATGATGATGCCCGCCTTGGACATCTTCGTCCCGATCTTCTCGTCCTTCAGCACCCTGTCCAGGAAATACCCGTAGATCCTCAAAAGGTCGTCAGCGTCCTTGTAATACTGGCTCATATGCTCCTCCCGTGTGATTTCATTGTCTCAGCCCTTCCGCTGGTCGAACCGCCGGCCGAAGATCATGCTGGCGATGCCGATCTTCAGCATCTGAATCGTTCCCCCGGCGACCCCCCAGGCCTTGGCGTCGCGGTACATCCGCTCCATGGGGAACTCCGAGCTGTAGCCGTAGCCCCCGAATATCTGCATGGCCATGTTGGTCACGTCCACCACCATCTCGTTGGCGAAGGCCTTCCCCATGGAAGCCTCGTACATCGACGGCAGCCCCTGCCCCGCATTGTTCGCGGCACGGTACACCAGGAGCCTCGCCGCATCGAGCCTGGTGGTCATGTCCACCATCATGAACTGGATCGCCTGGAACTCGCAGATGGGCCTCCCGAAGGCCTGGCGCTCCATGGCGTAGGCCTTGGCCTCCGCTATGGCGCCGCCGGCCACCCCCAGGCACATGGCGGCGTTGCCGCAGCGCTCAATGTCGAAGGTCCACATGAGCTTGTTGAAGTCCCCCGGCTTGATCACCAGGTTCTCCTTCGGCACCTTCACGTCGTCGAAGATCAGATCGCAGGAGGGCATGCCGTGGAGCCCCATGAACTGCTCCTGCTTGCCGAAGGTGAATCCGGGCATCCCCTTCTCCACCAGGAGACCGCCCACCCCCTTGTAGCCCTTGATGTTGCCGAAGCGGGTGTAGACCATGTAGTGGCTCGCGTGACCGCCGCCGGTGATGAAGGTCTTCCGCCCGTTCAGTATGTAGTGATCCCCCTCCTCCACGGCGTTGGTGGTGAGGGAGGTCAGGTCGGACCCGGCCTCGGGCTCCGTCATGCAGACCGAGACCGAGAGGTCACCGCTGCAGACGCCGGGGATGATCCTCTTCTTCTGCTCCTCGGTGCCGAAGAGGTCCACCACCCGCACCGGTCCCACGCACGATTCGAAGACCGGTGCCGCGATCATGGGGCTGTATTTTGCCAGCTCCTCGATGACCAGGATGGCATTCAGCGCCGGCTGCCCGCCGCCGCCGTACTCCGGTGACACCGTCATCCCCAGCAGCCCCAGCTCGGCATACTTCTTCAGCAACTGGTAGGGGAACTCACCCGTGGCGTCGACATGCTTCGCCAGCTCCCTGAATTTCTCCCGCTCCCCCATCATCCTGATGGTGTCAAGGAGCATTCTCTGTTCTTCGCTCAGTGTAAAATCCATGCGCTCTCCTCTGTAATCATGTAGTACACAAAAAGTATTGCATCTCATCCCGGACCGTTCCCGCAGGTCCGGGGAGCCCCCCGCGCACCCTGCACCCGCAACGCGTCGGTGAAAGTATCCTCGATCAGATCATCGCGACCAGTTCATCGACGCCCTTCGCCTTCTCCAGGCTCAGGATCGCATCGATTATCCGCCCGGTCTTCTTCTTGTCCCGTCCCCCCGCGAAGTGCAGCACCTTGGCCGAGATGTCCTCGACCGTCATGGTGTCCCGCGGGTCCCCCTTGGGAATCTCCACCTGCCGTGACAGGCGCGTCCCGTCCTTCAGGGCGATCTCCACCCGGCTGGCGGTCTTGTCCGGATACATCTTGTTCAGGGCGTCGTCCCCCTGCACCGTCACCCTCTTTGCCAGGGCCAGCACCTCCGGATCGGCGATCCGCCGCTCGGTCAGCTGCTCCGGCCCCAGCACCCCGTCCAGGAGGCAGACCGCCACCACGTAGGGGATGGAGAACTGCGCCGACACGAAGGTTCCGTCGTCGGGCATCCCCTTCCCCACCGCCAGGTTCGCGATGGCGTAGGTGAAGACCGCCACGGATTCCACGTCGGCCGCCTTCAGGCTCTTCTCCTTCATGAGCTCCAGGGTCGCCTGGGCCGAGCCGTGGGTGTGCCTGCAGGCGGTGAAGGGCTTGAAGTAGACGTCCATGATGGTGAAGTGCTCCCCCAGCCTGTCGGTGAGCCGCTCCGGTTTCGGCTCCTGCTTCATGGTGATCTGGGTAAATCCGCCCTTCATGACCGACCCCTCGAAGACCACCGGGCTGCCGGTGATCCCCCTGCCGGCAAGCCCCGCGGCCATGATCCCGGCGCTGGCCGCCTGGCCGCCCTGCACGATCTTCACCGTGTGCCCCCCCAGCATCTCCTCCGCCATGGTGAGGGGGAGTATGTACCCGGCGTTCCCCAGGGAGTTCAGCATCCCGCTGTAGCCCTGCCCCATGAGCTTCGAGGCCGCGGCTGCCGCGCCGAAGGTGCCGCAGGTACCGGTGGGCATGAATCCGGAGAGGGTATGGAAGGGATGGACCGCGGCCGAGACCCTGTTGGCCACCTCGTAACCCGCCGCCACCGCGGCGATGAACGACTTTCCGTCCCTCCTCGACGATTCCGCTATGGCCAGCGCCGCGGGGATCACCGCGCAAACCGGATGATTCCCCCCGAAGCGGAGCCCGTCCTGGGCCTCGATCGCCTCGGCCAGGGTGCCGTTGATGAAAGCGGCGCTCTGTATGCCGGTCTTGAAGCCGCAGCCCAGGGCGGTGGCGGCCTCGGGTCCGCCCATCTCCCGGACGAAGTCCACGACCCCCTTCACGGCGTCCAGCTGCAGGGAGCCGTAGATATTGGCGACGTAGTCAAGGACGCAGAGTTTCGCCCTCTGCGACACCTCCGCCGGCAGGGCGCCGTAGTCGAGTTCATGACAGAAACGGGCAAGCTCCCTCGTATATTCCATATGCTGCCTCCTCCGATTGAATGCGCGGATTCGAATCCGCGCGTGTGTATCGCTTCTTTATACGTAGCCCCGCTTCTCGTAGATCCTGATCATGCGGTGGGGGTCCAGCACCTCCCTGAGGGCCCGGATCTCATCCGCCCTGGGGGGCTCCGTCTCGTGCACGTCGTCTGCCACGTTGAGCTTCCATGGCGTGAGCTTCACCACCTCGTCCACCGAGGTGTCTGGATGGTAGCTCTCCAGATAGGCCTCCCTGGTATTTGTATCGAAGCGGAGCACCGCCTTGTTGGTGATCATCACCTGCGGTCCGGAGCCGGCCGGCAGCCCCCACTTCTCGCGGGCCCCGGGGCCGTCGATATACCCCGGCGTGGTGATGAAGTCCACCCGCTCCGTGAGCGTCCTGGTGTTGTGCAGGGCGATGATGAGTGTGCGCTTCGCCAGGGCGCCGATGGGGTTGGCGCCGCCCGAACCGGGGAGGCGGCTCTTCGGCGCGTTGTAATCCCCGATGGCCGTGGTGTTTATGTTGCCGAACTTGTCGACCTGGCTCCCCGCCAGGAAGCCCACGTCGACCCATCCCCCCTGGAGGAACATCCCCATCACCTCCACCAGCCCGCCGATCATGGCGGCCCCGGGGTTCAGGCAGGGATCCCCCACTGACAGGGCCGGTCTGGCCGGCTGTGCGTCGTACACCCCCGATTCCTGCATCAGCCTCGCGCCGGGGGCATGGGTGTGCCTGGCGATGTTCGCCGACATGGCGGGGAAGCCGGTCCCCACGATGACCACGTCGTTGTCCCGTATCTCCCGGGCGCCGCAGCAGGCCATCAGTTCAGGTTTTATGTAGTCGTTGGGATGATCAGCCATTTATGCAACCTCCTATAGCCGCTTTTCGAGATCCTTGGTGATGAAATGACCTATATCCTGCAGATAGCGAAGGTTCACGTGCTTCATCACCGACGCTACCATCAGATTGCGCACGAAATCGAGCAGATACGACGGCTCCAGGAAGGGGGACTTCATCCCCAGCCTGTTGCCGATGCCCAGGTTCAGGTCGCTGGTGGTCATGGTGCACTTGTCGATCCTCGTCACCCTCTTCGCGTTCACCACCCGGGCGCTGGTGCAGCTCCCCAGGAGAAAGACCTCGTTCCCCCTGGCGTCGATCTCCTCGTCCACCTTGCCCATGACCAGCACGCTGGGCTTGGCGTTCCTGAAGGCCTCAGCCCCCCCGTACATCTCGAAGACGCTCAGGAACAGCTTCAGGCCCATGAGGCACCCGTACTCGCACCGTGACCTGTCGTCACTCCGCGAATAGCCCCAGTAAAACCGCAGGGGGGTCTGCAGGCGCCGAAACTCCCTGTGCACGTCCTGCCAGCGGTAGAATTCCTCGTCGTAGGGCATGAGACGCTTCGCCTGGGTTGCCAGCCCCCCCATGGTGGTGATATCCCCGGCGAGCTTCACGTCCTCCAGCCGCTTCGGCCCGTATCCCCGCTCGATGGCCCTCTTGAGGTACGGCACGTCCTTCACGCCGTAGCCAAGGAGCCGGGATGCCACCAGGTCCACCGCCACGGGATTCCTCCCCATGATGAGGAGCCCCAGCTTTCTGACCGTCGGAATGATCTCGTTGGCCACCCCCACGTCGATGGCGTCCATGACGATGAAATCCGGGTAGCCCACGGCCAGCAAATCCACGATCTTGTCCGGCAGCATGAAGTCGTGCCGTATGGCCCGCTCGTCGTCCGAGCAGATCCCGATGTTGAGTTTCACCGCCCCCGTGACGTTCACCACGTTGTGGCACTTCAGCTTCGGGAGATAGACCTTCGAATCGGCCCGCGCCATCTTCCGGGAGACCCTGAGTGTGTTGTGCACCATTCCCCCCACATGGAGCTGGTCACGCCGCTCCTCGTCGATGCAGAAGATGTTCACCCTGGCGCGCGCCTTCCTCTTCACCTTGCGTATCATATCGTAGTAGCCGGCCTGACGGTAGAACATGCGGGTCGGTATGCGCATCCCCGTGTTCTCCCCCAGATCGACCCGTTTCACCCCATCGGTGTCCGCGATGGCCAGCAGCGCCGAGCGTACGACGGTGGTATCGGTATGGGCGTTGGTCCCCAGCCTGCCCCCCTTGCTGGCGTAGACCACGTTGGGCTTCACGAAGACGCTCCCCGCGGGCCGGTAGCCCAGCGCATTCATCCCCTCCTCGATCATGGCCCGGATGGCCTCCGCATCGTATTCCTCGCACCTACGCAGAATGACGGTGTTAAAGGGATCCCTGATCCCCTGTGTGCGCTCCCTTCCCATGCATATCCTCCCTCACTGTCATCGAAGGGGCGTCCCTGTGTTTTTTCGAACGCCCCCGTATGCATCAGTACGCGTAGCTCACTGGATAGCCGTAGTCGAACTTGGCCCCCAGCCTCTTGAACTGCGCGTAGCCGAATCTTTGTATGTAGTGCTGAATGTACTCCTCCCGGTTCTTCACGCCGAATACCCACTCGTCCAGAAAGGCCTGGAAGCCCTCCACGGTGTTCGACGCCTCCTTGTACATGTTGCCGTAGGAGAGGTCGACGTCGTAGAAGCCGGGGGTGTAGCCCGGGTGCGACCCGTAGGGCTCCTCGGTGACCGCCACCACCTTGAATGAGGGGACGATGGTGCGGGAGGGATCCTTCCCCACCGTATCCCTACTCACGATACGCTCGCAGCTGACGATCACCCTCTTGGCGGCGTTGGCCCCCCACCGGCAGTCGCCCCCGATTCCCCACATCTGCGCGTTCCCCTCCTCGTCGGCCTGCTGGACGTGAATGATGGCCAGGTCCGGCTTCAGGGCGGGCGCCAGCATCACCGGGCTCCCGTCAAAGGGGGAGTCGATCATCCGGTACTTGTTCTCACCCATGAAGGCCTTGACCTTCATCAGGTCGGTCCCCACCATGTCCTTCACCGGTACGAAGGGCATCCCCAGCGCCCCCGCCATGAGCATCAGCGGCAGCGAGAGGTTCGTGTACTCCTCGATCTCGATCCTGTGGGGTATCCCCTTTTCGATGGAACGCCGGTAGCACCGCGCAAGGCCGTAGAGCCCCAGGGAGATGAATGTAGAGATGAACCGCTTCACGCACCCCGAGCCGATGAGCATATCGAAATCGTCTGCGGCGTTGCTGCGGGTGATCGTCAGGTCCCGCTTCTTCTGGCGGATTATCTCGTGTATCGCCGCGAAGGGCGGTCTGCAGATGTAGCCGCCGATGAAAAGGAAATCGCCGTCGCTCACGAATTGCTGTACCGCCTCCGCGGTGGTCATCACTTTGCCCATTGAATCCCTCCTGTAGTCGTTGCGCTGTGGTGTTTCAGGCCATACACGACCCACCCCCCGAAAAACTCGGGGGAAACCCTTCAACCAGCTTGGGACCTGCCCCTGCGAGGGCAGAAACCTTCGTTGAGAGTCCCGTCGCTACCGCGTCATGCGATGACGGTGCTACACGAGAAGAAAAGCGCCACGACGACGGGCGCAGCTCGTGCGCCGCATCGTCAGAGTTCGTATTCCGTCCTGCTTATTATCTCGTCCTGGGCGATATCGCTCAATCCCGTGAACTCCGCGGAGTAGCCGCTCACCCGAACGAAGAGGTCGCGGTGCTTCTCCGGCTGCCGCTGCGCCTCGCGCAGTATGTCGGAGTCCACCATGTTGAACTGGACCTGTTCGCCCCCCATGTCGAAATAGGTGCGTATCAGTGACATGAGGTTCCTGGCGGCGATCCTCTTCCCCTGGAACCGCATGTTCAGGTTCGCCCCGTTGTAGACCCGCTCCACCGGGAGCTTCGCCACGGAGTTCATGAGCGCCGTGGGGCCCGAGAGGGCGTTGCCGGTGGTGGGGGTGACGCCGTTCCCCAGCACGCCCCCGGCGTACCTGCCGTCAGGGGTGGCGCCGGTGAAGGCGCCGAAGCTCACGTGGAAGCCCACGGAGAAGATTCCCGGCCAGAAGTGGCCGCCCCGGTAATTTCTGTAGCTGCCGGCCACCTCGCAGTAATGCTCCAGCACCCTGACCGCCATGGCGTCCACCTCGTCATTGTCGTTGCCGTATTTCGGCACTCTGTTGAGGAAGTATGCCTGCTTGTCCTCGGCGTCCTGCCAGTCGGCAGAGAGCCATTCGACGAGCTCCGCCATGCTGTGCCGCTTCTGGTCGAAGATGACGCTCTTTACCGAGAAGAGGCTGTCCACGATGTTGGCGAAGCCCATGAGCTGCACCCCCGTGGAATTGTAGACCGCGCCGCCGGCGGTGAGGTCCTTCCCCTTTTCCACGCACCCCTCCACCATCGCCGAGGCGAAGGGTGAGGGGACCCTGGCGGCGATGGAGCTGTCCAGCACCTCCATCCCGCGGACCATCTGCTTGAAAAAGTGCCGCACCTGCCTGTCATAGGCCCCCCAGAGGTCCTCGAAGCTCGTGAACCGCGCCGCGTCGCCGGTCTCGATGCCGCTCTGGTACCCGAAGATGTTGTCGACCCCGTTGAAGAGGGCAAACTCCAGGCACTTGATGCCGTTGAACTGCACCGCAAAGGTTGAGGCGAAGGTCTTCCCCTGTGCGTTCGGCTCAAGGCATCCCACCACCCCGTAGTCCCGTGCGTCCTCCAGGGTGTGCCCCGCCTGCATCAGGGATTTCACTATCGTCTCGTCGTTGTGGAAATGCATCAGCACGCCGTCGCGCGAGTACTCCACCGCCTTCAGGAAGAAGTCCTCCTTCGTCTTCTGCGACACCCGCACCCCGAAGTTCGGCTGCACCGTGCGCACGTCGGCATAGGCATCAAGGCCGATGTAGGAGAGCTCGTTGGTGGCGTCCTCGCCGTCGATCCCGATCCCGCCGACGGTGACGTTCTGCGTGGTCTTCCCCTCGGTCCCCTCGCCGCCGGGGATGAAGGCCTCCTCCAGGACGTTCCATATCTCGTTGGTCTTGATGAAGAGGAGCGCCAGGAGCTCCCTGGCCCGCTCGGGCGTGACGGTCCCGGCCTCGAGGTCCTTCTTATAGTAGGGATAGAGGACCTGATCGATGCGGCCCAGGGAGATTGAATTCCCGCCGGATTCGATCTGGGAGATCAGATGGATGAAATAGAGGCTCTGCACCGCCTCGTGGAAGCTCTCCGCCGGGTGCTCCGGCACCCTGCCGCACACCCGGGCGATCTCCCTGAGCTCATCGGCCCGTTTCCTGTCGGTCTCCTTCTGCGCCATGGCCTCTGCCTGGAGGCTGTAGCGCCTGGCGAAGGCCACCGCGGCGCCGCAGGAGCGCACCACCGCCTCGTAGAAGAGCCCCTTCTCCCCCTCCCTCTCCTTTTTTGGAAGGGCCTTCAGCTTCTCCTGGGCATCGGCGATCACCCCCTTCAGGCCCATGGCAAGGACCTTTTTGTGATTCATGGTGAAATGCCCGATGCCGTAGGTGATCTCCAGCATCATGGTGAAGATGTACTTGTCCATGTCCTCCGCCACGTCCGGGGGCATCGACTGCTCCATCGCCTCCTCAACGGTCCTGCCCTGCCAGAAGGGGAGGACCCGCTCGGAGAGCTCCTGCTTCTCCGCGTCGGTGATGAGCGCCCGCTGCAGCACACGCTTCTCGAAGCTGTCCAGGTCCCCCTCGATCCACCGGGATTTGTTTTCCGGGAAGAGGGGCGCCCCCTTGAGCTTCGAGGTGCGGCAGCCCACGATGATCTCGTCATCGCGGATGATGACGCTGATGTTCCCCAGAATGTGCTCCAGCGCATAGCTCATGCGCCGCAGGGGATGCTCGTCCCAGTGCTTCTCCATGGACTCGGTGACGTACCGGGCCCGCTCGACGCACACCTCCTGGGGGGCGTCGATGATCCTCCATCGGAGCCGCTCGATGCGCGACATCGGTATATCGTTCTTCAGCGCGTATTCAGTGCTCATAGGGTCCTCCTGTCACGAAAAAGTGTATACCACCGCCGGTCCCATCAACCCCGGAACCGTGCACGCCATGCGGTGGTACATTGAATATACACACATTTCCCCGTTCCGTCACACTTTGATGTCCATGTGGTTCACGAGGATGGCGTCCCGTATCCCCCTGGGAAGGAAATTATTGAGGAACAGGAAGAAGGTGCTCATGAAATCCACCTGGTTGAAAAAGGCCGGCTTCTTCGCCAGGACCACCTTCAGGATCCTCTTCGCCGCCGCCTCGGGCGTCGGGGCGGTCTTGATGAGCTCATCGTCACGCTTGATGAACCTGCCGGCCCTCTCGCGGTAGGGCGACCCCTCCTTGGGGAGGACGTGGATCTTGGCCGCGAAGGTGGTGGAGACCTGCGCCGGCTCGATGAGGGCCACCTGGATACCGAAGGGCTTCACCTCGTAGCGCATGGAGGCCACCAGCCCGGTGATGGCGAACTTGCTGGCCGAGTATATCGACTCGAAGGGGAAGGGAATCCTCCCCACCAGCGACGACATGGCGATGAGCTTCCCGGACTTACGCTCCCTCATGGACGGCAGGAACGCCTGGAAGATGGCCGAGCAGCCGATGACGTTGATCTCCAGGCACTTGAGCGCCTTCTCGAGATCGGCCTCCTCGAAGGGGCTGAAAAAGCCGATGCCCACGTTTGAGAGCACCGTGTCCACGTGCCCGAACCGCTCCAGCACGCGGTCCCGGAACTTCAGTATACCCTTCCGGTCGGTGATGTCCATCGGCACGACATAGTGATCGCCGCCGATCTCCCGCAACTCCTTGTCCAGCGACTTGATGCCCGCCGCGTCGACGTCGAACCCCGCCACGGAATGGCCCTCAGCCGCCAGCAGCTTCGCCACGTGCCTGCCCATCCCGTCTCCGCATCCCGTAATCACGATCACCTGCTTCATACCCTTTCCTCCTGATTGTTTGTATAATGACTAGCCTTTCTGCTGCCGGTACCACTGGGCGATCTGCCGCATGGACTCCCTGAAATCGGGATAGATCATGCGGTAGCCGGCGGCCTTGAGCTTGCTGTTGTCCACCACGTAATCCTCGTAGAGATACTTCACCGCGTCGTACTCCAGGTCCGGAATCTTCCCTTTCCTGGCCGCCTTGAAGCCGTCGACCCGCGCCGCCACCTTCACCAGCCAGAGCGGCAGGTGCGCCTTCGGGACCTTGGTGCCGAAGGCCTGCGCGGCCATTACCAGCGCCTCCTCCAGTGCCGGGTGCGTGTCCTCGGCGATATTGTAGGCCTGCCCCACCGCGGAGTCCTGGAAGGAGAGGTACTCCACCGCCGCCGCCACGTCCTCGGCCCGGATATTCGACAGCAGCTGGGCGCCGCTCCCCGGTATCGCGGTGATGTCCGTGGGCCTCGAGAAGGCCTTGCCGGCGCCGTCGTTGCATCGCGGCCCGTAGACCGTGCAGGGCCTGGTGATGATGGCCGGGAAACCATCCCTGATGCGCCCCCAGACCACGTCCTCGCCGTCCCTCTTGCTCCTGCCGTAGGAATCCTGCGGATCCCTGGGGCTGTCCTCCACGAAGGGCGTCCCCCTGTAGTAGCCGTAGACGCTGGTGGACCCCACGTGGACGTAGCGCTTCACGCCGTGCTGCATCGCCAGGCCGGTAAAGATCTCCACGCCCTTGACGTTCGTGGGATAGAGCTTCTCGTAGGGGGTGGAGAAGTTGCAGATGGCCCCCAGGTGGAAGATGCGGTCCACCCCACCCTCGAACAGGGCCGGCAGCGTCTCCGGCTTCGTCAGGTCCGCCGCCACGTACTCCACACCGAGCTTCTGGAAAAACGAGATGTCCTTCCTGGGACGGGCCGTGGCCCTGACGCGCACCCCCTTCCTCGCCAGGTACTCCACCAGATGGCTCCCCATGAAGCCGGCGGCGCCGGTGACCAGGGTGATTCCTTTAAATTCCATCGAACGATCCTCCTCTACTGCCTTTATGACTGCCGACGACCCCTCCCCCTCGATGGGGCAGCTGGCACGAGGCCAGCGTGTCAAGGGTGGCCAGGATGGCCAAAACACCCGGACTGAGATCGGCTGGGGCGGATCACCCTCCCCAGACCCGCGCTCCCGGGACGGGAGCGATGCCGGCGCGCCACATGAAGCCGCAGCGACGCCGGCCTCCCCTCAAGGGGGATTATACCTTGATAAATCGCATCGTCACGCTGCTACTGGCCGCTCCCGATGATGGCCTTGATCTCCAGGTACTCCTCAAGCCCGTACTTGCTCCGCTCGCGGCCGATGCCGGACATCTTGTATCCCCCGGCCGGAGCGTCGACGTCGAATATGGCGTCGTTGATGAAGACCTGGCCGGTGCGGATCTGCCGCGCGATTCCCCTGGCCCTCTCCGGGTCCGCCGACCAGACGCAGCCGGAGAGCCCGTAAACGCTGTCGTTGGCGATGGCCACCGCCTCCTCCTCGCTCTTGTAGGGTACGATGGACAGCACCGGTCCGAATATCTCCTCCTGGGCGATCTTCATACCCGGCGTGACGTCGGCGAAGACCGTGGGCTTCACGAAGTACCCCTTCTCCAGCCCCTCCGGCTTCTCCGGACCGCCGATCACAAGCGTCGCCCCCTCCTGGATGCCGCTTTTGATGTAGCCCTGTACCGATTCTCGCTGCTGTGCGTCCACCATTGGCCCCAGGTAGACCCCCTCGGTGAAGGCGTCCCCCATCTTCATGGTGGCCACGGTGGCCTTCGCGATCTCCGCCGCCTCCTTCTGCTTTGCCGCCGGCACCAGCATCCTGCTCAGGGAGATGCAGGTCTGCCCGGAGTTGAGGAAGCAGCTGAAGACGCCCTTCGAAACCGCCTTCTGCAGATCCGCGTCGTCGAGAATGACGTTGGCCGATTTTCCCCCCAGCTCCAGTGTCACCCTTTTTATGGTCTCAGCCGCCGCCTGGGCAACCAGTGTGCCGGAGCCGGTGGATCCGGTGAGGGATATCATGTCCACGTCGCGGTGCAGCGCCAGGGCATGACCCACCTTCGATCCCGCCCCCACCACCAGGTTGAAGACCCCGGCGGGGAGGCCCACCTCCTCCATGATCTCCGCGAGCAGGTAGGAGTTGAGCGGCGCCAGCTGGCTCGGCTTCAGCACCATGGTGCACCCGGCGGCGAGGGCGGGGGCCACCTTGCCGATCACCTGGTGCATGGGATAGTTCCACGGGGTGATGAAGCCGCACACCCCGATGGGCTCCTTCACGATCATGGTGCGGCCCATGGGGTACTCGAACTGGTAATTGTTCATGATGGGGATGAAGGAATTCAGCACGGCGATGGGGAGCCCCACCTGGATCATCCGCGCCAGCTGCTGCGGCATTCCCATCTCCCTGGCGATGGTGTCCCCGATCTCCGGCTGCCGCGCTGCCATAGCCTTGGCGATCTTTGAGATATACTCCGCCCGCTGGGCCACCGGGGTCTTCGCCCAGGAGGGGAATGCGGCCCGGGCGGCCGCCACCGCCCTGTCGACGTCCTCCTGGTTCCCCATGCGGACCGTGGCGATGACCTCCTCGTTGCAAGGATTGATGACGTCCGCAGTCTCCTTCCCCGCTGCCTGGACCCATTTCCCGTTTATGAACATTGTGTCATGGTTGCTCATGGCTCCTCCTTGTTTTACACCCAGCATCTTCCTCAGTCCCATCCCTCGTACGCCGCCTGCAGCCACCCGCTCATCTCCTCCTCCGTGGGCTTCTTCGGTGCCAGCATGTACCAGGTGCCCTTCGTTGAGTGGCTCACGATCTCCTTTATGTCCCCCGTCGCCATGCCGAGCTCCTTCAGCGACGGAAGGCCGCACGCCCGGTAGAAATCCCTCATGGCCGAGTTCACCGCGCTCCCGATCGCCTCGACCGTCCTGCCGTCGGTATCCACGTTCAGCAGACGCGCCAGCTTTATCAGCTGAGTGGGAATCTTCTCCGCGAGGAACTCCACGTTGAAGGGGAGGACAGAGGCGCAGATGAAGCCGTGGTTGTGAATGCTGCTCACCTCTCCGATGGCGTGCCCCATGACGTGACCCATGCTATAGCCGCTGGTGCTCCCCAGCATGGCCATAAAGGCCGCGTAGGCCATATTCGTCCTGGCCGCGATATCCTTCCCGTCCTTGATTGCCGTCGGCAGATTGTTAATCACCAGCTCGATGGCGGTGAGGGCGAAGGAGTCCCTCATGGGCGAGGGGGTCAGGATGGCAAGACCGCTCATCATCCCCTCGACGGCATGGGCGAAGGCGTCCAGGCCGGTTGAGGCGGTGACATTCGGGGGCATCCCGGTCATGAGCGAGGGATCCACCACTGCCATAGTGGGCGTCATGTCAGGCGTTATGACGGAGAGCTTGAGCTTCAGCTCGCTGTCGGTCACCACCGCCCCCTGCGATACCTCGCTCCCCGTCCCGGCGGTGGTGGGAAGGGCGAAGAGCGGCTTCAGCCTGTTCTCGAAGGGGAATACCTTCAGGCCGTTCAGCTGAATGGCGTGGTCCTTCAGCTTCCCCGGATTCATCAGGTTCGCGTTGACCGCCTTGGCGGTGTCGATGGAGCTCCCGCCGCCGACGGCAACGAAGGCGTCCGGCTTCATCCCCGCCGCGGTGGCGGTGCACTCCTCAACCACCTCAAGTGGAGGATCGGGCTGGACGCCGCTGAAGCGGGCCACCTCGATCCCCGCCGCCTCCAGGTTTGCCACGATGGGATCGACGATCCCCGCCGCCTCCACCCCCTTGTCGTACACACACAGGACGCGCTTCGCCCCGGTGGCGCCTACGTGAACCCCCAGCTGTGCCGAGCACCCCGGGCCGGCAAGAATCTTCGTCGGTAAATCGAACCTGTAATCCATAAAGCCCCCCTTTGTACGTTCTATGTGTTATCGTATCGCCGGGGACGAAAGAAAGGCCATCCCCGTCCATGAGACAGTACTGACGATGGCGCCTCCGCAGGCCCGCGCAGGGCCTGCCGGAACTCACGGCACCATCACGGCCGATACCGCTGAACGGCCGTCCAACAACAGGGTAAGGGCAATCACAGAATTCAAGGGATCACCGGAGAATCCGGCAATCCCGCTCTCTATTTTTTCGCTGCATGAGCTGTGTTTTTTTCAATTTCGGCGCGGGCATGCTGGAGCCACTGCAGATACATCTCGTTCTGCGTGATGCCCAGCTCAGCCAGAAGACGTACGTATACTCCCTGCCTGTCCCATCGCCTCAGGTTGTTGAGGCGCCGCTCCAGCTGCCGTTGATAGAGCTCGATCTGGTCGTCCACAAGCTCCAGCGCCTGCGTATCGTCGCCGAAGCCAAAAAATGCAAATTTCAAAAGAAAGGGATCCCGCAGCAGCATGGTGCGCTCCGGCGATTCGGCGAGCCAGCGGGAGAATTCCTCCCTCCCCTTCTCCGTAATCGAATAGAGCTTCTTGTAGGGGCCGCCGTCGTCCGATGGCATCAGCTCCCGCAACTCTATCTGCCCATCCGCAAGGAGGTCCTTTAGATTGGGATAGATCTGGCCGAAGTTGATGGACCACATGTGGCCGAAATTCTTCTCGATGTGTTCCTTGATCCGATAGCCGTGCATATCGGTATAATGAAGCAATCCAAGGATGGCATATCGAATAGACATGGTATTTGTCCGTACAGGTAATCTTAAGTATGTTGATTGTATATATATACTATATATATACTGGTCAACACATTTTTCATCCTGTATAATAAAAAAATCAACTCCCCAGTATACATCACACCGCCATGTCAGCAGATTCAGGGGTAATCCGGGGGGCAAAGCCTTAAATCCTGGTGTCAGAACATTTGAATCCAAGGATTGTGCTCTGAATATGGGGTCAGAGCTTTTGAGACATAATGCTTCAAGGGCCTTCCGGAGCAATAATGGTTGACACAATCTACCATTGTTCAATACTTTAACCAATGGTCAATACTACATATGCAAGGAGCACCCCATGTCACTGCCAGACAGACACAATCCCTACAACTTCGATGAATTCCTGCAGTGGAGAAAGAACGCTAACTATTACGATGACGACCCCTTTTTCCGCCAGGTTCTACGCCGCTACACCGGGAAGGACTTCCCCGTCGTCGATGCGGAAGCGAAGAAGATCGCCCCGAAGGTCTCCTACCGCTGGAGGGACATGGCGGACTCCGCCGCCCGGCCCGAGGAGCGCCCCTATGTGCTCCACTACGACGGCCACCACAACCGGATCGACCGCATCGTTCGCCCCGTGGAGGTGGAGATCATGGAGCGCGAGATCTTCTCCGAGGCCCTTTTTGCGCGGCACTCCTCGAAATGGATACGCCCCATGAAGATGTTTCTCATCTACCAGAACGGCGAGGCCTGCATCAGCTGCCCCATCACCTGCACCGAGGGGCTGGTGGCGCTCCTGGAACAGCACGCGGACACCCCCGAGCTCAGGAGGATACTGGAGCACTGCCGTGACGGCATCGACGGGGAGTACGCCATCGGGGCGCAGTACCTCTCGGAGATCCAGGGCGGCTCGGACGTGCCGTCGAACCTGCTGGAGGCGGTGCCGGATGGACTCCACTACCGACTCTACGGCACCAAGTTCTTCTGCTCCGCCACCCATGCCGACTACGCCGTGGTAACGGCGAAACCGACCGGCGCGGAGAAGGTGGGCCTCTTCGTGGTCCCCTCCTGGCTCCCCGGGAACAGGGAGAGGGAGATACGGAACGGCTACACCATCGACCGCATCAAGTGGAAGATGGGGACCAGCGAGCTCACCACCGGGGAGCTCACCTTCAACGGCGCCGTCGCCTACCCGGTGGGCCCGTTGGAGCGCGGCCTCGCCAACGTGGTGAGCATCGTGCTCACCTACTCCAGGATCACCGTGGGGATCTCCGCGGCCGCCTTTATGACAAGGGCGGTGCGCGAGGCGAAGCAGTACAGCCGCATGCGGAGCGCCTTCGGCCTCACCATCGCGAATTTCCCCATGGTGACGAACCAGATCGAGGCGATGGAAAGGACCGCCAGGCGAACCACCGCCGGCTCCTTCAGGCTCTACCGTGACTTCCTGGAGACGCAGGGCGCGGAGGCGGGCGATGATGCCAGCAGGAGAAGGAAATTCAACACCAGGGAGCTCATCATGCTCCAGAAGATAACCGCTGCCTACGACAGCACCGACGTGCTGCGCGCCGCAATGTCGATCTTCGGGGGGCACGGGGTGATGGAGGATTTCTCCTCGCTCCCCAGGCTCTACCGCGATTCCGCGGTGAACGAACTGTGGGAGGGCCCCAGGAACGTGCTCCTGGCCCAGATCCACAGGGACCTCCAGAAGGCCTCCTCGTGGTATCCCCCGGCGAACTTCGTCCAGGAGATATTGAAGGGCTCCGATAAGGATACCGTGGCGCGCCTCGCCGCGGAGCTGGTTGAGATCGTGTCGCACCCGAGCCTCTTCAACCCCGACGCCACGACGAGGGAGATATGCGCACGATGGGACAACCTCTGCGGCGAGCTCACCCACGCCTACCAGGACGCCGCCGCGGCCGAGGCGTCGGATTCTATTTCGTGAAGCGCCCGGCGATGGCCCGCCCGATCCTCTTCATGTGGCGTAGCACCTCCTCCCTGTCCCTCCCGGGATAATTGCGGAAGGTGATGAGTATGCCGTTCATGGAGGCGAAGAGTGCATGGGCGTAGATCCTTGCCGTTTCGCGCCCGCCGGCATCACCGAAGAGCCTCTGCAGCTGGTCCAGCAGCCGGCGCTCCATGGCGTTCAGGCGCTCCAGGAGCTCTCCCGAAAGGTTGCCGTCCAGCATGAAATGGGTCATCATGCGGAAATACTGGTCGTGCCCCGAGAGGTATTCGATGAACCGCTCGGTCACGGTCTCGATGCCGGCGCCGGCGTCGAGATGCTCCTTCAGCGTACCGATGATCTCCCCGGCACCCCGGAGAAAGGCCTCCACGAAGAGCGACTGCTGGTCCGGAAAGTAATGGTAGATGAGCGCGTGGGATATCCCCGCCTCGCGGGCGATGTCCCGTACGCGCACCCTGTCGAAGGGGCTCGACGAGAAGACCCTCTCCGCGGCGTCGACGATCAGGTCGCGGCGGGCCTGCTTCTCAGTCTCCTTCATGCGTGCCATCGGTCCCTGCTTCATGGGACAGTCCCCCTATCCGCCGTTATTTCTTCCGCAGCACCATCACCGTGCAGTCATCGCCGAGCTCCAGCCCCCCCTTGAACCGGAAAAAGGACTCCATCAGGTGGTCCAGCGCCGAACGGGCGCTCCCGCCGGGCGCCCCCCTGAGCGCCGCAACCAGGCGCTCATCGCCGAACTCCTCGCCGGAGGGCCCGGTCGATTCAACGAGCCCGTCGGTGTAGAGGCAGAGGAGGTCGCCGCTCAGCGCCGAAAAGGAGTGCACCTCGTACTCCCCCACCAGGTCCTCGATCCCCAGGAAGAGCCCCCGGGGTATTCGCCCGTCACCGGTCCGCACCGGCTCCACACGCCCCTCCCGCTTCAGGAAAATATCATGGTGTCCCGCGTTGACGTATTCCACCGCCGCGCCGTCGAACCGGACGATTACGCCGGTGATGTAATAGGTGGTGGGACCGATGGCGGCGACGAGGTTGCCGCTCAGCTTCCGCGGCACCTCGTTCAGCGGGTTGCGAAGGTTCTTCCTGAAGGAGCGGTAGATTTCCCACTTCGCCACCATGGCCACCAGGCTCGAGGCGATGCCGTGGCCGCTCACGTCGAACACGCCGGCGCCGCAGAGCCTGTCGTCGAACCGGAAAAAATCGTAGAAGTCGCCGGAGACGCCGGACATGGGCCTGAAGTAGAACGCCGCGTCCCATGCATCGTCCGGCGGGGGATCCCCCGGAAGAAGGCTCAGCTGCACGTTCACCGCCAGGCTCATGTCATGCTGGGCGATGCGGCGCGCCTCCTCCAGCTGGCGGTTCTTTGTCTCCAGCTCCGCCCGCTGCGCATCGATCCTCTCGAAGGCATCCCGAAGCTGGCTGGTCATTGAGTTGAAGGCTCTGGAGAAATCACCGATAAAATCCACCTGCTGCGCCAGGTCACCCTGGGCGATACGCTGGGTCTTGTAGGTGAGGTGCCGCAGGTGCGACTGCAGCGTCTTCAGGCCCGAGAGGACGGCCATCCTCCCCCTGGGGGGCTCGAAATCCAGCTCCCCCCTGGCGATGGAACCGGCGAACTCGGACATCACCAGGTACTCCGCCATGAACCGGTTGAAGTATTCCAGCATCTGTCCGAACTCGGTGGCGGCAAGGTGCGGCGGTATCTCCAGCAGCCGCGGATCCCTTCCGTTCAGAACATCGCTCAGCGCCGCCGTGACCCTGTCGAACAACTCGCGTCCCACGGGGATCGTCCCCTCCGTGAGCCCCCCCCCCGCGGCCCGTGCCGCATCGTTCCGCCGCGCCTCCCAGGCATCCATGAGGGCACGCACCGTCTCAACCGGCAAACCGAACTCACCGGCGATCTCCCCTATGGTACGGTCGTCCCGCATCCGCCGACCGTACCCTCACCGCGCCCTTGCCACGAAGCGGCACACCCGCTCGCCGGAGCACCAGCAGTCCACCTCCTTCACGTGGAAACTCCTGGCGGTGAACGCCGACAGCAGGCCGGCAAGGAATCCCTCGTCGTAGGTGCAGACCTGCTCGCCGCACACCGGAAGGCCCGAGCAGTCCAGATCCTCCTCCACCACGATGGTGAACTCGAGCTTCTCCAGGTCGGCCTTCTCCATCCTCAGTATCCCAATCCCCAGGTCCCGGAAAAGATGCTGCAGGCTGTCGATGAATTTCTGAAAATCCGCGGTCTCCTCCACCAGATGGCGGAAAAACTGCTCGCCGGCCAGCTCGCCGGACCGATACAGGAGCCTGTCGGTCTCCTGCACGCCGTAGGTTCGTATCATCGTATCGCGCAACGTGAACTGCATGAGCCGGTAGACCGCGACATTCACCGTGCTCCCCAGGTTCGGGCGCCCCTCCTTGATATCGCCGATCATTCCCCATTCAAACGTCGTTTCGTTTCGTTCATCCTTAAACATGCCGCACCTCAGCACACGGACGCCGCCCCCGTCGGGAAGGGGAACGCCAGTCCGCCAGTATCCCCGTTGGTATTCCAAAGGGAGGGCTTTGTCAAGACATTTCACCGCTCGCCAGTGCCCGTCGAGAATGGGGAAGGAATTCCGCCCCCATCCGGGGAGCATGCAGAGAGGAGTGATTGTAAGGAACCTCTGCGAAATGACGGCTCAGACGTTCCTCGGTGATTCGCTTCTTGTTCTGCCACTATGCCACGTATTAATTGACCAGTGTTTGTTGCATGGTACTAGTAAAGATAACAATT
>JAFGJK010000136.1 GCA_016929135.1 Spirochaetota bacterium | reverse complement strand
TGACGGGACGTCCTTAGCTCTCCCCACTATCAATATTCTCCAAAATCAATACCCCTTCCATATTCAATGTAATATATAAGGATGTCCGAAAAAGCGCTTGCTGGGAGCGGGGGTGGTGGAGCCGCCAGGACGGCGGCCCGGGAGCGCGCGCCACGACGGCGCAAACGTGCTCGTCTCGAGGAGGGGGTTCGTAACACCCCCTCCTCGCACCCTTCGCCCACATTGCGCAAGGTGAGAAAAAAGCCCCCCGGCATTCGAGGGCCCCATCCGCCCCCCTGGCACCATAATATTTTGCTTGAAAATTCACCTCGGATCGGTCACAGTCAACGGGGGTGATGCGTTGGCAAAAGAATACAAAAATCCCGTTCCCACCGTCGACATCATAATCGAAATCGACAATCCCGGCATGACCGGAGGGCACGGCATCGTCCTGATAAAAAGGAAAAACCCTCCATACGGTTGGGCCCTCCCCGGCGGTTTCGTCGACTACGGAGAGCCCCTGGAGCGTGCGGCGGTGCGGGAGGCGCGCGAGGAGACATCGCTCGAGGTGGAGCTCCTGCGGCAGTTCCACACCTACTCCGATCCCTCACGCGATCCCCGGCAGCACACCGTGTCCACGGTGTTCATCGCCCGTGCCTCCGGCACCCCCCGGGGCGCCGACGACGCCTCCGAGGCGAGAATCTTTCCCCCCGACGGCCCGCCGGAGGAGATGGCCTTCGATCACGCCCAGATCCTGCGGGATTACCGGGAACGGAGATACTGAAGGAGGAACCATGGAGCTTTCGAGGCTGTTGCTGAAGACCCTCTCGATCGGCATGGACGCCCTTTTCAGAGCCTCGGAGGCGAAGATCCGGCCGCACGGGCTGGAAAACATCCCCTCCCAGCCGTCGCTCTTCGTGGTGAACCACTTCACCCGTCTGGAGACCACCTTTCTTCCGTACCTTATCGACAAGTATACCGGCAGGTACGCCATCTCCCTGGCCCATCACTCATTCTTCAGCGGCCGCTTCGGGCGATTCATGGAAAGGGTCGGCGCGGTCTCCACGAAGGACCCGGACCGGGACAAGATCTTCATCAGGGCGCTGCTCACCGGCCAGTACCACGCCATCATCTTCCCCGAGGGGCAGATGGTGAAGGACAAGAAGATCATCGAAAAGGGGAAATACTGGATCTACAACATGGGCATCAGGAGGCCGCCGCACCGTGGGTCCGCTATCATCGCCCTGCAGTCCCAGCTCTACCGCGAGAAGATACGGAGGATGCACGAGCGGGGCGACGTGGATGGCATCGCCCGCTTCAGTGAGTATTTCGGATTCGAGGCCGGGGACATCGAGACGATCATCGGGCATGATACGAACATCGTTCCGGTGAACATCACCTACTATCCGGTGCGTGCCAGGAACAACGCCATCAAGCGTCTCGTGGACCGCTTCATGGGGCCCGTATCGGACCGCTTCGAGGAGGAGATCGAGGTGGAGGGGACGATGGTGATCGACGGCGTGGACATCGACATAAATTTCGGCACCCCCATCTGCATGGCGGAGTACTTCAGGGAGCACCGCAGGCTTCGCCGCGCGGTGGAATCACCGAAGAGTTATATCGACAGCGATGAGATCAGGCACGACCGGCCCTTCAGGAAGATCGACGTCGCCCTCACCTTCCGCTACATGGACTCCATCTACAGGATGACCACGGTGAACCATGACCACATCTTCTCCTACATCCTCTCCATGATCCCCAGGGACAGGATTCCCGAAATCGATTTCAAGAACCGCGCCTTCCTGGCGATCGAACGGATACGGACCCTGGGACTGGCGAACTACCACACCAGCATCGACAGGAAGCAGTACTACCTGCTTACCGATGACGGTCACGACAAGTACAACAGCTTCATCGAAACGGCGATCTCCGAGCGGCTCATCAGCAGAAAGAACGGAATCATCGTAAAGAACAAGGAAAAAATGCGGATGCCGTACCAGTTCCACCTGATCCGCAAGATGAACATCATCGAGGTGCTGAAGAACGAGATCGAGCCCCTCACCGAGGTAGTGCGGACCCTCGACCGGCTGATGCTCCCCCTCCCCTTCACGATCCGCCGCCGTATACGGAATCATTTCATACAGCTGGACCGCCGCCTCTTCGAGGAGGATTACACAAACAATTTCATCACCGGCGAGACCAAGCCGGAGCGCATCGGCAGGCCGGAGTTCCGGCGCCGCCTTTTCCGCAGGAGGGGCGTACTACTGGTCCACGGATACATGGCGGCGCCCGAGGAGATGCGTGAAATCGCGGAGAGCCTCCACCGCAGCGGCTACAGCGTCTATCTCTGCCGGCTCCGCGGCCACGGCACCTCGCCGGAAGACCTCGCCGGCATACGCTGGGAGAAATGGTACGATTCCGTGAGCCGCGCCTACATCGTCATGAAGAACAGCGTCAGGCGCTTCGCCATCATAGGGTTTTCCACCGGCGCCGGTCTGGCGCTGCTGCAGGCCTCGCGGGGCGAGAAGCAGTATTGTGGCGTCATATCCATAAACGCGCCGCTGCGGCTCCAGAATATCGCATCGCGATTCTCCTCGGCGGTGGTGTTCTGGAACACCCTGCTGGCGAAGATGAACATCAAGAAGGGGAAGATGGAATTCGTCGAGAACAATCCGGAGAACCCCCATATAAACTACTTCAGGAACCCGGTGAGCGGGGTCAACGAGCTGGCGAAGCTCATGCGGGTTGTGGAGGAGAACCTGAAGCACATCTCAATTCCGACGCTGATCGTTCAGGGCTCCGAGGATCCGGTGGTGAACCCCTCAAGCGCTGCCGAGATCTTCGAGCGTGTCGGAACCGAGGAGAAGGAGCTGGTGAAGATATTCACGAAGCGCCACGGCATCGTGCGCGGCAAGGAGTCGCACCAGGTACTGCGCATCATCCTGAACTTTTTCGATTTCATATTTCGATAACCGCTCCGAACGCGCGGGGAATTTTGAATTACAATATCTCAAATTTGCTTTTGGACAATTTTACCCGTCCACGACGCCAAAAAACCTCCGTTGGCCGAAATCCAATACTGACAATTGCTTCGTTATGGAGCATTGTTCCTTCCAAATCATTTTTTCCGGAGGTTTACATCAATGAAAAAAGTCTCTTTCATCGTTATTGCCGGTCTCCCCGCCGTGGCCTTCCAGAGCGTACACTCCTTCAACCAGGGTGATCTGGCAAAGTCGAAGGGGGTGGGGGACAGAAACCTGGAGAAGGCCGACCTGAGCAACGCGAACCTCACCAACGCAAACTTCTCCAATGCGACGCTGATCGGCGTGAATTTCCCCGGCGCGATCCTCACCAACTGCAACCTGCTGATGGCGAGGATCGGCACCTTCTGGAAGGAGACGATCGAAAAATCGCAGGCCAGGAACAAGAACACCGTCGACTGGGCGGGCTATTGATTCAGAGCAACCACTCTGCTCGTCACTGACGTTTGAATGATCCCCCGGCGCCCTTCCCCGAAGGGGAGGGCGCTCCCTTTCTACACAAACTCGCCGGGGGACACCACGTCCTTCCCGTATTTTCCCCTGGCATCAAGGAGATTTTGGCGGATCTTCTTCATACAACCGGTGAACTCCGCGGGGAGGTCCGCCTCACCGCTGTATTCCCCCTCGATCCTGTCCAGCTTCTCCAGGAATTTATCGATCCTTATGGAGAAGAGCCGGTCATAGAGTTCCCGTGAATATTCGCGGTTGAAGACCTTTTGGAAAAGATCTCGCACGTCCTCGAACTTCGGTATAAAGCCGATGGGGGTCTCGATTGCGCCGTACTCACCGTGCACGCGCCCCTCCATCCACAGCAGCCAGACCTTCTTGTCCACCTTCTCGTTAAGGAATTTTCCCTCCTCCTTGAGGAAGTAGTTTGTGGCGTACACCCTCGGCTGTTCCTTGAGGGATTTGCCGAATTTCAGGTGGTTCTCGATATATTTCCCCAGCGGTACCACCAGAAAGTCGATATTCGCCATGGGGTTGAAGGTGCGCACCCCCGCCTTCCCGATTGTCGCCGCGGTGGTCTCGGATTCCACGGAGGCCCCCATGAACACCCCGTGCGTCCATTCGAAGGCCTCGTAAACCGGCACAGAGGTGTCGGAGTCCCTGCCGCCGTAGATGACGGCGCGAACCTCTACGCCCTCTGGTTCGTGGAGCTTCGGATCCGCGTTCTCCAGCTCGGAGATCCGCACCGTGTAGCGCGCGTTCTTGTGCGCCGGGAGTATCGGATTCCCCTCCTTGTCTGTATCGCCCTCCTTCCAATCCCCGGAGTAGTTGAAGCCCTCCTTTGGAAGCTCCATTCCCATACCGAGCCAGTAGGGCTTCTTCTCCTTGATCAGCACGTTCGAGAATATCAGCTCCCTCGGCGTGGTGAGGGTCGTGTATATAACGGGATCATCCACCGGATTGACGTCCTCTATGATGCCGAAGATCCCCTGCTCCACGTTGACGGCGCGCACCTCCCCGCCCTTCCCCCTTCGGAGATACGCGATATCGTCCCCCAATATCAGCTGCCCCGGCACCATGGCCGTCGAGGTCTTCCCGCAGGCACTGGGATAGGCGCCGGTGAAATAGGTGGTCCTGTTCTTCCCCTCGGGGCGGACCCCCATGACGAACATATGCTCCGCGAGCCAGTCCTCATTGTTCGCCTTGTAGATGGCCAGCCGCAGCGCCAGCTTCTTGAGCCCCAGGCTGTTCCCCGCATACTGGTTGTTCATGGTGAAGACGCGCCCCTCGGCGACATCGATGTACATGCGGCGCTTCGCTGTGTTCCTGCTGCTGCCGCGCTCATCCAGCTCGCCGGCGGAATGCACGAAGTAGAAGAAATTCTTCGATCCCTTGAGGCGCCTGAACTCCTCGTAGCCTGACCGGTAGAGCAGGTCCTCGCTGTGCGCCACATAGGTAGAATCGGTGATCTGGAGCGAGGGGAGAGAGAAACGGGAGTTGATCGGGCCGAGGCAGAAGAACCGCACGAGAGCCGTCTTCCCCTTCATGATCCCCTTCATGATCCCGAAGACCTCTTCCAGGCCCTCTCTCTTGTCGATGGTCCTGATGACCTTGCTCATCTTCTTCATGTCGGGGGTCACCAGTATCCTGGTATTCGTGGTATCCCTGGCCAGATCGTAGATGCCGTCGAAGTGTACTGTGTGCCCCTCGATGGCAAGTTTGCTCTCCTCTCCGTTTTTCTGCGCCATCTCGCGGACCATGGTGATGTCCTCCCTGCTGTCTGACACCACGATAACCCGATCGGGGGCGCACATATTGATATATTCCTCAAGTACCTGTTCGACATAAGGATTGTTGAGTTCACTGATCTTCCGAACATCCGCATCACTGATGGTGCTGTGTGTGAATTTCAAGGTATGACCTCCAGAATATGATAATTGTTGCCTGTATGATTGCGGAAAAAGGCACTTCTAGAATCCTGATTTCCCGAAGAAATTAAATTTCTAGAAACGCCCTTGCCTGTGGGGGTGATCGGTGCCCAGCGGGCGATGGAGAGCCACCGGTGATTCATTATGTTGAGAACAGAGTACGTAATCGCGTACAGAGCGTGCATAGGGAACGAATCGAATTGCCGTATGCCAAAATAGTGAGCGGGTTAAAAAAAAGCAATAGTATTTTCATTTTCATTGCCCGAGGGATGAAAATATCGCATGAAAAAAAAGCCCCTTCATGTGAAGGGGCCCTCTTTCCAGATTGCCGTATTGAACACTGCGCAGCTACAGGTTGTACCGGGCACCGATACCGGCGAAGAACCCGTTGTTCTTGTAGTTGCCCGGCATGGCGATGCCGCCACCCCGCACGTAATCGAACCCGGTGACTCTCCCCTCGTTGATCATGTAGCTCAGCGACAGGTCCAGGATCCACCGTTCGTTCAGCCTGAAGCCTGCGCCGGCAGCCATGACCTGGCAGCGGCCCGGAGCACCGCTGGACAGAAGGTTCTGGTATTTTGCGCGGGCCTGCCCGCTGGAGATGTTGTATCCCGCGCGCACCGCGATCGTATCGGTGACCCACCATTCAATGCCCACCCGAATGCCGTGGACGTCCTTGTTCCGGAGCCTCGTCACGTTGGGGATCCCCATGGTCTCCAGGGTCCTGTTCTTGTACCTGCTCCAGAAGTTGAGCACGTAGTCCACGTTCACCGTCAACCGGTCGGGGATGAACTCGTAGGAAAGGCCCGCATGGAAGCCGTCGGCATAGCGCTGCGTCTGGCTGATACCCACGCCGATGTCGAAGGGCTGGATCCTCGATTTACCGTCGGCATTGATCTTCACGAAGGAGCGGTAGGCGACCCCGATATGGAACTCATCAGTGGGGTCCCACTGGATCCCCACCCTGAAGCCGTCGAAGCCGTATCCCGAGAGATGGTTTTTCACGTACAGATAGTTCGACCCCATCACCGGCGTCGACGAGTAGTTGTAGAGCGTCGACCAGCTCTCGGTGTAGTTGATACGGTACACGAAGCCGATCTTGAAGCCCCCCGGCAGGTTCAGGGCGATGCAGGGTCCGAACTCCAGGAATACCAGGTAGCCGTCGAAGTCCTTGGGCCACACCGGATAGCCCATGGTGACGTTGGAGTTCCGCACACCGCCGCCCGAGGGGGCGTAGAGCAGGAAACCCACGGTAACGACCTCACCCAGACGGTAGCCCATGCCGAAGCCACCGATGGCGCTGTACCCGATGACGTTCTTTTCAAGGTACGGGCCGTTGGCCGGGTTCGTCATCATGAGGGCTATGCTGGTAAAGGTACCCTCAGCCTCGAAGCTCCGGGTGTTCGCCATTCCGGCGGGATTCATGGCGATGGCCATGCCGCCGCTCGTGATGGCGCTCCCCGATCCTGCCATGGAGTTTATTCTGGCACTCAGATTCGGCGGAATATCGTAGGACTGGGAAAAGGCGATCCCAGAGAATAGGACCGCAAAAAGGCACAAAAAGACTACTCTTTTTAACATCAAGACTCCTCCTCATTATTCGTGACCCTGAAATCATCGCCCCAACCGATCCCGGCGATACGTTTCTGTATGTATCGTATCGTTCAGTGCCGGTTAACGGGGCCATGGGCATCACTGAATTATCAATGCATAATGAAATTGTTGTTGATAAAATGCAATCCTTATTTTTTCCATTGAATCTATGGAAACCATTGTAAAGACTCGAAAATGGTGCATGCCCCCGGTTAGCGTGGAAGCCTGCAAACGCCAGCCACGGCACAGGTAAGACCGCCGACCCATGGACCAGATACTGCAGCGCATCATCGATTTTCTTCTTCCCATGAACGATCTGTTCCTGTACCTGTTTCTTTTTGCCTGCGCGGTCATAGAGAACTTCATACCGCCGATACCGGGAGACACCATCATGATATTCGGAGCCTTCCTGGTGGGGATCGGGAGGCTCAACTACCTCTACGTCTTCCTCTCCACCACCGCGGGGAGTGTGGGCGGGTTCATGGGGCTGTTCCTTCTGGGCCGCTTCCTGGAAAGAGAATTCTTCATGAAACGCGATATCGCTTTTTTTAAAAAAGAGAATATCATCAGGGGGGAGCGATGGTTCGGCCGCTACGGGTACGCGGTCGTGTTCTTCAACAGATTCCTTCCGGGACTCCGTTCCGTGGTATCCATCGTCTCCGGCATCTCCCTGCTCAATCCCCTCTGGGTCCTACTCTGTGCGCTCGTCAGCGCCGGGGTCTGGAATCTTCTCTGGCTCCAGACCGGGTACCTTCTGGGCAACAACTGGGAAACGGTGAAGGCCAAGGCCGCCGAGATATTCGCCAGATACAACCTCTACGCGGGGATCGCCATCGCCGGGACCATAGCACTGGCACTCCTGATCTATTACTTCAGGAGATGGTTGATGGATCGGCGGTCCTCACGGTGATCACGCCGGCATGCCCCCGGTCAGGGCGGATCATGCCCCAGCTCCCCGTCGCACCCCCGTTCCATCTGAAAAGAGACCCTGGCCCGGATCTCATCCATGCCGTCGACCCCCCCCAGCATTGTGAATAGCGCGCCCAGGCAGTCCCTCTCCCGGAGACGCCTGAAGGTGTGGGTATAATTGATGTCGTAGACCCAGCTGATCAGCAGCAGCTTGAAATCGCTGACGCTGCGCACACAGGCCATGCTCGCCAGCCTCCCGCTCATGACCTGATCCATCACCTCTTCCGATACGGCGCCTTTCAACGGCAGATCAAGGTCAATGGCGCTGTTCCTGTTCTTTGACGATTCCCGGTAATGATCGATCAACACCCTGTAGATATCCAGTTTGTCCGCATCGCGGATCATGCGGGAATAGGCGTCCGCCCGCCGGGAATCGGCCGGCGGCACCACCAGCGCGTTGTGGTGGGATATGGCATGCACGAGGATCGCTCGCTCATCGTCCTCCACGTCCTCCAGTATCCCGTGCCGCATCAGCACATCGATGCCGGCATGGGCATGGTTCACCGATTTGCCGTCCGAGAAGGTGTTGAAGCTCCGGTACTGCTCGAAGCGCCCCAGGTCGTGGAAGAGGGCAATGGCCTCGGCGATCCTGAGACCGTAGTCGTCAAGCCGAAGGCTTTGTCCGAGATCCAGTATCTCGGCGCATACACGCATGGTATGATCGAACTTCAGCGCCAGGGTCTCCCGCGACCTCTCATCGGTATCCATGTACTCCCCGGTGTACTGCCCGAACCACAGCCTCCAGCGATGCAGCGTCGTCTCTGAGATCATCACCTCTCCCCCGGCCCGTTCCGCAGGACGGTTATCGGGCCCATGCACAGTATCGGGCACCACCCAAGCTGACGAGAGCGGGAGGCGGCCCCCCGAAGACGCCTATACTCATAAGTTTTACACAGTGCCATCATTTTTTCATTAAAATTATACAAAACAATTCATCCGGGGAATTAATTAAACTTTGACAAAAAAAAATGCTTGTCATTAATCCTAAATATTTTTAATGTGATCATCCTAACAAAGAAGGACATTTTGTCCATATTTTCATCCGATATTATACTCCGTGATCAATGGCAAGGATTGAAAGAGCTCTCATCAGTGTATCGGACAAGACCGGTATCGTAGAATTCGCAAAAAACCTTGCCGAATTCGGTATTGCATTTTTGTCCACCGGCGGCACCTCCAAAGCGCTCAGGGACGCGGGACTCGCCGTCACCGACGTTTCGGAGTATACCGGATTCCCGGAGATGCTCGACGGGAGGGTGAAGACGCTCCATCCCAAGGTCCACGGCGGCCTGCTGGGAGTCCGCTCTAACCCCGAACACGTCAGCACCATGCAGCACCACGGCATCCAGAACATCGACATGGTGGTCATCAACCTCTACCCCTTCCAGAAAACTATCGCGAAACCCGATTGCACCTTCGAGGATGCGATCGAGAATATAGATATAGGCGGACCGGCGATGCTTCGCTCCGCGGCGAAAAACAACGAAAGCGTTACCGTGATCATCGACCCCGCGGATTACGCGCCCGTGCTGCAGGAGATGAAGCAGTACGGCGGGTCGGTATCCAGGGAAACGAATCTTCGTCTCGCGGTAAAGGTATTCGAAACGACAACCGCATACGACAGGGCGATCGCCGGGTACCTGTCTCAGCATATGGCGAAGGGATGATTCCCGCGCCGAAAAATGGGAATTGCCTGGTGGTTGACTGGCAGTCATGAATAACATATCCAGCGATTACCCAGATAATAAACAAATTTATTTAATTTCGGAGGTATTGCATGGCTGAAACTACTCTGAAGGAAATTTATCCGGTTCCGGAGAGCTTCAGGAAGAAGGCCTACATCAAGAGCCGCGAAGAGTACGAAAAGATGTGGAAAGAATCTCTGGCAGACCCGGAAAAATTCTGGTCGAAGATTGCCGAGGAGTATGTGACCTGGTTCAAGAAATGGGACAAGGTGGAGGATTGGAAGTACGCCGATAACATGAAGGATTTCCAGATAAAGTGGTTTACCGGCGGCAAGCTCAATGTGTCCTACAACTGCCTCGACAGGCATCTGGCGAAGAAGGGCGACCAGATCGCGTTGATCTTCGAAGGGAATGATCCCAACGATCAGAAGACCTTCACCTACAAGCAGTTGCATGAGCAAGTCTGCAAGTTTGCGAACGTGCTGAAGAAAAACGGCGTGAAAAAGGGCGACAGGGTCACCTTCTATCTGCCGATGATTCCCGAGCTGGCAATAGGAATCCTGGCCTGTACCCGCATTGGCGCGATCCACTCCGTGGTATTCGGCGGCTTCTCCGCCGAGGCGCTGCGCGACCGCGTCAACGATTGCGACAGCCGCGTGCTCATCTCCTGCGACGGTACCTTCCGCGGCGCGAAGGCTGTTCCCCAGAAGGACAACGCCGACAAGGCGCTCGCCGAGTGCCCCCAGGTGAAGCTCCACATCGTGGTAAAACGCGTCGGCGACCAGATCAAGTGCTCCTGGAACGCCAGCGTCGACAAGTGGTGGCATGATGAAATGGCCTCGGTGGACGCGAACTGCGAGCCCGAGCATATGGATGCGACCGACCCGCTGTTCATTCTCTACACCTCCGGTTCCACCGGCAAGCCCAAGGGTGCGATGCACGGCACCGGCGGCTATCTCACTTACGTAGCCTTCACCCACAAGATGATCTTCGACTATCATGACGGCGACATCTACTGGTGTACGGCAGACGTCGGCTGGGTGACCGGCCATTCCTACATCGTGTACGGGCCGCTTGCGAACGGCGCCACCACGATCATGTTCGAAGGCGTTCCCACCTATCCGGACGTCGGAAGGTTCTGGGCGGTCGTTGAAAAGTGGAAGGTCAACATCTTCTACACCGCTCCCACCGCCATCCGCGCCATCGCGAAGGAAGGCGATTCCTGGGTTGACAAGCACAACATCAAGTCCATCCAGCTGCTCGGCTCAGTGGGCGAGCCCCTGAACCCGGAAGCATGGAACTGGTACTACAACAAGATCGGCCGCGGCGAATGCCCCATCGTCGACACCTGGTGGCAGACAGAGACCGGTGGTATTCTCATCACTCCGCTCCCCGGCGCGATCGACATCAAGCCGGCCCAGGCGACCGTTCCCTTCTTCGGCATCGAGCCGAGCATAGTGGATGACGCCGGCAAGGTGCTCGAAGGCGTATGCGAGGGCAACCTCTGCATCAACAGGTCATGGCCCGGGCAGATGATGGGCGTGTACGGCGATCCCCAGAGGATGTTCGACACCTACTTCAGCCAGTTCCCCGGCAAGTACTTCACCGGTGACGGCTCGCGCCGCGACAAGGACGGCTACTACCAGATCACCGGCCGCGTTGACGACGTTATCAACGTGTCCGGTCACCGTATGGGCACCGCGGAAGTGGAGTCCGCGCTGGTATCGCATCCGAAGGTCGCCGAGGCAGCGGTTGTCGGCTATCCCCACGACATCAAGGGACAGTCGATCTACGCCTTCGTGACGCTGAACAGCGGCGTCGAGAAATCCGACGATCTCAAGAAGGAACTCGTCGCGCACGTCAGAAAGGAGATCGGCCCGATCGCCACTCCGGAAATCATCCAGTGGGCGGACACGCTCCCGAAGACGAGGTCAGGGAAGATCATGCGTCGAATCCTGAAGAGGGTCGCCGCCGCCGACTTCGATCCGAAGAACTTCGGAGACATCTCCACGCTGGCGGATCCGACGGTTGTGGACACGATCGTCGCCGGAGCGAAGCAGATCTACGGGAAGTAAGAACCGCAGATAAGAGCATTCTGGAAAGGGCCGCCCGAAGGGGCGGCCCTTTTTTCGCTCCCCCACCCTCCCCGTCGCCCACGTGCTGATAATAAGGCTCTCCTCTGATTCGACGGTGCGATTGCAAAGCCTATCCCGCGGCTCCATCAATGCCGGCCGGTCTCGGCGGCCGCCCTGCTTTGCCTCCCGACGAGGCCTTTTTTTCCACATCAGTATTTGAACTATTGACATTATTGTTCTAATTTCATACTATATACGTATACGTCAGAATTTCATTGGAAATCCAGACATGGCCAGCGGCACCACGGACAGGAAAGCACGCAGCGGCGAAATCATCCGGGCGGCTCAGGAGGCGTTTTCGCGCCACGGATTCAAAAAGACGACCATAGAGGAGATCGCCCACCGCCTCGGCATGGTGAAGAGCGCCCTGTATTATTACTACCCCAACAAGCAGGAGCTCTTTCTTGCAGTTGTGGAACGCGAGGTCGTCCAGTTCTTCGAAAACATTCGCAGCCTCATCGATGCAGGGCACACCGCCGAGGAGAAACTGAAAATCTACTCTCGCCAGAGCAACAAATTCCATCGGGATTTTGACAATCTCTACAATCTCACCGCAGATGATATCATTCAGAACTACGATGGGCTCGTCAGCATGCGGAATAAATTTTTCGGAGAAAACGTGGCCCTCATCGCGTCAATTCTCGAATCCGGCCGCCGCGCTGCGATTATGAAGGACCCGCGGCAGGCAGCCAGGCTGTTCCTCTTCTCCCTGAGCGGAATATTCCAAAACTACAAGCTGGAGAAAAAACCGGTCCCCGACAGGATGCTCTCCTCCTTCGTGACGATCTTCATCAGGGGGCTCTCCCGATGACCTTTTCAAGCAGACACGCGGAGGTCCTTCTGGCGATCACTCTCATCGCCATCCCCCTCCACGCCACGGAAACCCTCACGCTTCGCGAGGTCGTGCACCTGGCGATTAAAAACAACAACACCTACAAAACGGCCGTTGAGGCGGTCAGGGAGAGCAGGTCCAAGGTGCTGGAATCATGGGGGATGCTCTGGCCCGCCCTCTCCACCGACGTCTCCTACACGCGGCAGGGGGCTGACTCGGGGTACTCCTCCAACATCGATGCCCTCTACGACGTGAAGTTCATCAACGGCCAGATTACGGTGAATCCCGGAGTCTTCTACAACACCCTCCAGGCCTCCCGCAATGCTCACATCATCGCCGAGAACAACGTGCGCAAGGTGAAAAACGAAACGGTCGTCCGGGCAATCCAGTCCTATTACCGCCTCCTTCTTGCGCGCGAGGGTGCCGCAATGCGGGAGGAATCGATCAAGGCTCTGGAGGAAAACCTCAAGACCGTCACCATCGGCTACAACAGGGGACTGTTCTCCCGCCTCGATTACCTGAGGGCCCAGGTGGCCCTGGCGAACGAGAAGACGCAGCACATCAACGCGGCGAACGATGCCATCTCGGCAATGGCCGACCTGAACATCCAGATCGGCAATGATATAGACGTCCACCTCGAGCTTGACCCGGGCGCCATGAAGGTGACACCCGGCGATCTGTCAGCGATCCCCACGGATCCGGAGGGGGAGCGCAAGCTCCTTATTCCGCTGATAGGCGAGGCGCTCAAGAATCGCCCGGAGATCATCCAGATTAAGAAGACCAAAGAGATGAAAGATGACATCGCCGCGGCGGCTGAGGCTCTGTATCTCTGGCCGTCACTCTTCGTGAGCGGCAGCTACGGCGCCTCGAAGGCCATAAGCCCCAGCAGCCAGTCGATCCCCCCCGATCCGGTCTCCAATCCCGTGGGGTATCAGTTTTACCAGATGATGCTGAGCCTCAAGGAGAACTTCGCACCGCCCGGGTGGAACAAGTCGTGGAACATCACCGTAGGCGCCAGCTATCGTTGGGGAGCCCTCGCGCCGCTCGACACCTCCCACGCCAAGGGGAGCCAATATCGGAGCGCCGCGAAGCAGGCAGAATTTCAGATGGACGACTTCATCAAGGGAGTGAAGCTCGAGATTCAGCGAGGCTACCTGAAGCTCAAGGCCGCCAAGACATCACTCGACTGCCAGAAGGGGAACGTGAAGGCCGCCGAGGAGGCCCTGCGTGTCGCGGTCACGCAGTTCAGGAGCGGCATCATCGACAACACGAAGCTCATAGAGGCGAACGTTCAGCTCATCACGGCCAGGACGCTGTACGTTCAGTCGCTCCACGATTACCAGGTATCGCGCGCCGAGCTCAATCGCGCCATAGGCATAGAATATTTTCCGGTGCGATGAAGGCCGGTGCCGAGGAGAAAGTTGTATGAAAAACTCAACCAAGCGAGTATTCAAGGCGATCATGATAATAGTGCTCCTCGTGGCCGCCTACCGCCTCGTCAGCTTCGTAATCGACCGGGTCACCTCGTCCGGTCCCGTCGAGGAGGTGAAGCGAATACCCGTGAAGGCCGCCGCCGTACGCCGTATTGACATGCTGAGCACCCTGAAGCTCACCGGCGACATCATCGGAACCGAGGTCGTCAACGTCTTTCCCCAGGTTCCCGGAAAGATCGAATCGATCCTCATCAAGGAAGGAGTCCGCGTCGGCAGGGGTGCGGTCCTCTTCAAAATCAACCGCGACATCGTGGGAATGGACTACAACCTGGCGATCGTGGAATCCCCGATCTCCGGGCACGTGGGGAAGATAATGGTGGACCGCGGCATGTCGGTCACCAACGTCACTCCCCTGGCGCAGGTGGTCAACATGTCCTCTGTCGAGGCGGTGGTGCGCATCATGGAGGAAAGCATAAACCGGGTCGAGGTAGGGATGCGGGCCCGGATCGGCGTCGAGGCATATCCGGGAAAGGTGTTCGACGGGCGCGTGAGCAAGAAGAGCGCGGTACTGGACCAGCTGAGCCGCACCCAGGAGGTGCGGATCAGGCTCGACAACCCCGGAATGAGGCTAAAGCACGGCATGTTCGCCAACATAGAAATCATCATGGGATCTCGACCGGGCGTGCTGGCCCTGCCGGTGGACGCGGTGATGACCGGCCCCGACGAGACGAAGAGCGTCTTCGTGGTACAGGATGGACGCGCCAGGAAACGCGCCATCCGGACCGGGATCACCGCCAATCATCTCACCGAGGTGATCTCCGGGGTCGATTCCGGTGATATCGTCGTAACCCTGGGACAGGAAAACCTCTCTGATGGCGATACGCTCATCGTGTACAGGGAGGACGAATCCGATGCGCCAGAACCGCAGAAGGCTGCCGCCGGAGAGGGGCGATGAAGATCACCGAGCTCTCAGTCAACCGGCCGGTAACGGCCATGATGATCTTCGTTGCCCTCCTCGCCCTGGGCTATGTCGGATTCTCCAAGATGTCCCTGGACCTCCTTCCGGATATCGAGTTCCCCATAGCCGCGGTCATCACCGAGTACGAGGGTGTCGGACCCAAGGAGATCGAGAGCACCGTCACGCGGACGCTGGAGGAATCAATCGCCAGCATCAACAACATCGACACCATCTCCTCCACCTCCAAGGAGGGATCCTCCATGATCAAGGTGCAGTTCACCTGGGGCACCGACATGGGGCTCGCGGTATCGGACATCCGCGAGCGCGTGGATATCGTCAAGAAATACCTCCCCGAAGGGGTCGAGACGCCCATCGTGCTGAAATTCGACGTCTCCATGATTCCCATCATGGTGCTGTCTGTCTCCGGGAAGCGCGATCCCAGCTTCCTCCGCGAGTACGCCGAGGACAACCTCCAGAGCATGCTCGAGCAGGTGGACGGCGTGGCCACCGCAACCGTGCAGGGGGGCCAGGAGCGCGAGGTACGGGTGGAACTGGTGAAGAACCGGATGGAGGCCTACGGCCTCTCCATTGACACCGTAGTCGCAATGGTGGGACTGGAGAACATGAACGTGGCGGGTGGCGACATTAAGTCGCCGCACCGGAAATACACCCTCCGGACCAAGGGGGAGTTTGAATCGCTGGACGACATCCGCAACGTTGTGGTGGCCACGAAGAGCAACACCCCCATATACCTGAAGGACGTCGCCCGGGTCTTCGAGGCACCCGAGGAGCGCAACGAGATCGTACGGCTCAACGGCGAGAACGGCGTCATCATCCGCATAAACAAGCAGTCGGACAAGAACACCGTCATCGTGGCGCACAGTATCATAAAGCAGCTCGAGGTAATCCGCAAGGGCCTCCCCCGGGGAATAGAGGTGACCCCCATATTCAATCAGGCCGACTACATCGAGCGCTCCATCAATAACGTCATCAGCAGCGCCTGGCAGGGTGGGCTCATTGCGATCCTGGTGGTCATGCTGATGCTACGGAACGTCCGCTCGGCCCTGATCCTGGGGCTCTCCATCCCGGTATCAATCATCACAACCTTCATCGCCATGTACTTTTTCGACATATCCCTCAACATGATGTCCATGGGCGGCCTTGCCATCGGAGTGGGGATGCTCATCGACAACTCCATCGTTATTCTGGAGAACGTCTTCCGCTTCAGGGAAAAGGGGGCCAGGCCGGCCGAGGCGGCGAAACTGGGGGCCGACGAGATGGCAATGGCCATCACCGCCTCGACGCTCACCAACCTGTGCGTCTTCATCCCCTTCTTCTTCACCAGGGGCCTGGCCGGCCAGCTCTTCCGGCAGATGGCGCTCACCATCGCCTTTTCCCAGCTCTGCTCCCTTCTGATCGCCCTCACCCTCGTGCCGACGCTGACGTCGCGATACGTGCATACACTGACGATCCGGCACAGAGGGCGCGTCGCCTTCCTGAACGCACTCTTCGCCTGGAGCGAGAGACTCTTTTCCCGCCTCGAGGGATTCTATTCCCGCATCATCCGCTGGGCCCTCGACCATCGCCGCCGGGTGGTGGCCTATACGGCAATCGCCTTCGTCATCGGCCTCGTGCTCATCCCCATCTCGGGAATGGAATTCATGCCCGAGCAGGACCAGGAGCGCATTACCTTTACCGCCAAGCTCCCCGTGGGGACCAACCTGGAAACGACCGAAAGCGTCATGAAGATGGTTGAGGAGCGGGTGCGCAGGGTAGTGCACCGCAGCGAATACCGGGTCGTCAGCGTCCGTGCCGGATACGGCGAGGGCTTCGCCGCCGCCTTCGGCGGGACCACGGACCACTCCGCCAAGGTGGAGCTGCGCCTTGTTCCTGTCTCGAAGCGCCACCGCTCCGAGAGCGAGATACGCAACGCGATACGGGCCGCCGTCACCGATGTGCCCGGGGTCACCTTCAACTTCACCGAGCAGCAATCGGGCCTCGGTTTCGGGGGCTCGGAGATCTCGATCGAGCAGTACGGATATGATTTCGACCAAGCGAGGGATTTCAGCCTCATGATACAGAAGGCGATCATCGGAATACCGGGACTCAAGGACATCGAGATCAGCCGCGAGGAGGGGCTCCCTGAGCTGGTCATCGACGTGAACCGGGACAAGGCCTCGAAGATGGGCCTCAATGCCTCGTATGTCGCCAACATCATCAAAAACAATATCGCCGGCAAGGTCGCCTCGATCTACCGGCACGAAGGGAAAGAATACGACATCTTCGTCCGCCTGAGAGAAGAGGACCGGAAGACCCTGGACGACATCAAATCGCTCCTGGTGAACACGCCGGTGGGCACGACGGTCCCGCTGGGGAACATCATCGACATAACGTCCTCCAGCGGTCCCACGGACGTAACGCGCAAAAAACAGGAGCGCGTCACCTACATCAACTGCAAGGCCGAGGGGCGCGATCTCAACTCCGTTGTCAATGACATACAATCGAAGATCGACCTTCTCCCGATGCCACGTAATTTCCACGTGCAGATCGCCGGCGCATACAAGGACATGCAGGAGTCATTCCGCGACCTGGGCCTGGCGCTCATCCTCGCCGTCGTGCTCATCTACATCATTATGACGGCACAGTTCGAATCCTTCGCCTATCCCTTCGTCATCATGTTTTCTATACCCACGCTCATCTTCGGCGTGATGGTGTTTCTCTTCCTCACCGGCACCACTTTCAACGTCGTCTCCTTCATGGGAATCCTCATGCTCAGCGGAATCGTGGTGAACAACGCCATCGTACTGGTGGATTACACGAACATACTCAAGGCACGCGGCATGGCGACCCGCGACGCCCTCATCGAGGCGGGCCAAAAGAGGCTCCGCCCCATCCTCATGACCACCTTCACCACCATTCTCGCACTGGTGCCGATGTCCCTGGGTATCGGCGAGGGCGCAGAGCTCTTCTCTCCGCTGGGGCGCACGGTGATGGGCGGGATGAGCTCGTCCTTCATCTTTACGCTCCTGTTCGTCCCCGTCATGTATTCGCTGTTCGAGGACTATTCGACGCGCTTCAAAAACTGGCGCACGCGCAGAAGGGTGATGTCATGAACCTCATGTTTATCGTATACAGCAACGCCGTCGACGACGAGATGGCCGAGATCGCCCGCCGGTACGCCGCCGGTTATACGAAGTTCACCGGGGTGCACGGCGAGGGGTGCGGCGAGCCCCATTTGGGCTCCCACATCTGGCCGGGGGTCAACAACTGCATGATGGTGGCGGCGGAAAAGGAGCAGGAGGCAGAGATCGCGAGAGAGGTGCGCGAGCTAAAGGAGAAGTTCTCCGACATCGGCATACGGGTATTCACGGTCCCTCTCAAGAAGATGACCTGACCCGCAGCCCCGGCCGCCGGGGTTACCGATCCGGCGGCCAAAGCGGCGCCCGCTCTTCTGGATGACTCCTCCGGCACGAATCAGGAGGACTCGGCGCCAGCGATCCGCTTCGCGAAGCGCCGCTGGAAACGCGCGTACTCTATGAGATTTCCGATCGCCTTGAAGCCATCCCGCGTGTGCTCGATGTAATAGAGCCCGCGGTCGTGGTAGAATTTTCTCGCGTACTCGCTCACCTCCCTGAATGTGAGGGCGATGACCGGCTTCCCCGCCGACGGCAGCTGGGAGAGGATGTACTCGTTGTGCGCCGAGAGCATCTCCTCTGTCCCCGGGCCCGGCGGGAACGAGAGCGTTGCGATGATGTCGGTATTCCCGTCCTCCAGGAGGATCCTCAGGACCCGCTCCATTCCGGTGGTGAATCCGGAGCCGGTGACATCGAGGGGATTCCCCGGCCTTGCGAAGGGGGGAAGGGCCCCCTTGAGGGCAACGATCGAGTCCGGGGACAGATCGGGGAGCCTGATGCCCAGTGACGCGCAGAGGTCCGCATAGAGCCCCGCGAGCCCCCCGGAGAGGGTGCACACCGCGAGACCATCGCCCGCCGGGAGGGGGCAGCGCGAGAGTATTCCCGCCGTCTCCACCAGCTCCTCGATCGTCTCGACGCGGATGATCCCGTACTGCCGAAGAAAGGCGCCGGTGACCATTTCATTCCCCGCGATCGCCCCGGTATGCGAGCGCGCTGCCTGGATCCCCTTCTCGGAACGCCCCACCTTGAGGACGACGATGGGTATCCTCCTGCGCGCGGCCTCCAGCGCTATTTCCTTTAGGCGCCGGCCGTCCCTGAAGCCTTCTATGAAACCGGCCACCACGCGCGTCTCGCCATGGCCGATCATGTACTCCAGGCAGTCCTCGAAGGAGATGACGGCCTCGTTGCCCGAGGAGATGAAGAGAGAAATACCCAGCCCCTTTTTCAGCATCTTCGTCGCCAGCACCTCGCTGGTGGCCCCGCTCTGTCCGACGATGCCGATGTCCCCGGGGATGATCTCCCCTTCCACGGAGCCCCCGACAAATGCCCCGGTCCCCCTCGCGACGTTCAGAAATCCCAGGCAGTTGGGCCCCATGAGTCTCACGCCACGCTCCCTGCAGAGCGCCACCAGTTCACCCTGCAGCCGCTCGCCGTCACCCTCGACCTCCGAGAAGCCTGAGGAGACCAGGAGCACGTTTTTGATGTTTCGGTCCGCCAGGGCCCGGACCGTTTCCAGGACCAGGGAGCTCCGCACGATGACCGCCGCGAAGTCGATGAGGCCCTCCGGAAGATCGGCGATGGATGAAACGGCCGGCAGCCCGCACACCTCTGCGGCGCCGGGGTTGACCGGATAGATATTCCCCTGAAATCCCAGACGCCGGCAGTAGTGCACCAGGTTGCCGAACCAGTGGTTTTTTACCGATGCCCCTATCACGGTGATAGTGGACGGGGAAAAGAAGCCCTGCAGGCTGTCGTTCCAAGGCATTGTCGCCACCTCTTTGTTACAAAGGGAAAACAGGCAAGGGTTTTTGTAAATTGATTTATTCCGCCGATCCCCTCCCTACGAAGGCACGGCAACGGATGCACGGTGCCCTGCCCGCAACGGCTGCGCCTCATACCGGAGGGGCTAACGGTCACACCCAGGAGCGGGTGATCGCTGCGGGGTTCCATCACGACTTTCAGCCAGGGGCGTCGCCGCAGTCATGAGTCCCCATCGCCCGTCATTGATCTCGCATAACCGCCCACACGCGGGGCTACCGCTTGAGCTGTTCGACGATCTCCCTGCCGATCCTCGCGGCCGCATCGCCAGGCTTGACCGCCGTACCCTCAAAGGAGGCGGCGATGGCCGTCTCTCCGGTACTTGCGTCGATCATCTTCACCGACACGCTTTTCAGGAAGAAATTCTTCCCAGAATGTGCGACGCTGACCGCACCGCTCCCGGTCACCACAAAACGCACCTGGGCGATCCTGCCGAAGCGCCCGGTATCTTTCATGTCGATAACGCCGCTCTGCTGGATCTCCAGCTCCTTGAGAAGGAGCCCCACCTTCCGCCGCTCGATGACGCGGAACCCCGCCTTCATGAAAAAGGGGACCAGGGCATCGCAAAACTCGTCGCTCACGGCGGTCAGGAGTTCTCCCCCCTGCAGGTTCTGCATCTCAAATCCCAGGACCGCGATCTTCTCCCCCCTGGCGCTCTTCAATGCGGGATCAACATGCACCTGCTGCGACCCGCATGCCAAGAAGAGGCAGAACGCCAGCGACGCCACCAGAATCGCGCCTTGCCGAACAGCCTGCTGTATCCATGCCGGTTTCATTGATGATATGCCGCATCTCGCATCATGATTCATGTTATCCCCCCCTGTCCCGTTCTTCCGCTGACACTATCCGGCGGGCCTCCGGCAGATGAAAATCCGCCGGCCATAAACATCGACATCCGCCTATTCGTAGTTACGGTAGATGGTGTAGATTGCCGCCCCGATAACCAGCTCGGCGCAGAGCACCAGCAGCCATGCGGAAAAGGTGGGCCTGAATAACAGTCCGTGATTGGAGATTGAGAGACCCCAGACGAATTTCGAGAGAAGGATTCTCAGCAGCCAGAAGGCCAGCACCACCAGGCTGGTGATGGAGACCACACGTCTCCTCATGAAGGAGAACAGGCCGGCGATGAATATGAGTCCGCAGAGGAGCTCAATGAGGCCGAAAAAAATCTCCAGCCCCAGGTTGTCGTTCAGCGAGAAGACGCTCTCCTGCAGACGGGGGATTACGCCGATAACGCCGAGTACGATGAAGAACAGCCCAAGGACAAAGCGTAAAATGACAATCTCGTTTCTCTTTTTCATACCCACTCCTTGCTGTAATCATAGGGAAATGCGGTGTCGCAGATTGATAACATATAACAGAGCCGCCTGCGCCATACAAGCTTTTTTTTTCATGCGACTGGCCGCGGCTCCCCCCGACGGATCGCCTTTATTGACGGGTGAACCAGCTCGGCTCGGGAAAAAACCGTGGAGGGCACCGTGAATGCGAAATGGAGCGTAATGACAACACGGGCACCGCAATGGATCCGAGCGACGGCGACCGAAGGCAAACACACAGCTTCAACCCTATCCCGATCCCGGCCTCAAGAACAACGGCGGCCCCGAGCTCCGCAATAAAAAAGCTTGAAGAATACCGCACGGTCGGTTATAATCGCGCAGGGGACATGCTCGATGATTACTGCACCTCGTTATAACAGGGCGACGATCACGCGGCAGTGACACGGAAGCGGCAAGGGGAACACCATGAAAATGCACGATGAAGTCAAACACCTGCTAGAGACAAAGGACAGCATATCGTCCAACGACATCAAACAAATAATCCTCCTGACGATGAAGGATTACTCGAGGCTGCTGATCGATCAGCTCGTCCAGGTCCCCTCGGCGGTGAGAAAACGGGTCAAGAGCGGCATCAGGGCCAGCGAGCTTGAACGGATCATACTGGAGGAGATCAACCAAGCCATCCGGCATGCCGACACTCTGGTGAAATAGCGATCCCTTCCACCGCCCCCCGCCCTATTCCTCACGCGCATCGCGCTCTCATGAAGTTGATCAGAGAAACGATTATCTGGTTGGCTTTTTTTCTTCCCAATCCCTCCATTGGGATGTTGAACCATGTTCATTATACCACTGTCAAATTGTCATTCCCTCACATTCTTCTGGTTTTGAACAATCAGAATCACTCGACGCGACAGGATTCAGAATGAGTCGATATATCTGAACAACACGCGGTTCACCCTTTATCACCAGTGGTTTCACCGGAGTGCGTTATTACACCCTTTCATTTCGGTAGTAGCGAAAATCGCACAGAGGATCACCCTTCGCCAAGCATCTCGTCCGCTTGAAATAAAATTCCGGAGGATACAGTTCAGCAATACGATAGTCAAGATCACACATCCCAGTCACCAACTCCGGTGCCCCCTCATCCGTACAATAATCGTTATAGAGGCAATGCGTAACATCGAATCCAAAGCAATCTTCTGTTTCAGTATAGTTTCTCTTCCATCCTGGTTCGGGGAACAGTATATTCAACTGTCTTTTTGTGAACCATACAAATGCGACAAATGGATCTGGAAATAATCCCATAGACCAGAATACACATTTAAACAGCCAGAGAGGCATCGTCTTCCACACCAATTCTCCCGCCCATTCGACGGACACCTCTCGGCTGAATCCACTTTCACAAAACGACCGATAGACAGCAAGCGCAAGGACCGCATTAACAGCATTAAATCTCATCCCCCACTTTTCATAGTATGGTTTTCGAGCATTCAAATCTATATAATGCTTCATTATTCTGCCATGAAGGACCGAAGCCGTAGTGCTGTCATATTTCCTTGACAATAGAGCAGACAACGCATCGATTCTCCCAGTACTCTGCGAGCATGCATTTACTACGGTCATTGTACACAGTGATCCTGTCAAAAATGAAGCGCTTCTTCTCAGCAGACCGAGCCTGGTATATATGCCGCTGTCCTTCTCGGGTGGTGTACGAAATCTGGAATGCTCTAATACGTTCATTGTTACACTCCATTCCATATGGTGTCCACTCTATCCTGAAAACATCAATTCAATCAATGATCACGAAGGGGGTCATGCCTGTTCCCTGTTTTACAGGCGATGATTACTGTCGTTTAAATCCGTACCGGGGATAACATCCTTATCCAAACACTTGTCCAGTTTTAACGTTCTATAAAAAAACAGGGCGTTATTGGAATAATCTTCTTCCCCATCATTTCTTTTCTCGGCTTCAATCCTATTGCATGACCGTACCATTTCGCTCCATTGATAACCTTTGAATCATAATAAATAAAGCCATGCTTTATCTTTGTTGCAACAATCGCAAGGACCTTCATAGCCCCATATCTCCACCATCAAAACTAAATGAATACCTGAGTCATCGGTTTTTCGCCCTTAACTGACGGCAACTCGTGAATTTTCTGTAAACCAAAGTGAAAGACTATTTTTCTCCAGAGCCCCGTCGAAACGATGGCTCCGGCCGGGCAGACACGCTTGCAGTTATGGCATTTAATGCACTCCCCGATTCGCCTCGGGTATTCGTCCATCTCTATGACATTGACGGGACATGCCGTGACGCATCTGCCGCACCGGATACACCTGCCCGTATCAAGGCGTACGCCCGGTGGGAAAGAGGGACCGTATCTTTTATATACGGGAGATCGCAGCATTAGACGAACAAGTCCAAACTGCGGCCTCAACTGCGCCGGCGTGATCCGCGGGGGATCCGTTGTTTTCAATTTGTCAATAATACCGGTTATCAGGATGTTCACTGCTTCCATGTCTCTTCCGTCAGGGTGATTCCTGTAGACATCGGGATCCGGTATCAAGGGATACGAATCGTCCTCAAGGATATTGGAATGGCTGGCCACAATTTTCGCCGCCCCCAATGTGGCATACCCCTTATCTGAAAGCAGTTCTTCCGCCTGCATCAGCGCCCTTCCGCTGGTACAGCCGCCATAGGTAACCAGCATCCCGGCCGATCCGTTGCTGCTCTTCGGAAGGTTTGTCAGGATGATTTCCATCGGTTTTACGATCCTCCAGGCATAGACGGGAAAAGCGAAAATTAGCAGATCGGCCGGCAGTACTTCGGAATAATCGAAATGTCTCAACGCATCCCACCCCCTTCCAGCCAGGTTGACCATCAGGGAATGCACACCCAGATCACACAGTCTCTTCCTGGCTGCTTCTGCCACCTTCAGGGTATTGCCGTGTGGAGAGCAGAGGATTATGCTCGCCCTGAGAGATCGTTCCCTTGCTTCCATAATTATCGACCCCTTTATGTTTGACCTACTGAATCAGCGGGGAACGCGAATGGAAAAATTTATCCGGAGAATCATAGACAGCGTGATCCTCCCCGGGAGATTCCATGCGGCGGCCTGAGCCCCCCCGCTCCCATCCCACCTGGTCGGGAGAGACGCCGTCGCTGCCGTCAGTCCAGGGCGCGACGACCTTCCATCTGTTATCGAAATAGAGTTCAGTGCAGGATACCGCACCCTCATCGGACTTCTTGAAATGCACGCGGCAGGGAATCCCTCCGGCACGCAACAACGCCATGAAGAGAATGGTCTTGGACATATCATCACCCCGGCCCTTCCGTAGAATCGCCGAGGCAGGATGCCGTTTTTTTTCATGACGAACCGGTCTGATCTCTCTTCTCACGTATTCGTAGAAATGGCTGATCTTTTCCCGGTCAGACCTGTAGGGCAGGTCAAGTTTTTCGAAAAGCACCTGGATTGCAGGATGTGTGTAATCCAGGAGGGGGGTCTCTCCAATATACCGCTCGTCAGGGGTGGCCGCTTTCTTTCTGAAGCTGAATAAGCAGTATTCCTTTCCATACGCCGATGTATTCCTCCAGGAATCCTCTCTGGAGAATGCGTAATCGGGAATCGACGAACAGAAGAATGCGTTATCTATCTTGCAGATACAGGTGGCGAGCTCGAGCATACCCGCCTCTTTAAAAAATCTCGTAAAGGGACAATCCTGAACTTTGTACAGCACGGACTCTTCCCCCCCCTCGAGGAGTTCCCTGTTGACGAATTGCGCGGATCCCCCCTCCTCCATAAAATTGTAGAAGGCCCTGAGGCGTTCAATGCCCCGTTTCCCCTCAACACCCAATGAACGCAGATTATCCCACTGCTCGCAGACGCCGATGGGAACAAACATCCTGGCCGCTATACGCAGCGCCTCTCCCTGCCCCACCCTTTCCGAAATGATTCTATACAGGGCAGCCAGGGGGGCAAGCCGTCGGACATACCGGAATTCCTCGGTATCCTCATGCGCCCAGTGCGTTTTGCTAAACAGCCTCCTTTGCATCACAATGCATCTCAGCAGTATGAGCGGCCATGAACGGCCGAGCTCATTTCGAAGAACAGCAACTATTATTCTAAATTCCCTTGCTTTCATGCGCACCTCCCTGCCTCTCAGCGGGCCTTGGTGAAGACCGTGATTATGAGTTTTTGAATGATATCCCGACCGGAACCGGCTTCAGATTCGAGCTTCTCGTACATTTCTCTATCCCCGGAAACCGGCGCTCTGATCCCATCGCCATTGATGAACGCACAAATCCCGGAGACCACCTGTTCGTTGGGATCGCCAAGTGCTTCCAGTGTCTGGGAATGCGTTCTCAGCATGAGGGGAATGTCATAGACTGGAACGCTGTGCCGTCTACATTTGGCTATGAATTCACGGGGGATCCGAGGCGGCACCATGATGTCGCCGGTCCCGTAAACCACAAGAAATGCGGGAAGACCTCTCTTAATGTAAAATACGGGGCTCGCTTCATCGAGGAGTGAGCCGTCGGGAACAAAGTGACTGACCTCACGGAACCTCAGAAGATTCAGATCAGTGGGCCCGCTGACCACTATGCATCCCTTAATACAATTTTGCGGAAGGCCTGATTTTTCGATCCAGGTATCATTGGCCGTAATGAGTGAACAGAGATGCGCTCCCGCACTGTGCCCTGACAGGAAGATCCTTTCGGGGTCCCCACCATACGCGCCGATATTGCGGTATGTCCATTGAACAACCCTCTGGCAATCCACTACAGGAGCAGGAAACGGGTGCTCGGGCGAAAGTCTATAACCTGCGGAAATAAAGATGATACCGCAATCAAGATAGGGTTTCGCTATAAACGAGAATGTATCTTTAGAGTTCAGCGTCCATCTCCCCCCATGGAAAAAGACCAGCACCGGAGCGCGGCCCCTTCTCCTATCGGGGAGATAGATGTCCAGCTTGTTTCTCGGATCTTTACCGTAAGAAATCGCAATGACATTCTTCGTGCATGATTTCAATTCATGAGAACGGGCCGCATACCCAGCAGTATTGGAGCCAAAACAGAGAAAATAACCCGCTCTCCCTCCTGCAAGGAGGCCAATAAAAAAGACAATCGCCGTTACTGCAGTTACTGTGAACACAATGAGAATATTTTTTATTGCTTTCATCGATACTATCCTTTGAGGTACAGGTAGCCGAAGAAACATACCGACTTAAAGGTATGTTTATAATAAAAAGTAACTATCCCTGCTCTTTGATATATTTCTAGCGATCCAATCCCTTGAGCAACAGCCTGGAAAAGGTTGTCCAGACATTCTCATAATAGCCCAGGTCCGCATTTTCATTACGAAACCAGCATTGATGCGCCAACCCCTCAATACAGGACAGGAGTATGCAGGAAATTGTTTCAATTTCATCTGCTGCCACCTCTTTCCCCATTTTTTTCAGCAGCATTTCAAAAAAGTCACATATCATGGCTCGCCATTTCGTATGAAGACCGTCCAGCTTTTTCTTGAGCACCTCATCACGAAAGGATTCAGCCAGCATCTCGGCGTGGAGATAGAGATGGTTCTTATTCTGCATCGAATACCGAATATAGGCGATTCCCGTCTTCGCGATGGAATCAGGACCTGTCCCCTCTCTCGTTATACTCTCTTCCCAGAATTTCATGTCCTCCTGGAGGTGTTGATCTATCATGGCGAGGTAGATTTCCCTCTTATCCTTGAAATGCCAGTAGACCCCCCCCTTTGTCAGATTCGCCGTACTGGCAATATCATCGATCGTGGTATTGTGCCGCCCCTTTTCTGCAAAGCACTTCACCGCGGCACCGATAATCTCAGTATATCTGATGTCTTTCGGTTTGTTCTCAGTCATAATTCCATATTTCACTATACTGCAAAATTAACATACCGGCAAGTCGGTATTTATAAATATACCAATTTTCGTACACTAGTCAAGTAAAATTTTGTAATGTTGAAAGATCTTAACATCTTTGATGTTTCAGACCTTCCAACAATTGTCGGTTCTTTTTATGACACGTGATAGTCACGCTCGTTCGCCTCCGAAAAACATCCGTATTCCGTCGGCATCGCGTCGGCTTCCTGCCTCCCGCTCGCGTTGAATATCACGTTGGCAACTGCTATTACGTTCATTTTATATCTGCACTGTCATTTCCAATGGCATTTTCCGAATACGAAATCAGTGTCTTCATCCCCCGCCCAGATTCACGGTTTCAGAACGGAGCCCCATCGTTCCGTATCATAATGATCGGGGCATGGAGGTAGTCCGCCATCGAAATACATACATCATATGGAAGTGACCTGTAAGAAAAGGCGATTGCATCAATTTTCACTATCACACATATCCTGAAGGCCGCCCCGTGATGTAATCCGTCATGTACCGGTCCGCATCCTGCAGCACTGTATATCGTTGATATCAACAACGCCACATGCGCAGCCGGGTCTCAGACCTCGATATCGCATCGCCCCGGTCTATCTGTTGATGCAGCGCTCCAGACCCTGCAGGTGCATCGTGCCGGCCTGTCGATCACCGGCTGAAACGAAAACGCCGCGGAGATCCGTCGACCAGGGTGTCCCGGCGAACCGCCCCGGCTGCCTCAGGGCATCCCCTCCAGCACCACCTCCACCCCGAAATGATCCGACACGAACTGTCCCTGCACCGGCTCGGTGAAGACCAGGCCGGCGCTCTTGATCATGGCCGGGGAGAAGTGCCTCGACAGGAAGATGAAATCGATCCTCCTCGGTACCGTCCTGTCAAACTCCGCCTCCAGCCTGTCGGCCCCCTCCCGGGGCGTCCTGCCGTCAGCCCAGTAGGGGGATCCGTCGTACTTCGTGTTGCTGTTTATCCTGGGATCCCAGGTATAACCCTCCCCAGCCGGATTCCTGATGCCGTAGGGGTCCAGCAGCCGCAGCTGGGCCACCATCCGCTGCAGCGCCCTGGATTCCAGGGTGGTGTTGAAATCGCCCAGGATGATGTAGGGATGGTTGTACTTCCGCGTCGTCTCCCTCACGAAGGAGACGAGCCCGTCGATATCACGCTCGGTCCTCTGATTGCTCTCCTCAAGCTCCTTCATTATTTCAGCCCTTTTGGTTCGCATGTTCCCGTCCTTCGCAATCATGCCGGCAAGTTTCCGCTTCGTGTCAGCGTTCATGATAAGGCAGAAATGGGTGTGCGTATTGAACACGATGAGAGGCTTTCCGTCGATGGAGACCCTGGCCGCCATTGCGTTCCTCACCTCGCTCAGGTGGGCCGAGAGGTAGTCCCGCTGGATCCCCCCACCGCTGAGCCTCCGGGCACCCAGGTATTCTACCCCGTATCCCTTCCTCGCCAGGACGGCGATCCCCTCGGAGAAATTCACCGGGATGCCCAGGCCGAAGACCCTGACGCCGGAATTGCCTATCTTCCATACCGTCCCATAGCCCAACTGGCAGGCGAGCCGCTCGGCGAAGGAGGGGAGCCTGTTGGCCTCCTGTATCCCCAGGACATCGGGACGGAGCGCCTTCAGACCTGATACCAGATGCCGGAACCTGGCGCTCCGCGCCTTCTGGCTCTCATATTCCCCCATCCTGAGGGTGCCGTTGCCGTCGATGCCGTGCCAGACATTATAGCTGACAATCCTGATCTCCCGGCCGAACACCGCCGTGGTGACGGACACGACGGCGATAACAATCACGAGCCTGGTCGCCAATGGTTTCATCGATCTGTTCTCCTGTCGTTTTTTTGTTATTCAACTGCTGCCACAGAAATCATAGCACGGTGGCGGCGGCAGGTCAATGACATTTGCACTGGCCGACTGATTAATCCTCAGCCACCGGCAATGCCATAACTGCGAGCCACGCAGGACTTGATATCCCGCCGCCCCCTCACGGTGCCGCCATACGATTACACTATATGTCTCATAACGCCTCGCACCGCCCGCCTGCAAAGACAGAACGCTCCGCTATTTTTGCATCCGTGTAATGTTCCCATATACCGATTATTTTCCCCAGCGCCATTAATTATGCTTGTAGATTTCCCCTCGGATTGTATTCTACCGTCAAAGGAAAAACGATGCCGCTCACAGAGCTCACAGACACGGTGACGCAGCTCCCCCGCGGGGGCTATCTCGTGACAACCTCGATCGGGTATTTCCAGTTCGGTATACCCCCCGAATCAATCAAGGACACCATGCTCCTCCCCGCCGGGATCCCGATGATCTACGTCCTGCCGGCAGAGTATTTCAACTGGATCAAGGGGATCAGCATCGCGGAGCTGGAATTCCCCATCTATTACAACTACTTCATCAGGCACAAAAGGACCCTGATCGTCTGCTACCCCGGCGAGGTCGGGAAGTTCAAGAGGGTGCTCCAGGAATCCCTCTTCGGGCCTGAGGAGCCGGACTTCTCCGGGGACTTCGGTGCGGGCCCCGACCTCGGCGAGGACATCAGGAAAGAGATCAAGCACTTCCGCGTCATGGATTTCGACGACGTGGTGGAGTTCCGCACCTACCGTGACGGCAGGTGCGATATCGACGGCGTCTCCATCAGGATCGATGCCAACGGCAACTTCGAGATCTACGAAAAGGGCCGCTACCTTGCCTACGTCCCGGGGATGATCGACTATACGCCGAAGTACCTCGTGGGGGAGCGTCTCAGCGCCCCCTTCAGGCCGCCGCTCTTCGGCATCACCTGCCTGGGACCGAGTCACGGGTTCGATCCCCACGAGAACACCTCGGGGATACTCATCTGGATGAACCATCACGGCATCATGGTTGACCCTCCGGTGAACTCCACCGAATGGCTCCTCGACTCGAACGTGAGCCCGAAGCTCATCGACACCATCATCCTCACCCACTGCCATGCGGACCACGACGCCGGCACCTTCCAGAAGATACTCGAGGAGGGGAAGGTCTCAATCTACACAACCAGGACCGTTATGATGAGCTTCCTGCGCAAGTATTCGGCGCTCACCGATTCCCCCCCCGAATACCTCCTGAGCCTCTTCGAATTCCGTCCGGTGGAGACTGGCAAGGCGGTGTTCATACACGGCGGTCGCTTCCTCTTCTTCTACTCGCTCCACTCCATTCCGACCATCGGGTTCCGTCTGGAGTTTCAGGGGAAATCCGTCACCTATTCATCGGACCACAACAACGACCCCGCCCTTCACGGCCAGCTCCTGCAGAGGGGAATCATCGGCAAGGAGCGGTACCACGAGCTGAGGAGCTTCCCCTGGGACTCGACGATCGTCTTCCACGAATCGGGCTACCGCCCCCTGCACACGCCGGTGGAATTCCTTGCCGGACTCCCGGAGGACCTGAAGAAAAAGACCCTGGTGTACCATATCAGCAGCGAGCACATCCCCGCCGGATCGGGGCTGACCAGGGCGAGCTTCGGCATAGAGAACACAATCTACTTCAACATAGAGCCCCCGGAGTACGAATCGTCCTACGTGCGGCTGGGGCTCCTGAAGTACCTGGATTTCCTGCATGACACGCCGATCCACAAGGCGCAGGAATTCATCAGCATCGTTGAGGAGGAGCATTTCAAGAAGGGCGATATCATCATCAGGAAGGACACGATCGGCGACAAGTTCTACATCATCTACACCGGCAACGTCGGCATCTCCAGCGAGGACGGCAGGTTCAAGAAAATCTTCGGACCCTTCGATTACTTCGGCGAGGCGTCGCTCATCACCGGCGAGAGGAGGTCCGCGAACGTCCACGCCGAGACCGATGTCTCCGCCTTTTCCATCACCAAGGAAAAGTTCCTGAGCTTCATCTCAGGCACGGACTATGAGCTCACCCTGACGCACCTCGTGGAGATACGGGACATGGAGGCCTGGGAGATACTCTCCACCAGCCGATTCATGAAGTTCTTCACCTCCACGCAACGCTCCTGGCTCGAGACCATGCTGCGGCCAGCGGAATTCTCCAGGCCGGGGACGCTGATCGCCCAAGGGGAGCCGGTGGACCGGATCTACATCATCCGGAACGGCACCGCAATCGTCAGGAGGGGGGATGAGACGGTGGCGGTACTGCAGAAGGGGGACATCATCGGGAGCAGCCTTGACATCTACCGGAACAGCAGCTCCTCGTACACCTTCCTGCATGAATCCCCGATCCTTCTCTACGAAATCGATTCCGTAAAATTCTCCGCGTTCCTGAAGCGAAACCCGGGGCTCATCATGAAGCTGCACTACATCTTCAGCCAGTACATTTTTTTCAAGGACAGGGGGTGACCGGCGGTACACCAACGGGATGCCGCTACAGCTTCTTGGAATTGAAGAACTCCTGGAAGAGGCCCCTGTCGATCTGCAGGAGCCGGTCCCGTATCTGGGCCAGCGTGTCGAAGCTGTATTTCTGGAACTCGTAGTAATCCCTCAGCAGCAGGTACTTTGTGATCAGGCGGGGGAGCAGGCTGCTGGAATCGAGCTGGTCCCTGCTCATCTTCTGGTAGCCCAGCTCGAGGTTGTACACCTCCTTTTCCAGAATCTGCACCTGATGCTTGTTCAGATTCCGCCGCACATAGAAGACGTCGCGGATGAAACCGTACACCGGCACCCATTCCCTGATGTCCTGCACCTGCCCCCGCTCCCTCTTGACGATCTCCACCACATCGAGCACCGGCTTCGCCCTGATCAGATCCAGGTTGATCTCCGAAGGATCGGTGCAGAAGGCCTCCCTGAAGCAGAGGAGGCTCTTCGGAAGGTCCTCGGTGTGAAAGTAGGCCTCACCCAGTATCCCCAGGAGCCGTGCGCTGCTCCGGAAGGAGCTCCTGGCGTATTCGAGGGTCTCGATGGCCTGGCTGTATTCCTCCAGCCTGAGGAAGCAGTCGCCGAGATTGAGGAGAAGGTTGAAGTCATTCGAGGTATCCTGGTGCTCGGTGAAGGCGACCCGGTAATGGTCCGATGCCCGGAAGAAGACGTTCCTCATGGCCGCCCGGTACGCGCCGGAATGCCGCATCTCCTTTTCCGCCACGTACTCCTCGAAGAGGTTCCACTCCCGCATGAAAAACTCCGCCGTCTCCTTCCCCCGGCGAAGCGTTCCCATCTCCCTGTCACGGTTATGCCAGAACTTGGCGATCCTGTAGCAGTCTATCAGTCCCGGATAATCGGGATCGACATTCATCAGCTCGTCGACCTTTTCGACGGCCGCGGCAAATGATCCGCTTTCTACAAGCTGGTATACCTCGTTGATTCCGGTAAGAAGCGGGTCATCGGAGAATGTGAGCTGGCCGCTGTTATCCATGGGAGATCATAGCTCCAGGTATTTCCCCCAGTTCCTCGTGTCCCTCTGGTGCGTGAAGAGGATCACCTGCCGTGATCTTGCCGTCTCGTCGAGCATATCCTTAAAGCGTCTCATCCTCTCCTCGTCCATATTGTAGAAGGGATCGTCCAGGATCAGGGGGAGCACGTCGTCCCTTCCCGCGAACAGCTCCGTGAGCGAAAACTTGATCGAGAGAATGATCCCGTGCACCACCGCCGGGTTCAGATCCGGCGGCACGGAGCCGTTATGGAGAAAATCTTGCACCGTTCTTTCGTCGATCTTCGTTATGTACTGATTACCCGTGAGGTAGTTAAATTTTTCAACAGTATTTTTTACCAGTCTTTTCAGCTGTCTCTGTTCCCGCCGGTGCTCCGCATCGGCAAGCGAGTCCTGTATGAATTTTGCGGCCCTCCTCCTCCCGTGAAGGACCTTGATCCTGGCGCGAAGCACATCCCTCTCATCGATGAGGGTTTTCAGCTCCACCTTCGAATCCGGGTGATCCTCGATCTCGGTATCGATCTGGCTCAGGATCTTCTCCTTGTCCCCGATCCTCTGACGGCAGTTATCCATCTCCATTCCAATCGTATGGATGAGGTTCTCGATCTCGGCGGTATTGATCTCGACGCTCTTCACGACCTCCAGGGCGTTGATGCTGCTCTCGATGCTCTCCTTGATCTCCCCCTCTTCCTTTTTCAGCGAAACGAGCCGGTTCGTGATCTCCCCCATAGTCTCCCTGTCCTTGATCGAGCTTTTGATCCTGTAGTATTCCCTCGTTTTTTCAGAAAACTCGAGATAATCCTCGAAATACTGCAGCAGAAAATCATAGAGCTCGTGAACCTTCTCGCCGTCGTAATCGACCCGGTTCCCCTTGATCTTCTCCTTTATGCTCCCCTCCAGTTCCGCCCTCTCCTGTCTCAGCGTTTCGAGGTGCTTCTTCCCCTTCGTCGCGGCGAGGTACAGGGCGAGCGCGGAGGAGATGATGATGCTGGATACCGCAATCCCCAGGAGCAGATCAAGACGCCCTTCGAGCGAAAACTTGTTTTCGATAAATACGGCAGCCAGGGCGATGAGGGCCGCGATCCCTATCCCGGATATGAGCATGATTATCCGCTTTTTCCTCTGCCGGTTTTTGAATCTCAGCGTGTCCGTTTCCTCGTTCACGTTCTTGATCTTATTGAATATCCTCTGCAGCTCATCGAGGCTAGGTATATCATCAATCTCGATCTGCTTGAAATGGGGGAAGCGTGTGTCTATCTCGGCACGTATATCCCCCACGAGTCTGGTCTTCTCCTCCTCCTCGATCACCGTTCCCCTCAGTTCTTCCAGCTCGATGTTGCACTCGTCGATCCGTTTCAGGTCCTCCACTATCCTGTGAAGGACAGCCTCCTGCTTCGTCAGCGTCGACAGCGTATTGTTGATATCGCGCATCTCCCTGAGTATGTTCTTCTTCTCGCGGTAGAGCTTATCCAGCCTGTTCTTGGAGACATCGATGAGCTGTATCTTTTTCTCCAAATCCCTGTGATGCGTCTCCTGCCTGAGGATCTCCTCGTCAAGACGTTTCAGGGGGAACCGCGTTCCGCCGGAAGCGGTGAGATCCGAGTTCAAATCGCAGCGGAGCGAGCGGTCGTTAATCATGAGGTACTGAAGCAGTTGGTAATCGACATGCTCCGCCGCCTTCAGATCTGCCGGCGACGGCACATACGTCGAAAAAAGGAACAGCTGCTCCCCCATGCTGTCTATGAAGCGCAGAAGGCGTACTCCCGCCTCCGTGTCTTCAAGCCTCGTATTGTTCTCCTGGTCGTCATCTGCCGAGGCGGCGCTGTCACTGTAGAGTATCGTCTCGGTGCCTCCATTGAAATGGAGGATCGTGTAGTAGCGGTTCCCGTTGTTCACCACCCGGTAGCTGCCGTTATTGGATATGGAGAACTGCAGGTCCAGGTAGATCGACTCCCAGAAATCGTCGGGGACCACGCTTTTCACGGTGAATTTCTTGAAGATGACGTCGAGGAGGCTCTTGGCGATGACCGTCTTGCCCGACCCGTTTTTACCGTAGATTATTATCGGGTTGCCGTTGAATTCCAGCACCGTGTTTTCCAAGAGCCCCGGTATGGAGGCGGTACACTTCAGATACTGCATAGCCACCCCTCAAGGGACTCGGAACCCCCGCTGATCATGAGCGTCAGTATCCGCACGATATCCGCCTCGGAGGTATCGGATGATATACCGGCATCCTGGATCCTCTCCACGATGATCCTCAACAGCTCCCCCCTAAGGGATTCCTCGTCCCCGTACTCGCTCAACAGGAAGTCCATGGTGGTCTGGGTCATATCGTCCACCTGCAGCGCGAAGAACTCGTTCCTCAGCGGGCCGATGGCGTCCAGCCCCATTCTGAAATTCCTGCTCCCCGTCAGCGTGACCGTGAGATGCAGTTTTTTGGACTTCATCTCGTCGAGCACCGTGACCACCTCGCCGAAGTACCTATAGCGCGAGCAGTCGAGCTCACATGATTCGATGCCGATGGTGTTCACCGAAAGCCTTTTGATGTTCTGCAGCTCATCCCTCACCACATCGCAGGATATCACGTACCTGTCCCCGGTCTCGGCGAGCGATACTGCCTCCGGCGAGCCCGGGTAGGCCGCGATGATCCTGTCCTGGATCTTGAACATCCGGAAATTATGGTTGCTGCCGAAGGCGTAGAAGTCGAGCCCGATGTTCTTAATGTCATCGCGCCTCATCCGGTAGGGATGCGGCCCGTCAACCCCGACGTCATGCAGCGGAACGTCCGGATTGAAATCGACATGAAAGAGCCCCATATGAAACCCGCCCTCGTCAAGCCTCTGTACCCCCGCCTTCACTGGGTTCACCCCCGCCGGAACGCCGTAGAGGTACAGCCTCTGCCCCTCCTTCTCATAGAGATAGGGGGCCGGATCATCCCCTGGCATGAAGAGTCGGTTCACGCTCAGGTCATCCAGCACCCTCCCCGCATCGCCGCTCCCGAACAGTTCAGAGCCCCCGGGAGAGTAGACGATGGTGACCCCGCCGTCCCGCAGTTCATTAAATTCCTCGTTTACCGACCGAAACAGCGGGCTCACCGGACCGGTCAGCTCCATGAAATCACCGGCGATGAGAAGCACGTCATACTCCATGGCGAGAGATACTATCCGCTTGAATGTCTTCAACCGGAAATCCTCAGGGACCGGGGAGTCCTTGATCCCCAGATGGAGGTCAGATGTAATCAGAATCCGTATTCCGTCGCTCATTGCACCCCTGCACCTCTAGCCCGTCAAAACGGGCGGCAACCCGATACGGCGCCCCCGTTGCCGCCGGTACTGCCCAACGGTGCTGTTTCATATTGTTATTATATAGTACACCCCATATACATTTTCGATGAAATGCGAATAATACTTAATAGAATCATGCAGCTCCATCCCCGATGCCGTTAAATTTCCCCCTTTCCCAGTCTGCCAGCACCACTGCTGTTTGTACAATATTATTACGGATAATTTCCACAATATTTTTATTGACAAAAACGGTTCACCGAACAAGCTAACAGCCCAAATATTGAATGCCTCGCCCCAGACAGGGGCGATGGCTTTCGATGCAGGCCGCCGGTACCATTCCATCGATTGCATGCGGCTATTATTCGCAACAGTGAGCCCGATAATGAAAGAGAAGAAGGAAAACGTAAAGTACACCTATTTTAAGACGGTCGGACGCATTGCACTGATTTTCTTTCTCGGTTTCTCGGTTTTCCTGGTGATATCAACAATCATGCTGATATTCCTGACCAAGCCGTCAAAGGAGGTCCGGGTCCCGGACGTTGAGGGGAAGCGTTTCGTGGACGTGTACAACAGCCTCATGCGGCAGGGGGTCCGCCCCTACGTGAGGTTTCAGGACGTGTACGACATCGAGGACGGGATGATCCTCCACCAGTTCCCGGAAAAGGGGAGAATCGTGCCCGAGCACAGCACCTTCAAGCTGCTGGTGAGCAGGAACCGGTATATTCTGGAGATGCCGAACCTCGTGGGATCCGATCTCCCCAAGGCGATCAACAGGCTTAAAAGCCTCCATTATCTCGACAAGAAGGTGGCCCTCTCGACGGGCGTCGTCTCCTACGTACAATCCGGCAAGATACCGGAAAATATCATCATCGCCCAGGACCCCAAGGGGGGCGAGAAGATCACTCCCAGCAAGAAGGTTAACCTCCTGGTGTCGTCGGGAAGCCAGGACAAAAATCCCACGATACCGAATGTGACCGGACAGTCCATCGAACTCTGCTTTGACCTTCTCCAGGCGAAGGGGCTGGTGGTGACTCAGGAGGTGGTGCTCACCGACGACATCCAGAAGAGCGGGACCGTGGTTTCACAGAATCCGGCGGCGGGCTCCCCGATAAAAAGGGGCGACCCCATCAGCCTCCAGGTTCAGTGGTACTCGCTGACGGAGCATCCGTACTACGCCTACGAGAAGATCGAGTACAAGATCCCGTCGGATGAGCCAGAGGGGCTCTATGAGGCGTATATTGAGGATGGGAGCCCGAAGCGGATCCGCTTCTCCCGCCGCATGAGGCCGGGGCAGAACATGGTCTTCGTATTCCACAGGACCGGCAACGCCCGGATCAATATCGTATGCAATAAAGACAGTATCGATGTGATGAACGTTGATGCAGAAGACTACTGAACCGATTCTCATCTCCCCCTCGATCATCGCCGGTGACCTCGCGTCCTTCGGCACCGTCGCCGAGGGCCTGGACCCGGCGGTTGTCGACTTGCTCCATATGGATGTGATGGACGGCCACTTCGTGCCGAACCTCACCTTCGGGCCGGGGTACATCGCGCACCTCAAGCGCCACTGCCGGATCCCGCTGGACGTCCACCTGATGATCGAGCGTCCCGAGCTCTCGCTGGAGGAATACCTTTCCCTGGAACCCTGGTGCGTTACGATACACTACGAAAGCACCCGCTTCCCCGTACGGCTCCTCTCCCTTATACGAAACCGGGGCGTGAAGGCAGGGCTTGCCATCAACCCGGCGACGCCGGTGGAGAGCATCGCGGACCTTCTCCCCTGCTGCGACCTGGTACTCATCATGTCAGTGGATCCCGGATTCTACGGACAACCCTTCATGGAAACGGCTCTACCCCGCATCGAGAAATGCGCCGCCCTCATCCGCGGACAGAATGCCGCGGGCACCCTGATCCAGGTGGACGGGGGGATCCACAGGGAGAACATCTCCCGTGTGGTCAGGGCCGGGGCATCGGTGATTGTCGCGGGAAACGCCGTCTTCAAGGGGGGCGACATCCACGCCGCGGTACGTGACCTGAAAAAGGGCGCGCTCGGGTAGCCGCCGTCACCGGCGGAGCCAGGATTAGCACAGATCATGCCATTTCAACGAAATAATTTATCAAGCCCGGATATTTTATATTGACAAAAACAGGCGGGGTAAAATAATTTATCCCTCTATTATGCCAGGAGGTAACAGTAGTGGCGGTTAAAATTCGACTGCAGAGGATGGGGACAAAGAAAAAGCCCTTTTACAGAGTCATTGCGATCGACAGCAGGGAAAAAAGAGACGGAGCCTTCATAGAGCAGCTCGGGCTGTACCAGCCGATCGTCGATGGGACCCAGTTCACGGTAAATGAAGAGAAGGTCCTCGACTGGCTGAAAAAGGGAGCACAACCATCGCCGACGATCCTCAGAATGCTGAAGCAAAGTGGAGTGTGGAAAAAGCACAAAGAAGCGAAATAATTCCCGTGGAGGCTGATGATGAACTACAAGGATCTTGTCGAATTCATGGTGAAGTCTCTGGTTGACAATCCTGATCAGGTGGAAATTCGGGAAGTAGAGGGTGAAAAATCCACGATCCTTGAGCTGAAGGTTACGAAAGACGATATAGGGAAGGTGATAGGAAAGCACGGAAGAATTGCAAGGGCCATTCGGACTATTATCAACGCCTCAGCTACCAAATCCGGGAAGAGGGTGGTTCTGGAAATACTCGATTGATAAAGGAAGATGATTTTATCAGGATCGGAACCGTTACCGGCACGCACGGCCTTCAGGGCCGGATGAAGATATACATAATCTCCGATATTGCCGAACGGTTCTCCCCGGGAAATACAGTAACTGTTAAAGAAGATAATGAATTCGTATCATATACTATAGCGGAATTTTCAGCCCGGAAGAGCAGAATTGGTCTCTTAAAACTTGACGGCATCACAACGATCGAGCGAGCCAGCAGCCTAAAGGGCTCGGATCTGTTGATCGAAGAGGCCGCGGCCATGAAACAGCGGGAACAGCTCGACGGCGAATCCTATCTTTTCGCCGAGATCATCGGCTGTGGCGTATACCGGGATGGCAGTGCCTTCGGCACGGTGAAGGATATATTGCAATCCGGGGCGGTGGACGTGCTGATACTGCGGGGAAACGACGGGAAGGACTACATGATCCCCTTCGTCGCCGCGATGGTGGACACATCGCGATTACCGGAGAAAAGGATAGACATATACCCAATTGAAGGCCTGTTCGACATTTAAGATCATCACGCTCTTCCCTGAGTTCTTCCGGTCCCCCCTCGACTCCGGCCTTCTGGGGAAGGCGGTTCAGAAGGGTCTGATACGGATCGATCTGATCAACCTGAGGGACTTCTCGAAGGACAGGCACCGGCGCTGCGATGATTATCCCTATGGCGGCGGCTCGGGGATGGTACTCATGGCCGAACCGGCCATGAGGGCACTGGATGCGGTGAAAACGACCGGCGCGACCTCAGTATTGACCTCGCCCGGCGGCGCCCCTCTCTCACAGACGCTGGTGAAGGAGCTTTCTGCCGAAGACGAGATATGCATCCTCTGCGGCAATTACGAGGGGATAGATCAGAGGGTGATCGATTCCCGCATCGATATCGAAATTTCGGTGGGTGACTACATCCTCTCCGGCGGAGAATTCGCCGCTCTGGTCGTCATCGATGCCGTCTCCAGATACGTGCCTGGCTTCATGTCCAACAGCGATTCGCTGCGGGAGGAGAGTTTTGAATCGGACCTGCTGGAGTACCCCCACTACACGAGACCGGCGGTGATCGGGGGGATGGAGGTTCCCGGGGTTCTGCTGAACGGCAACCATGGGGAAATAGAGAGATGGAGGCTCGAAAAACGGATAGAAAAGACCGGCAGGACACGGCCCGATCTTTACAGGCGTTTCATAAAGAGAAAACTACTAGGAGAGTAAGCATATGGACATCATTCAGTCAATAGAGAAAGAGATAAAGCCCGTTGACAGAAAGATCGACTTCTCGGTAGGCGATACCGTGAAGGTGCATTATCGGATCGTCGAGGGCAACAGGGAGCGGACCCAGATCTTCGAGGGGATTGTCATCGCCATCGACAATAAGGGCCTGGGGAAAAACGTTACCGTCCGCAAGATGTCCTTCGACATCGGTGTTGAGAGGATCTTCCCGATCTTCTCGCCCCGCATCGCCAAATTCGAGGTGGTCAGAAAGGGTAAGGCGCGGCGCGCCAAACTATACTTCCTTAGAGAGAGGACCGGAAAATCCGCGAAGCTCCGGGAAAAACGAGGAAAATCCGGAAAACTCGGCGAAATCTCGGTACCGGCCGAGGGTGCGCCGGCGGAAACCTCAGAACAGGGAACGAATCCGGCGGAATAGTCCGCCAGTACCTTTGCGCTAGGGGCCAGCAGGACCGTGGCTCGCCGCAACCGGCCCACCTTCACTCTTGAACGGGAACTTCTCGCAAAGGGATTCCGCCTCATCGCCGGCGTCGATGAGGCGGGGCGCGGCGCATTGGCGGGCCCCCTGTCGCTGGGAATCGTTATCTACGACCCGACGGTCATCGAGTCCGGGGAAACGGACGAGTTGCTTTCCATAAACGACTCCAAAAAACTGACGTCCCTGCAGCGGCTCCGCGCCTACGCCGCCGTCAGCGCATGCTCCCTGGCCTACCGCTGCGCCATGGTGTCCCACCGGACCATCGACCGCATCAACGTCAACGGGGCGACAGAGGAGGCCCTGAAGCGCTCACTGCGCTCACTGCCGGTGATTCCCGATGTCATCATCATGGACGGCAACTTCTCCTTCCGATCCCCGATACCCATAATCCCGGTACGTCGCGGTGACGCCTCCTCTCTCACCATCGCCTCGGCCTCGATCGTGGCAAAGGTGACCAGGGACCGTATCATCTCAAAATTCGATGCCATCTATCCCGGATACGACTTCAGCAGTCACAAGGGGTACGGCACACGACACCACATCGAGACGATTCGCCGTTCCGGAGCCTCCCCAATTCACAGAAGAAGCTACGAGCCGCTGAAGAGCCTTGTAGCAGGACGGCGCCATGAGGATTGATGCGGATCACAGGGTAAGGCTCTCGCTCGCCACCGGCGCATCACCTGGCCTGAAAAGGCTGCAGGTGGGGAACGAGGTGGCCGCCAGGATTGTCATTCGTCACGGCGCCGGTGACGCCGTTCTGGAGATATTGGGCCACCGGATCAGGGCACGATTCACTCGCGGCGTTCCCGCACACGACCAGATCATCCTGCGGCTGGAAAAATCAACGACCAGCTCGCTTTTGTTTAAAATCATCACCCCGCGGGAGGCTCTGACCCCCAGGGATACCATACTCCCCCATCTTCTCTCCATGAAGAGTCCGGAGTTCCAGCTCCTGCGGCCACTCCTGGCGCGATTTGTCGAAACCGGGGTTCCGGGGATTTACCTGCTGAACGCTCACATACTTCGCCTTGACCCGAAGGACTCGGAGAAGCGGACGCCACTCCCGCTGTTGAAGAGTTTGCTCTCTTCGGGGGTGTCAATCGAATCCATCCGCCAGATCGCCGCCATGCATCTTCTCAGCACCCTCCCGCCCTCCCTGGCGTTGATGTTGCTGTCGATTTTTTTCGGCGGGAAAGAGAAAAAATTGTCCGGCTCCGCTCAGGGGATGGATGACGAATCCCTGCAGGGGATCATTGAGGATATCGACGCCATCGCCGATCCTGAGCAGAGGGGAGATGCCGTAAAGGGCATAATCGACCTGCTCTCGTCCCTGAACATCCCCTCATCCCCTCCCCTGCAGGGGGAATTCTGCATCTGTGATGACGGCGCTATCTCCCAGGGCCGATATATAATGAACAACGATTCAATAATAATCACCTTTGAGTTATCTCAGCTGGGGATGGTGGAGATCCTTGCCAGGGAGGATTCCTCCGGCATACGGATTCACCTCTATGGCGATACCACCGAGCACCTGAAACGCCTTGAATCCCGCGTTTCCGAGCTAAAAAAATCACTGCAGGATCTCAAAAAACCAGGAACTATTCACCTGTTTGTCAGGTCAGATATAATAAATAAAATTGTTGAAATTATTACACAATATGCTCTCAATAGTGCAATTGATATAACGGTGTGAGATGATAAGCGAGAAAAAGGGGGTTGCGATCGAGTATTCTGGGGATATGCCCAGAATCGTCGCGGCGGCCAGGGGCGCACTGCTGAAACGGCTTCTTGAGATCGCGGAGCATCACAATATCACCGTATACAGGGACCGGGATCTTACCGAGGTACTGTTTCAACTGCCTGTGGGGAGCGAAATTCCGGACAGCCTGTTCGCCGCGGTGGCAAAAGTGCTTGCATACTGTTACCGGATCAACGATGAATTTAAAAGAAAGATACTGGCCCTAGAATCCGACAATGTCTAAAATGAAAAAAATATTGGTGGAAGAATTAAAGCCCGGCATGGTATTCAACAAGCCTGTCTATGTGGACAGCAACAACATGCTGGTGAACGCCAACTCGCCCATCACCGAAAATGACATCAAGAAGCTCATGAAATGGGGCGTTACCGAGGTCGAGACCGCAGGGATACTTGTCAAATCGGACTCTTCTCAGGCGGACCTCATTCCTCAGAACGACGATGAGCGCAAGATAATAGCCGAGTACAACGATCTGCTGAAAAAGAGGAAGCGTCTGCTGGAGGTGCACGCCCAGGCGAGAAAAGCGGTGGAAGCAGCCTACGCTTCGATCCGTGCCAGCAAGCCCTTCAAGCTGGGAGACCTGGAGACCTCGGTATTCAACATCATCGACATCCTCAAGGAGAACAGCAACGTATTCCTCTTTCTCTACGGCCTCGACGAGGGGAAGGACTACACCGTCACCCATTCCGTTAACGTGACCTTCTATTCGATTCTCATCGGCATTGCCCTGCAATACAACAACATGAAGCTGAACGATCTCGGCATGGGGACCATGCTCATCGACGCGGGGATGGCCAAGATCCCCATCTACATCGTGCACAAGCAGTCGAACCTGACGGAACAGGAATTCAAGCAGATACGCATGCACCCGCTCCTGGGCTACAGGGCACTGAAGGAGCTCGGAGGGGTCAAGGAGAGCTCCGCCCTCGTCATGCTGCAGCACCACGAGCAATTCGACGGCAAGGGGTACCCCAGGGGCATAAAGGGGAACGAGATCGACGAATTCGCCCGCATCGCGGCGATCGCCGACAGCTACGAGGCGCAGATATCCAACAGGAGCTACCGGAAGAGGATCTTCTTCTACCACGCGATGCGGAACCTCCTCTCCAGCGGGGTGACGAAGTTCGATCCGGTCATCCTGCGGGTGTTTCTCTCCAGGATGTCGGTCTATCCGGTCGGCTCTATCGTCGAACTGAACGACGGGACCATCGGCATCGTCATCGGCTCCATGCCGGAAAAGCCCCTTCGGCCGCTCATAAAAATGGTATTCGACAAGGACGGGAAACGTTACGAGCAGACCGTCATCCTGAACCTCCTCACCGAGACGTCCTATTACATCGTCAAGGCGCTCAACGAAAGCGACGTCGGCATCAACATCTTCGAGGCGATTTAAGGAAGAGGTGAAGGTCCCCACCCGCAGAGAACGCGGCATCGTAGGCGAGCGGAGGGCGGGGGAATTCCTGCGCGAACAGGGCTTCGAGATAATCGCCACGAACTTTCGGTACGGGCGCATCGCCGAAATCGACATCATCGCCAAAAGGGGAAATCTCATCGTATTCGCCGAGGTGAAGAGCAGGGTCACCGCTGCCTTCGGCGGAGGACTCTACTCGATACGGGGGAAAAAAATCATCGCCCTGCGCAGGGCGGCGGAGCATTTTCTGGCCTCCATGGATGCACGGGAGGACCTCCTTTATCGCTTCGACCTGATCGTTCTTCAAGACGGGTCCCTGCAGTGGATCGAGGACATCTCCAGAGGATGAGAGGCACCGCGCTCAGTTCGTAATCAACTCAAGAGAGGTCCCCAGGTTAACCGGTCCCTTCCGCCTCGAGGTGTCTCCCGCCTTGTCATGGAGGATCACCTGCGTATCCTTTTGCCCCTCGCCACCCTGCACCTTCGCGTGGGGAGCGACGGATGACCTCTTTCCCTTCTGATTGACGCCTCGACTCTCGCCGTCGTCTATACCGTCACCGGCTCTCTGTGCGACCTTGCTCACCGCGGGGCTGTCGTCCCGGGGGGCGGCTCTGAATCCACGAATATACACGAAGACTCCGGTCCAGACCAGCACGACCAGCAGCAGAAGGAGCAGGTATTTCCGTCCGCCCCGGCTCTTCGTCCCCTGGTCTTCCGCGCGAGGACTAGTGTTCTGGATCATGGCTGAGTCATTCCTTATGAGCATGTCCAGGCTTGACACCCTGCCATCCGCCTTTTTCATCATCCCTCCGATATTCTGCGTGAACAGGATAAATGTGCACTGATATGCGGAAATTTTCAAGATTAATTCAGACCGGTTTTCCCATTTGCTGCAAGGGGGATGAAAAATACTTGTCATGGCGGGGCACCTGGGATATCCTCTTCTCCAATACATATTCCAGGAGTGTTTCATGAGCGAGAATGAGCGGTACGTCGGGCAGTGGAGCTTAATGACGCAGTCCCTGGTGGCGGCGGTGGTGATTGGACTGCTTTCCGCGATCATCGGTTCATTTTCGGTGGGGGACACCCTGATGAATTCTGTCCTTGCCGCACGCGAGACCTTTGATCCGCTGCAACAGTTCATCGCCGGCCCCCTCTTCCTTCTCGCCTGCAAGATCCTACTGGACCTGGTCTTTTCCCTCGCGGGGCTCCTCCTGCTCTTCCTCTCCGGAAGGGCGGCGCAGGTCCAATTCATCTCGCTCGTCACCGGCATTCTCCAGGCATCGCTCCTCCTGCTTCACATGGCGCTCTTCTGGGACCGCGGCTGGAGCCAGATTCTGGATCCCTCGGGCGGCTTCGTCGCCGCGTTGGTGCAGATGCTGCTGGGATTCCTGCAGTCCTTCGCCTTCATCCTTGCAGGCATGAGGCGATGATGCCGCACCGAGAGAAACAGCCGGTGGTACTCATCCCGTCAGCGCCTGCTTCCGCAGGATCATCAGCTCGGGGACGGTCGTGTGAATCATGACGAAACATGCGGGGAGCCTCATGGCATCACTGCCGCTTATCCTTCTGGCTTTTCTAATGCAACCGGACAGGGGAGCGCTGGCCCAGCAGCGCGTTGACCTGAACTCGCTCGAAGACACGAAAAATGTCTGCGATCTCTTTCTCAAACGCCTCAGGAAAGAGGACATGAAAAGCGCACTGCAGACAATACGGCCCTACATCACCATTCCGGAGGATGACTTCAAGGGCATCGTCGAAGAGACCAGCAGGCAGCGGGCGGAGCTGATAAAGCGCTTCGGCAGTCCCCTCTCCTGCGAGTTCCTGCAGGAACAGAGGATCAAGGACGTCCTCGTGAAGTATACCTATCTTGAGAAGTGCAGAATCCACGTGATCCGGTGGTCCTTCATTTTCTATAAACCGGAAGATAAATGGACCCTGAACTCCTTTTACTGGGACGACAACATCAGGGAACTGTTCAGGTGATCCCCGTCGGAGCGCCGGCATCCCCCGGCGTCATCCGTTCATTCACCCGAAGCGCCGGGGAGCATCCACTCCACTTCTCCCGGCAGCGCCGATGCCTCTTATCCGATGAAATTCTTTTCGTCGGGGCACAAAAAGCGAATTGCAAAAAAAACGACCCGGGGAAACATTGACCTGCTTTGAGTGTCATATAAAAAAACCCGCAGCGCAAGGTGCTCCTCTTGGAATTAAAACGACAACTGGGCCTCCGTACATCAATCCTCGTGGTAATCGCAAGCATGATCGGAACCGGCATCTTCATCACCACGGGAACGACCCTGTACATGACCAGGAGCGCACCGGTGGTTCTCCTTATCTGGGTCGCCGGCGGCGTTATCGCCCTTACAGGGACCCTCTGCTATGCAGAACTGGCGACCATGTGGCCCCACGTCGGGGGCGAGTACGTCTACCTGAAAAAGACCTACGGCCTGCTCCCCTCCTTCCTCTCCGGATGGATCTCCCTGGTGGTGGGCTTTTCCGCCTCCGTGGCGGTGAGCGCCATCACGCTCATCCAGTATCTCGATTCCTTCTGGCAGAACATCACTATGCACCTGGGGGCGCAGTCCTTCGCGCTAACGCACCCGCTGACTCAGAAGATACTTGCGTCACTGGTACTGCTCATCTTCGGCGGGATACACATCCACGGCGTCAGATCGGGGAGCAAGATACAGAACGTCCTTACGGTGCTGAAGCTCCTTGTGGTCATCTCCTTCATCGTCCTCGGGCTCTCCATGGCAGACTGGTCCCAGACCGAGCGGCTCACGGCCCAGTATCCCGACGGGATACACGAATCGGGGGGGCTGCTCCCCATCACCGGCCTCGCGCTTCTCATCGTCATGTTCTCCTACTCGGGATGGAACGGCGCGACCTATATCGCCGGCGAGATCAAGGACGTGGAGAGGAACCTTCCCCGGGCCCTCTTCGCCGGGACGCTCCTAACGATGCTGCTGTACATCGGCATCAACGTGGTCTTCCTCATTTCCTCGCCGGGCCTGGAGATCATGGGGAAGGAGACCATCGGCTCGACCGTCTCAGCGAACCTTTTCGGGCCGAGGCTCTCGAACCTCTTTACGCTGGGCATCTGTGTCATCATGCTCTCTTCAATCTCCGTCCAGATGATGATCGGTCCGAGGGTCTACTACGCCATGGCGAAGGACAACATGATCTTCAGCGCCCTCAGCAGGGTGAACCCGAGGTTCCACACGCCGACGGTGTCGATTGTCATACAGATGCTGCTCGCCGTATTCTACGTGGCCGTGGGGAACGCATCGTTCCTCATGGAATACATGGGCTTCTCCCTCACCGTGTTTCCCATACTCACGGTGATCGGGCTCGTCTACATGCGCTACCGGCACCCGGAGATTCCGAGGCCATTCAAGGTTCCGCTGTTTCCATTTCTCCCCATCGTTTTCATCATCCTCTCCTCCGCCATGATGATCGCCGGATTCATGGCCTGGACCGAAACATCGAGATTCGCGGTGCTCGCCCTGGGGGGGGGCATCCCCGTCTATTTCCTATGGCGATGGCTATTCAGGAAACGGGCGGCGGCCTTCGCGAAGAGTGAAGAGAATTCCATCCGGAATTAACGCGAAAGGATCACCCGCTAATAACGGTTGACTTTCACCGCGCCGGATGTACTATTATCTCAGCGGAATGATCATCGGGCACTCCGAGAAATCACGGGCATGCCGCAAGGGGCCAGGCAATGAAACACGTTGTCGTCTACACCTCACCCACCTGACCGCACTGTAGAACCGCGAAGGAGTTTCTTTCGCAGCGAGGCATACGGTACATCGAGAAGGATATCACACGGGACGCGGAAGCCAGAACCGAACTTTTTAACATGAACATCCAGGGGGTTCCGGCCCTTCTCATCGACGGCGAGACCGTCATCGGCTTCGACAGGAGGCGCATCGAGGAACTGCTGGCACAGAGTATCATCGGATGTAGCAGATGCGGCTCGAAGCTCAGGATACCCTCGGGGAAGGGAACGATCATGGTCACCTGCCCGCGGTGCGGCGAAAGGTTCAGGGCGTCGACATAGCCCAAGTTAGGGGCATCGCGCACCGGAGGCATCGGGAACGAGGCGGTTGAACTGCCCTACCAGCTCCTCCAGGGGAGGCACCTCCTTGAAATAGGTGCGAACCTCCTTACACCGCCCCTTCACGCAGACACTGAAGGTCCTGTGTATCTCCCCCTCCACCTTGGTGTTCTCGTAGCGATCCTTCAGATCATCCAGCGGGAACTCTCCGAAAAACCGGCCGAGAGTCGACCGCTCCTTCTCGGTGAGCGGCCGGTCGGCGATCACGCAGTCGGGACCCGCGTTCAGGGAATGGGCGACGACGCGCACCTTCGTCTCCGAGAGCGTCATGGTCATGAGCCGGTGCGTGCCGTGAGTGAAGACGACGACCTCCGCCGAATAACCCGCCGCGTCAGCATCGCAGGCCGCAGTGGCGAACAGCACCCAGAGCGCTGCGGCGGGGATACGGACCGATCTTTTCATACTCGCCACCTCCTGGAAGAATTCTATCGATTTTCCCTGACAAAGGCAACAAAGTTTTCGAACGCCTCCCGGCTTGAATAGCGGTACCTGAAACCGGTGGCCCTGGCCAGCTTCTCGCTGCTCACCACCCAGGGATGGACCGTCATGTTCAACGCCGGGCTCGGGAACAGGGTCATTGACACAAGCCTGAGCTTCCAGGCGATGCCGTTCAGGCGCCAGAGAAGCCCGAGTGGCATGTGCAGGAGCATGCCGCCCAGCAGGCGAACCATCTCATTGAAGGGGACGGTGCCGGCGGCGCCCACATTGAAGGTCCCCGCGATTCTCTTCCTTAGCACGATCATGATGATATCCAGGAGATCGTTCTCGTGAACGAACTGAAGGTCCTCTGTCCTTCGCGGGAGGATGACGATCCTCTTCTGCAGATACTGCGCCAGCGGATTCCTGAATCCCGGGCCCACCACGAAGCAGGGGCGCAGCACGGTGATCTTCATCCCCCCGTCCCCCTTTGCGATTCCGTCGATCATCATCTCAACCTGCCGCTTCGTGCGGCTGTAGGTGAAATCGTCGTTCCCCCGCAGGGGACTCTCCTCGGTGAGCGGACGGTCGTTGTCCCGGTGGAATCCGTAGGCCGTTGATGAGCTGGTGTAGAGTAGATGCTTCACCCCGGCACCCATGGACGCCCTGATCACGTTCTCTGTGCCCATAACGTTGATCTCCTCCATGAGGCGAACATCATGAATCGGCGGCAGGACGAAGGCCGCATGGACCACGGTGTCAATGCGATGACGCTCCAGGATGTACCCCAGGGGCATCCGGACATCCCTGAGATAAAAGACAACCTTCGGATCGGAGATCCCCGGTTTGCGGAGATCGCACCCGACGATCAGCCGCACCCCCCTTTCCCCCAGAAGGGCGGCCGCAACGCGCATCCCGATATATCCCGATATGCCGGTGACGAAGACGTTCTTCATCTCACGCACCCTTCAGCACGAAATAGGCGATGGCGTTGGAAAGCCTCCTCGGCAGGATCCTGGGAAGAAAGGAGTGAATGAGGGCGTTTCGCAGCCCCGGTATATAGATGCGCCTCCCCCTCCTGAAGGCCCGGAACCCCTTCTCCGCGATTCTCTCGGGGCTGTTGAGCCCCGATATCCGGTACCAGCGGATCCGCCTCGGGAACCCCTCTCCCCTGAGGAGCGGCGTGTCCGTGTACGAAGGATTCAGGGTACAGACCACAACGCCGGAACCGGCGATCTCGGTGTCCACCGCCTCGCTCAAACTCTGGATAAATGCCTTTGCCGCGCCGTAGACCGCATGGTGCGCCGTTGGCTGGAAAGCCGACACCGAGGATACATTCAGTATCCTCCCCTCTCCCCTGGACATCATGTCTGCCAGGGCACGGTGCATGAGGCGGCTGTAGGCGCGCAGGTTCACCATCAGCATCACCTCCTGCCGCTCCATGGGTATCTCGTGGAAATTCCCGTAGGCCATGAGTCCGGCGTTGTTCACCAGCACGTCCAGACGTTTTGCCCTCTTCACCACCTGCCGGTACAGCCGGTCCGGCCCGCTCTTTGTAGAGAGGTCCACCGGGAAGATGGACACGGTGCTGCCGTAGCAGGCGCGAAGCTCCCCTGCCCAGTCTGCCAGTACTCTCTTCTCGCCGGGATGGCATCCCAGGAAAAGGACGGCCCCCTCCCGGGCAAAGCAGTGCGAAAGCTGCTGCCCGATACCGGACGAGGCGCCGGTTATGAGCACACGTTTCCCCCTTACATCGTATTGCTTCATGGATATCCGCCTCACCTCTGACACACAGGCCCGCACACGCGGCGATGCCGTTGTCAGCCGGCCTTCCCCAGGATATGGACGCACATCGCCGCCTCCTCGACACCGATGTTGCCGCCACCGTTCTCCGCCAGGCCGATGCGAGCCCCCTCCACCTGCCGCGGCCCCGCATCACCCCTGAGCTGCAGCACCAGCTCGTGTATCTGCGCGAGGCCCGACGCACCTATGGGATGCCCCCGGCATTCCAGGCCGCCGCTCGTGTTGATGGGCTTCATCCCGCCGAGCCTGGTGGCGCCGGACTCGGCGAAGGGTCCCCCCTCACCGAGTGGGCAGAATCCCATCACCTCACTCTGGTGCAGCTCCCCCCAGGAGGTGGCGTCATGGAGCTCGGCCAGGGAGATATCCTTCGGCCCCACGCCGGCGATCCCGTAGGCCTGGCGTGAGAGCCGCTCGCCGATATCCTCCTCGTCGAGCTTCCGCTCTGCCCCCTGCCCCAGCACAGAGGCAAGTATGCTCACCGGCCTCGAAGTCCTCATCCGCTTCAGGTAGGCCTCCGAGCAGACCACCGCCGCAGCGGCGCCGTCCCCCACCGGCGCGCACATGGCACGGGTGAGGGGCCAGGCCACTGACCGGTCCGCCAGCACCTCCTCCACCGTCATCGAGTGCTGGTACTGGGAGAGCGGGTTCAGTGAGCCGTGGAAGTGGTTTTTCGCGCACACCACCGCCAGCTGATGCTGCGTCGAACCGAACCTGTCCATGTGCCAGCGGGCCCCCATGGCGTAGGCGTCCATAAAAATCGATCTCCCCTCCCCCGGCGACGACCCGTCGTCCGGAATCTGTATCTTGAAGGTCTTCCCCACCTCCATTATCATGTCGATGTGCTTCTGGAAATTCTCCACGTCCATGCAGGTGGCGTAGGCCGAGAGGGAGAGCATCTTGTTCGGGTTGGTGATCTTCTCTGAGCCCACCGCGATGGCCACGTCGAACATGCCGGCGCGTATCCCCGTGTACGCCAGGTGGAGGGCGGTGGACCCGCCGGCGCAGGCGTTTTCGACATTGGTGACCGGTATCTTGTCGATCCCCACACCCCGGAACACCACCTGGCCCCGGATGGAATGCTGGTTCGCGAACATCCCCCAGAAGGTGTTCGAGAAAAAGCCGGCCTGCAGGTCCCTCTTCTCAAGCCCCGCGTCCCGCAGCGCCAGGTCGATGGCCTTCTCGGCCATGGTCCTGACGGTCTCGTCGGGATACTTCTGAAACCGGATCATGCCGGAACCGATGATGTATGCCTTGTTCATTCTCCCAGTCTCTCCTTTACCAGAGATATTCCCGCGTTGATCGACAGGGAATCGTTCGAACCGTCCTCGATCATGCCGGCCCGCGCATCGCGGAAGATCTTCTCGATGGGAAGCTCCCTGGAGAGTCCGTAGCCCCCGAAGATCTGCACCGCGTCGCTGGCCACGTCGAAGGCGGCCTGTGTGCAGTAAACCTTGGAGGCTATGGAGAACTTCACGTCGGGGGGCGTCGTGTTCATGTTGAAGATCATGGCGCTCCTTGAAAACGACCGCGCCGTCTCCACCTTCACGAACATGTCGAAGAGCTTCTTCTGCACCCACTGGTGATCGCAGAGCCTCTTGCCCCCCTGGACACGCTCGGTGGCGTACTGCATCGCCAGATCCAGGGCCGCCTGGGCAACGCCGGTGAAATACGCTCCCATTGTGGCGTTGGCGTGTCCCAGCGTGAGCTCCGTCATGGCCTGGTAGCTCTCCGGATCGACGATCATGAATTCCCCGGGGCACACCACGCCGTCGAAGAATATCTCCCCCTGCGGCAGCTCGCGCTGCCCCAGCTTGTCCAGGGGCTTCCCGCGGCTCACCCCCTTCTGGTTGAGGTCCAGAAGGCAAATCCCGCCGCCAGCGAACCCCAGGGAGGGATCAAGGTTCACGAAGAGCGACACGTTGGACGACACCGGCCCGTTGGAGATCCACGCCGACTTCTGCCCAGAGATCACCCAGTCGCCGTTTTTCTTCACCGCCTTCACCTGCTGCGTGGCTCCCCGTTCCCTGAAGAAGCTCGAGCTGGGCATGAGATTGTCCGAACCGTGGTCCGGCTCGGTTATCCCCCAGCAGCTCATGACACTGGCGTCCCTGCACTCCACGAAGGGAGTGATGAATTTCTCCGTGAGCCGGTCGTTGGCCAGCATGGTGGCGTAGAAGGCGTTAAAACAGCTGCAGCCCAGGGACACCGCGAAGCCGACGCTTCCGTATGCCAGCTCCTCCCATACGATGTGCACCGCCAGCGGATCGAGGCCCAGCCCCCCGTATTCGTCGGAGATGAGCACGGTGTGATAGCTGTTCTGGTACATCTTCTTCATCACGTCCCAGTAGAGGGACCCCTTCTTTACCACATCCTCCGCCGGAAGCCTGTCCAGCTCCAGTGACGCGGGGCGCAGCACCTCCATGGCGAAGCGGTGCACCTGCTCCTTCAGGTGGATGTGCTCATCGGTCAGATCGAGACTCAATTCGGTATATCCCATACATTCCCCCCTCTATTTTGTCTGTCTTCTGCGGGCCCCCGGAGAAATCCACCGTCCGGCCTCCCGAGGTGCCCTCTCCATTTCAGCGGTAGTCTGCCTGCCGGTAAATCGATCCCTCGTTCCTCTCGAAAGCCTCTTTCAGCACCCTTGAGAGCGCCTTCTCCGTGACCGTCTTAGGGATCTCCTCCATCACCTGCAGGTACGAGGGTATGAAATTCGGCTCCAGGCTCGTTGTGAAGTAGCCGAAAAGAGATGCCGGGTCGATGGCCTTCCCCTCCAGGGGTGAAACCGCCGCCACCAGGTCGCTCTCACCCGGTGCGCCGGACGTGGCGGGCACGCCGTACACGCAGACCTCAGATACGTCCGGGTGCTTCCCGATCACCGTCTCCACGTATTCCGGCTGGATGAAATCCCCCGCCCTGCGGAGCTCGGTCCCCTTCCGGAAATCGAAGTAGTACCACCCCTCGCCGTCCCTGTGGACCATATCTCCGGTGCGGAGCCATCCACCCTTTGTCTTCTCCTTGGAGGCGTCCGGAAGGCCCAGGTAGTCCACCCTGGTGTCCCCCTTGGTGAGCCTGCAGATCAGTTCACCGGTAGTACCGGCCGGGACCTCCGCGTCCTCCTCGTCCACCACCTTGAACTCCATCACCCCCGGCACCGGTTTGCCGAATGAGCCGATGGGCCCCCTGTCCAGCGGCTTGTAGGCGAACCCCCCCTCAACCGATCCGTACCACTCCAGGATCTTCACGTTGTACCGCTTCTCGAAATCCTCCCATATGGTCACCGGGGTCCCGGCGCTGATGACGATCTTCACGGGATTGTCCGCGTCGTCCGGCTTCTCCGGCTCGTTGTAAATGCCCGCCATCATCCCCCCCAGGAGCGAGAAGGAGGTGCAGCCGTACTTGCGGCAGATGTCCCAGATACGGCTCTTGGTGAAGCGGGGACTGAAGACCGCCTGGATGCCCATGGAAAGCGCCGGGAAGAGGGTCACCGCCTGGGCGTTGCCGTGTGTCAGGGAAAGCCCGTTGTAGAGGACATCGCTCTTCTGGTATTTCCACACCAAGCTGTTGAGGATATTGAACAGGCCCGTCCGGTTGTTCCTGATGAGCACCCCCTTGGGGTCCCCCGTGGTGCCGGAGGTGTAGATGATCTGCATCGGATGGCGAACGTCCATGATCATCTGGTCCACCCGCTCCCACGATCCCTTGTCCAGTACCTCGTTCAGCACCGGATGCTTCGGCGATACCGGAATGCCGTGCTCCTCCCTGTAGGCCGCCGTCACGAGCTTCAGCGAGGGCACATCGCCAGCCACCTCCTCGATCATGTCGAGGCTCTCGTCCATGGTGACCACCGCCTTGGCCTGGCAGTTGTTCAGGAGGAATTTCAGCCTGTCGCCGCGGTACCTGGGGTCCACCGGCACCATCACCGCCCCGATGGTGGTGGCGGCCAGAAGCGAATAGATGAATTCCGGGTAGTTCCGCATGTACACCGCGAAGTTGTCCCCCTTGCCGATGCCGTTGTCCAGAAGCAGCCTGGCGATCCGGTTGGAATTTTCGTACATGCTTCCGTAGGAACACCTGTCCTCGCCGAGCTCCCCCCGCTCGAAGATGTACACCACCTTGTCCGGGGTCTCCTCGGCCCGGATCTCCACGAGATGGGAGGCGATTACCTGGTTGAGATGCGCTTTTGATCCCATGGGTCCCTCCTCATTCGTCCTCGATGGCGCCGATAAAGCCGCGGGTGAAGGTGGGAAACTCCTTCTTGAAGGTCTCGTCCCAGTGCTCCTGCGTCCAGAACTGGTGCCGGTTGAAGTAGGGGTCCTTCCTGGCAACGCTCACGGAGACGCTGCTGGCGATATCCACTCCCTCAATCTTGTTCATGGCAAAGGCGGCGAAGGCCAGCGTCGAAAAGACGCGGCAGTGAAGCCCGAGCCTCCAGGCCGCGGCGGCCGCGGCGTTCACGGCGATGTTCAGGTTGATGTTCTTGAACTGGCAGCTGGGTCCCCGCGCGGTGAGGGATTCCACCTCTTCCGCCCTGTTGAGCTCGGCGCAGGTTCGATAGCCGCAGGCGCCACAGTTGTAATTGAAATCAGATTTCCGCTTGTCGCCGATAAGAATCAGCGCGCAGGGCTCCTTCACCAGCTCCATCAGAAACCGCCCGTCCCTGGCGGCCAGCGGCGACATATCCCCCAGGGAATAACAGAACTCGGCGATTTCCGTCATGTCCTCCTTGGCCAGGCTCACCAGCTTGATGGTGTTCCTGTCCCCGAACCTGAAGCTGTTGTGTGCCGCCACCGCCATGAGTTCCACTGCCCGCTCCAGCCCGTTTTGTATGAGATCTGCCATATCACGTGTCGGCATATCCTACCTCCTCTAGCTGTAGATCGACCGGAACTGCGGCCACAGCCGCTTTATGATACGGTCGTTCATGGTCTGTTCGTTGATCTCCTCGTATTTCATCGGGATGTCCCTGAAGGGGCTTTTCTCGGTCACGGAGATCGCCACCGCCAGTGCAAAGCCGGTATTCTTCGGCACGAGGCCCATCCTCATGGCCGCCGCCCCGGCAGACCAGAAGACCCCGTAATCGATCCCCAGGTTCCGTGCCAGCGAGACGACCCCGTCGACCGCGTAGGAGATGTTGTTGGCCCTGAAGATGCAGAGCGGCCCCGGATAGGCGATCCCCGGCTCGGCGGGCAGGGGCTCTGCCGCTCTCAGGTACTCGCAGGTGAGCCTGCCGCACATGTTGCAATTGGTGTCCGCGGGGTCGGTCTTGCAGCGGATCGAGGTTATCACCAGCACCGCATCGGCATCCCTGAGCATTGCGGCGTCCCTCCTGAAGAAATCCCATCTCTCGTTGTCCCGGGACATCAGTTCGATCCCCTGGCACAGATCCTCAATGGCGCACTCGTCCTCGATGATATGAACGGTACACTCACCCACGCCGCCGACCCGGGGCGCCGTGGTGGCTGAGGCGAGCAACAGCCTCGCCGCGATCCGCACCGATTCCTTCCGGTCATCCTGATACTGTCTGATACTGCGCTCCATGCTCATATCGCCACCCCCTCGGCTAGAGAATCCCGAATTTCTTCGCTATTTCCGGGTACGCCACATATGCCGGCTTCAGGAGGGGGAGCAGCTTGATCACCTTCGGCATGGGCCCCTTCGCCTTGATGAGGCCCTTGGCGAGCGCCACCGGCATGGAGAGCTCCTGCAGCCAGAATTTATGACATGAATCCCCGGAGAGAATCATCTCGATGGTGGGCTTCAGGTTCGTGCTCCCGCAGATCACCTCCCCGCCGTTCTCCCGTGACAGCCAGATCGTTCCGGAGGGGTCGGATATCTCAAACTTGATGACGATCTCGGATTCGAGAAACTTGGGTCCTGCCGCCGGGTCCTTCAAGAGCGTTCTGAAGAGGGTCCCCAGCACCTCATACATTCTGTCCGTACTTTCAAATACCGCCATGTCATTCCCCCTTGTTATTTTTTGTGGTCATTATCCGCCGGTTTCATACCCAAAGAACCGGCAACATACACCCATTCTATCCCTTCACTCCCATCAGCCTCGTGATGGAATTCCGCACCGCCCTCAAGGCCCAGTCGCTGCTGTGTGAATCACGATCAAGATACCACCGCACTGCCACGCCATGATAGATTGCGGAAATCGTTCGTGCCGTCTCGACCGGATCAGCGTCCTGGAACAGACCATACTCCCGGCCCTCCCGTATCGCCTCACTGAGCATCTCGATCCAGCGATCCACCCATTCGTGGAAAAGCTGCCTATATGCCGCATCATGCGATGCCATGGCCATGGCATCGAAGAGGAGCGGGTAGCCCAGGTTCACGTCAGGATCATTCCAGTTGTAGAGCCACCCGAATGAGAGAAGCTTCGACAGGGGATCAGCAAATCCGATGATGGTATCCCGGCTTCTCTGGAAAATCCTTTCGAAAAAACGCTTAAACGCCTCGCGGCAGAGGACATCCTTGGAGGGGAAATAGTGTGCCACTCCCCCCTTTGAAAGACCCGCTTCGCGGGCGATGTCATCCATGGTGACGTTATCGCTCCCCACCTCGGAAATCTTCTTCAGCGTGGCCAGAATGATCTGGTTTTTTCGTATCTCCTCCAGATCATTCAGATGCTGTATCCCTCTATCCTGTCTGTTCATCCCAGGGTTCACCTCATCACAAGGGCATAAAAGAGCATGATCCGACCAGCCGGTATTTCGACCGACTGGACGGATTTTCATGCATGAAAAAAATTCATCAGATTCAAGAATGATGGCTGAATTCTATCCTCTGATGATTAAAAAAATTGAATGATCTGTAGTGCAGTTAAAGAATGGAGGAATTCACAAACACACTTCTGCAGTATACAGATACATTCTCCCACACTGATCTATTAGTTTTTAACCCACCAAAACACCACACGAAAGATTGTAATACAGTATGATGTATTGTCAATACTAATAATGAATATCAAAAAAAAAAGTACTGCGACGACGAATCGCACCATCGCGATACCCATTGCACCGAACACCGCAATTCATACGGGACCGATAAAGCCCCCCTGTGCCAACCACAGTGCCCGCGTCATGACAGGACTGCCCCGGAAACCATCACCTGAATATAATCGGTGGATATCAAATCATTATTGACATGCCGGCCGGAGGAGTGCACAACTCATACAATCAACGGAAATACATCCCATGAAGAACGCGAAGCATTCTCTGCATACAATCGCCGCTCTGCTCTCGGAAGCCCTGGGAGAGAACAGGGTGTGCCTCGACCCAGAGATCCTCAGCACCTATGCCACCGACGAATCCGCAGACCTGCGGGCCATGCCGGACCTGCTGGTACGCGCAGCGGACTCCCGGGACGTCCAGACGGTGCTCCGGCTGTGCAACCAGTACAGAGTGCCGGTGGTCCCCAGGGGTGCGGGGACGGGAGTGACCGGCGGCGCAGTCCCCATCCGGGGGGGCGTAGTCCTTTCGCTCGAGAAGATGAACCGTATCCTGGAAATCGATCGTGAGAATATGGTGGCGGTGGTGGAGCCTGGCGTGATCACCGGTGTGCTCCAGCGGGAGGTTCGTGCCGAGGGGCTCATGTACCCGCCGGACCCCGCGAGCCT
>JAFGJK010000135.1 GCA_016929135.1 Spirochaetota bacterium | reverse complement strand
GCGGCGGAAGTATTCGTGGCGGCAGTAGGAGAGGATGCTCCGGGAGTCGGTGGTCATCCCCACGAAGCGGGAGAGGAGCCCCATGGCCGCCAGGGTGCGCATCTGCCGCTCCATCCCCTCCCTCTGGTCCAGGAACCACCAGGCGCTGCCGAACTGCATCTTCCCCGGCGCCGGGCCCTCCTGGAAGCTGCCGATCATGGTGGCGATCATTTCGTTGTCAGCCGGGTTCGCCGGGTAGAGTATCGTTCTGGCCAGGGCCCCTTCCCGGTCCAGCCGGTCCAGGAGCCCCGCCAGGGCCCTGCCGTATCGGAAGTCGCCGATGGAATCGAAACCGGAGTCCGGTCCCAGGCGGGCGAACATCCTGCTGTTGGTGTTCCTGAATACGCCGATGTGGTACTGCTGGGACCATCCCGCCTCGTGGTTCATCCGTGAGAGGAGGAAGAGCATTCCGCTCCTGAAGGCACGCGTCTCCCCGGTGTCGGGGGTGTCACCGGCGCGGACCTTCCGGAATACCGCCGCCATCGCCGCCTCGTCGGGTGCATCGTCGTCCACGGTGGCGATGCCGTGGTCAGCAAGGCGGCACCCGGCGGCATGGAAGAAGTCCCGCCGCTCCCTGAGGCAGCCGATGAAATCCCCGAAGGAGCCGATGCTCCTGCCGCAGGAATCGCCCAGACGATCCGCCCACTGGTTGAAACGCCCCGGCTCCTCCACCGCCATGGCCCGGTCGGGGCGCCAGGCCGGCAGGAGCTTGAGGCCGTGGTCCCCGCTGGCGAATGCCGTGTGGTGCTCCAGAGTGTCCGCCGGGTCGTCGGTGGTGCAGATGACCTCCACCCTCATCCGCTTCACCATGCTCAGGGCCGAGAAGGAGGGATCGCGGAGCATGTCGTTGCAGCGGCGGTAGATGCCCTCTGCAGTGTCCGGGCTCAGCAGCGCGGTGATGCCGAAGTACCGCGCCAGCTCCAGGTGGGTCCAGTGGTGGAGGGGGTTCCCCAGGGTCTTCGGCACCGTGGCGGCCCAAGCGCGGAACTTTTCAATGGGTTTCGCGTCGCCGGTGATGTACCGTTCGTCGATGCCGTTGGCGCGCATGGCGCGCCACTTGTAGTGGTCCCCGCCGAGCCAGAGGTCGGTGATGGTGCCGTAGCGGGCGTCGCCGGCGATCTCGGCGGGAGAGAGGTGGCAGTGATAGTCGATGATCGGCTCCGGTGCCGCGAAGTCCCGGTAGAGCTCCCTGGCGCGCTCCGTTTCCAGGAGAAAATCGTCGTGTATGAAGGGCCTCATTGCGGATCTCCTATCGCCTGGTCAATTCCCAGAAGGTCCAGGTGCCGTCCGATGTGGCGCCGCAGACCCTCCCGATAGGCCCCGTCGAGCCGCCGCATCGTCCCGTAGAAAACCTCCCGGAAGAGGGGCCTTCCGCCGCCGTCCCTTTCGGAGAGTATGACCCCGTAGGCGATGTGCAGCACCTGCCGCGCATCGTCGTCCTCCAGATAGCCGGTAAGGTCCCGGTCCTTCGTCTCCTCCAGTGGGCGGATCCTAGCCGGATCCGCCGAGACGTGGTAGTACCTGCGGGCCTCCCCGAAGCGCGCCAGGGCGTGGCGATGCAGGCGCCGGTAGAGCGGCGGGTCTTCGGCCGCGATGACACGGAGCGCCTCAAGCCAGCTGGTTCCGGCGGTCTTCAGGTGGAACCGGCCCGTCGTGAGCCTGCCGATGGAGGGGAAGACCGAGAACTTGTCGCTCCCCGAATGCACCGAGATGCGGTAGCCCAGTCCGTCGGCGATGGCGGCGTGTATCTCCATCTCCCGCTGAAAGCGTGGAAGATCGCCGCGGTAGTCGATCCCCTTCTGGAACTCGCCGAAAAAGCGCGGCGCCAGACTCGTCACGGCGATCCCCCGCCGTGCCAGCTCCCGGGCGATGAAGAGGTGCTCCAGGGGGTCCGTGGGCATTTCCGTCTCATCGATGGATATTTCGAAATCCACGGCCCTGCCGGCCCGGGCGATCTCGCCGCGGTAAACCCTCTCGATAAAATCCAGGGCCGCTCCGTAGACTGCGGCACAGCGCACGAGGGCCTCGCGGGAAAAGTGAAGGCGATGGGAACCCGCCGCGAATTCCCTGCCGGCGTATTCCCGTTCCAGGATGGCGGGGCACCGCGCCGCCGGCGCATCGACGGAATGCCCCCGTGCGGCGTGATCGATATGGTCGGAGCAGTCCAGGGTGATCATAGAGTAGCCCCTCTCCAGCGCCGCTGCGATATCCTCCGGATTCTTGAGATGGTCGGCATCGGCACCGTAGCCCTCGCGATAGCCCTCGCGGAATACGGCGAAGGCGGCGCCGTTCAGGACGTCATCCATGGTGCGGCCGGTGAGGGACATCTCCCGTGCGCTCTGCTGGGCGAACACCGGGAATACCCGCCTGTTCCGCACCGAATCGATGTGGCCGGGAGTGGCGATGCCAAGACGGTCCCCCAGTCCGATTGACGGAATCGCGCCGCTGCAGGCCGTCGGCAGTATCCAGGAAAGGTGGCGCTGGAGGACCAGGCGGTTCGCCGTGGTGAGGGGGCAGAGTTTCCATTCACCCACGGTGTCGCCGCCAAGCTCCCCGACAAGAGGTCCGGATCCCGCGGCGATGAGCATGTCCGCATTCCCCTTCCTGACCATGGCGAGGCGGGCGCCCCCCGAGGAGATTATGGAGTTCCGGTAGAGCGGCGTACTCTGGGGGAGCCGCTCGGCGGTGCCCTCCAGCAAGGCACGGGCGATCGATTCGAATTCACTCATCGCTCTCCGCTCCTCTGTTTGATCTCCTCCACCATCCGGCTGTGCATCGTCGCGCTGATGGGATAGAAGAGCAGCAGGATTACACCCACGGCGATGAAGGCGCAGGGGATGAGCGTCATGGTAAGACGAATCCCCTCCAGAGCCCCGGGGCTCTGCGCCGCGTTGGGAACGTAGCCGAAGAAATCAAGGGCGGTGCCGCCGGCGAAGCCGGCCAGTGCCTGGGCCACCTTCAGTCCGAAGACAAAGAAGCCGTAGAGGAATCCCTGCTGGAACACACCCGCCTTCCAGCGGGAGTACTCCACCGTGTCGGCCACCATGGCCCAGGGGAAGAGGGAGAAGGTGGCCATGCCGGTGCCCGCCACTGCGAGGAGGAGTACCAGCTGCAGGGGCGTGATCTCCCTGATGAAGTACACCGCCACCAGTATGGCTATGAACACGGTGAGCCCGGCCATGAGGGAGTTGCGCTTGCCGATCCTTTTCGATATGATCACCCAGAGGGGGATTACGGCGACGGCCGCGATGAAGAGCGATGCGAAGGCGGCCGATATGAGCGACTCGTTCCCCAGGTTGTACTTGAAGTAATAGTTCACCGTGATGGCGGTGGTGTAGACCCCCACCCCGGTGGACACATAGGAGAAGACCAGGAAGATGAAGGGTTTGTTCTTCAGCAGGGCGGTGAGGTTGCGCCGGAAGTCCTTTTCCTCGTCCGCCGCGGGGGCGTGCCGTTCGCGCACCGAGGCGAAGGAGAGGACTATCACCACCGCGGCGACGACGCCGAAGATGATCGAGGTGATCCTGAAGCCGGTGATCTCGTCGGTGAAGAGACGCACCACGGGCTTCGTCGCAACCGCGGCGAGGAGCATCCCCACGGTGGCGAAGGTCATGCGGAAGCCGGTGAGCCTCGACCGCTCGTGGGATTCCTTGGCCAGGGTCGCCGTCAGCGCCGCATAGGGGACGTTCACGAAGGCGAAGACCGTGTTGAATATGAGGAAGGTGACCATTCCGTAGATGAAGCGGAGCTCGCCGGATACGTCGGGGCTCGCGAATATGAGGTAAAAGCAGGCCGCCAGCGGTATCGCTCCGAAGAGCATATAGGGGCGCATCTTTCCCCATCTGGTGCTGGTGCGGTCGATGCAGTAGCCGATGAAGGGGTCGATCGCCGCGTTCCAGAGCTTCGATACCAGGAATATGACCCCCGCCGCGGCCGCTCCGATGACGAAGACGTCGGTGTAGAAGAAGAGCAGGTAGAGCGAGGTCGTGTTTATGAGCAGGTTGAAGGCCACGTCCCCGATACCGTAGCCCAGGCTCTCCTTCAGGGAGAGCCTGGATTCCTTTTGAGAGGTTGCGTCGTTCATTCTCTGTTCCTCCATTCAGATGTAACAGGCCCTGTCCAGGGACTGCCTCCAGGGCTTCGAAGTCCGGACGATTCCCGGATAGAATTTCTGGCACTCCGCCACCGCTCCTAGGGCGCCGGTGAGGATATGGGAATTGGCGTACCGCTTAAAGAAGAAATCCTCATCGTTCAGGACACGCTCCGCCCCCGCGAGGTAGCGGTGCACCGCTGCTTGTACGTCGTCGCTGCGGTATCCTCCGGCGTTTCTGGAGGAGCGGGTGAGGTTGTAGACGCCGTCCAGGTCGATGCAGTAGGTCACGTCCTTGTCCCATAGGCCGTTCTCGTGCTGGAGCCGCAGGGAGTGGTCCACGATCCTCTCCGGGTACATCCAGGGGCGTTTGAAGTACTCGTAGACATAGTACATATGGAAGGCGCCACCCATCTCGTGCTTCGTGGGCCTGCGGATGATCCCGGCGCGGTGCACGAGGCCGCGGCACCAGAATCCCGAGTCAGGATCTGCCGTACGGTCGAGCCAGCGGAAGTACCATTCGAAGAAGTCGCCCACGTCCTCCCCCAGCATTGCCATCACCGCCGGGGGGCCGGTGACCACATGGGAACCGGGCCAGATGATCGACCAGTTCACGCCGGCAAGCCATTTCTCCATCGACCTCTCGGATCCGCAGATCCTCTCCTTCCATGCCATGGGGTAGGCCGGCCTACGGTCGATGAGGTGCAGCGCCGCCATGGCGTAGGCGGTGGTGTGCTCGCGGTGGTGCATGGTGTAGGTCTTGCGGTAATTTCCAGTAACGGGGTCCTGGAAGGAGTTGATGACTCCCGCCCACCGGTCCTTTTCCTCCTCCGAGAGGTCCAGCTCGTCCATGATATAGCGCGAGATCAGCATGTCCGTGGTGCCGTATGAACAGGTGGGCCCCCCGATCTTGAAGCTGTACTCACCGGGGCCCGGGCCGGACGCGAATTGTTTGATCCACCGGGGAAATATACGCTCCTGGAACAGTGTGAAATCGTAGGTTTGTTCCGTCATGGCTGCCTCCTCGGGCGGCGCCGATCACCGCCGTAGAATTTTTGAAGCGCGTAATAGGCCCGCTTCGGCTTCCGCTCCTTCGAGGTCACCCCCTTCAGGTTGAAGTTCGGGACCGGGTTGTGGGGGAACCAGGTGTTGTAAAAATCGGAGAAGACCCAGGGGGAGATGCCGACGACCGCTTCGTTGCTTCGGGCGGTGTTCCAGTAGTCGGTTATCACTCGCTCCTGGTACTCCTCGGAATAGGTCTTGCCGAAGCTGACCCGCTCGGCCTTCCATGGGCCGTCGGCATCGGAGCGCCCCGGCGCAGCGTCGGCACCGAACTCCGAGAGGATCACCGGCTTACCCGGGAAGCGGCGGCAGAAGCCCTCCAGGTGCTTCGGGAACTGGCCGGTCTCGCCGAAATACCATCCGTAATAGGAATTGAGGGAGACCACATCCATGTATGCAGCAGCGGAGCGTCGCTTGTCGAAGAGCGGGATGTTGTAGGTCGCCTCCGCCATGGTGACCGGCCGGGTGGCATCAAAGGTCCTGGCGACATCGGCGAGCCAGCCGTGGGCGCTGCCGGCCCCCCTCCCCAGGGTGTAGGTCTCGTTGGCCACTCCCCAGAGGATGATGGCCGGGTTGTTCCGGTCACGCTCGATCATCTCGATAAGCTGACGCCTGGCGTTCTCCAGGAGTCCCCTGTGGCGCACCTGCCGGCACCCGAAGTAGCGCGCCGGAAAGGTACGAAGGCCCTTTTTCTCCTGGAACCAGGCGGTGAAACCGAAGCCGGTCTGGTAGTGGGGGATCTCCTCGCCCAGGAGGAGCCCCATGTCTCTGGCCGCCGAGAGCTCTGCCGTGTGGTGGGGGTAGTGGGCCAGTCTGATATAGTTGGCGTTCATCTTCTTGATCAGGGAGAGATCGCGGCGGATGGTCGCTCTCGTCTGCGTCGCCCCGGTGACCGGGTCGTCCTCGTGCTTGCAGATGCCCTTCAGGAACAGCGGCTCGCCGTTCAGGAGGAGCTTCCCGTCCCGCACCTGAACCGTTCGGAGCCCGGTGACGAAGGAGAGCCGCTGCCGGATCCTTCCCGCCCTCAGCTCCAGGTGCACGGTGCAGGTTTGCGGCGATGCCGGCGAGTAGCGGCGCGCCCTGTTCACCGGGAAATCGAAGCGGCAGTGCTCGACCTCCCCGCCGGCGGACAATTGGGCCTGCGAGGACCCGACGGTCTTCACGCCGTCCTTCAGCGTGCAGCGGAGGGTACAGGGGAGCAATCGCTCCCGGTGATGGACCAGCACGTCCACCGCAAGGGAGGTCGATGAACCCTGCATTGCTGTTCTCGCCGCCGCCTTGAAGACGTACTGGCGGGGGACCAGTTCAAGGTAGCACTCCCTGTATATTCCGCCGTACTGGTGCCATCCGGGATTGTGGTCGTCCCGGATTTGGGGGGGGAGGGAGTCGAAGGTGGACCGATTGTCCGACCTGACTGTGAGAAAATTCTTTTTACCGGGAATGATTGCATCCGCCGGGGCGAAGTAGAAGGGTGTGTATCCCCCCTCGCGGTGCCCCAGATGGCGGCCGTTGAGCCACACGTCGCAGCGCAGAAGCACCCCCTGGAAGCAGAGCCTGATGAAGCGGTGTTCATCGGACCGGAAGGCCGGGCTGAAGGGGATCATGAACCAGGTGTAGCCCTCGTAGCCGGTGTGGTCGCCTGCAGCGGCATTGTAGGTGGCGGGGAGCGTGACGTCGACCCAGCTCTCACCGGCAGCGGTGAGGAGGTGCCACCCGTCCCTCTCCCCGGTCCCCTCCGGGTCGAAGCGCATCTTCGCCCTCCCGGTAAGCCATTGCCGCCGATGGTCGGATCCGTCGAAGTGCGTCGGGTAGGGGAGCCCGCGGCTCATAAGATAGGGGACATCGCCTTCGCGACGTATCTCGTAGGGGTCCCCCCCGCCGACCCGGGCCGGTATCCGATACAGGGGCGTGCGGGGATAAATAAGGAAGAGGGACAGGACAAAAATCACTGCGGCGAGCAACGGGATGGCGATGACCAGTATGACGGCCAGGAGTATCGTGTTCATGCCAGCAACCCCCGGCTCCCGGCGCAGCAGGAGCCGTAAAATTTATACTTTTGTGGAAAAAAGTATTGAAAATATTTGCGTTATTTGCAAGAAAAAAACTATAATTAATCATAAATTTTTTATGGAAGAGAACGACAGTATGACACGAAATTGGATAAGAATCAGGAAGCGGGGGGGCACATCATGACACTCCCCTTTCGTGTTGATCTGCAGGGGCGTGTTGCCGTGGTCACCGGGGGTGGAGGGGTTCTTTGCGGTCGCTTCGCCGAAGCCCTTGCGGAGAGCGGCGCCCGGGTAGCCCTGTTCGATATCAAGGAGGAGGGGGCCGAGGCGGTGGCCGCAGGGATCCGCCGGAATGGCGGCGACGCGATGGCGGTACGGTGCGATGTCCTCTCCACCGACAGCATCAGGGGTGCGGAGAGGGCGGTAGCAGAGCGGTTCGGCCGCTGCGACATCCTCATAAACGGCGCCGGGGGGAACCATCCCCTGGGGACCACCACGAAGGAGTTCCTCGAGCCGGAGGACCTGAAGGCCGCCCGCGAGGACGTCCTGACCTTTTTCGACCTCGACCCCGCGGGGGTGCAGTTCGTCTTCAACCTGAACGTGCTGGGAACGCTCCTCCCCACCCAGGTGTTCGCCAGGGGCATGGCGGGGGCCCCCGGGGCGGTGATCATCAACATATCGTCGATGAACGCCTTCACCCCCCTGACGAAGATCCCGGCCTACAGCGCCGCAAAGGCGGCCGTGAGCAACCTGACCCAGTGGCTGGCGGTTCATTTCTCGAGGGTGGGGATACGGGTCAACGCCATGGCGCCGGGCTTCTTCCTCACGGAGCAGAACAGGAGCCTCCTGATCGCCCCTGACGGAACCCGCACCCCGCGGGCGGAGCGCATCATCAGCCAGACCCCCATGGGCCGCTTCGGCCTCCCCGAGGACCTGGTGGGGACGCTCCTCTGGCTCGTGGACGAGGGGGCCTCGGGGTTCGTGAACGGCGTGGTGATACCGGTGGACGGCGGCTTCTCCGCCTACTCGGGCGTGTGAGATTCGTTCATGGATATGTCCTTCCCGTGAAAACGGGAATCCATTTTTTCAAGCAACGAATCCATGCTCTCAGGAAAAGGGAGCGTGTCACGGTTCGATCAGGGGGATTGCTGAGATGATGGACACGATGTCAGATATCATAAGTATGGAGCGGTGAACGAATCATGGAGATAACATTCCGGTGGTACGGCGACGACGATCCCGTGCCGCTGCAGTACATCAGGCAGATCCCGTCGGTGACCGGCGTCGTCTCGGCGCTCTACGACGTCCCGGTGGGGGAGCAGTGGCCCCGGGAGAAGCTCGCGGCGCTGCAGAGTAAGGTGGAGAGCGCGGGCCTCAGGCTCTCGGTGATCGAGAGCATCCCCGTGCACGAGGACATCAAGCTGGGGAGGCCGGGGAGGGACGAGCTCATTGACAACTACTGCGCCAGCGTCCGCAACATGGGGTCTCTGGGCATCGGCATCCTCTGCTACAACTTCATGCCGGTCTTCGACTGGACCAGGACGCAGCTGGCACGCCTGAATGATGACGGTTCCACCAGCCTTGCCTACGATCACGGCGAGCTCGCCGGCATCGACCCGGCAGAAGAGAGCCTGGAACTGCCGGGATGGGCTGCCGGCTACGGGAGAAAGGAGCAGTCCGCGCACATCGCGGCCTTCAGGGGGATGGACGAGGAGGCGCTGTGGCGGAACCTGGAGTACTTCCTGAAGAGGGTTGTTCCGGTGGCGGAGGGGGCCGGCGTGCGCATGGGGATCCACCCGGACGATCCCCCATGGCCGATCTTCGGGCTCCCCAGGATCATTAAGGACGAACGGGACCTGGACAGACTCGTCGCCGCGGTGGACAGCCCCTCCAACGGCATAACCTTCTGCACCGGCTCCCTGGGGCCCAACGCCGAGTTCGGCATCGAGGGGGCGCTGGAAAAATATTGCGCCGCCGGCAGGGTCCCCTTCGTCCACTGCCGCAACATAAGGCGGACCGGCGAGAGGGCCTTTATCGAGACGGCGCACCCCACGGAGCAGGGGGACGTGGACATGTTCGCAGTGATGAAGACGCTGGTGCGGGCCGGTTTCTCCGGCGCCCTGCGCCCCGATCACGGCAGGATGATCTGGGGGGAGACGGGGCGTCCGGGCTACGGCCTCTACGACCGTGCCCTGGGTGCCATGTACCTTGCGGGCCTCAGGGAGGCCCTGCAGAAAGAGCTGAATCCCGCGGCAAGGAAACGGGAGCGGTAGGGGCATGGCACGAACCGTTCGTCCCATGAACATCGAGGATATCGCCAGGGAATGCGGCGTCTCCATCAGCACCGTCTCCCGGGCCCTGAACCACGAGCCGGGGATTTCCCCGGATACCAGGAGGACCGTGCTGAGGGTTGCCAGGCAGCACTCCTTTACCCTGAAGCAGCGGAAGCGGCCCCTGCGCCGCTCGAATCTGAATCTTTTGGTGGTGGTCCCCGAGGAGGAGGAGCTTTCCGTGAACCCCTTTTTCAACGTCACCGAGCTGCTGGGGGCAATAAACGAGGCCTTCGCCGACGAGAAAAAACACGTGGGGATCGTGACGCCGGAGGGCTTTCCGGGACATCTCGAATCGGGGCACCAGCCGCCGGACGGCGTCATCATCGCCTACCGGAGCATCGGCGCGGAGACGAAGAAGCGCCTAGCGGAGATCGGCATCCCCTATATATTTCTCAGCAGATCGGAGCCGGGGGACAACCATGTCTCATGCAACGGCTTCAAGGGGACCCTCAGGCTTGCCGAGATGCTGGCGGCGGCGGGGCATCGCAGGATAGGGTACCTGGGGGTCAGCACCAATCCCAACAACACCGACAGGTTCCGCGGATACATCACCGCGCTCGGTGAGGCGGGGATTCCGGGGGGCGAGAAACTCTCGCTATTGGCGGACACGATTCACGGCGTGAAGGCGGAGACCGCCTCCTTCTTCATTAAAAAGGGGTGCGACGCGGTGATGTGCTTCAACGATTACTTGGCGATCCGCCTCATCGGGGAGCTCGTCGCCGCGGGGAGGAGTGTGCCGGAGGATGTCTCCGTCACCGGGTTCGACGATTCCCCCCTGGGGAGGGTCTTCTCCCCCTCCATCACCACGGTGCGGCAGCCGGCATTCGAGATGGCCTTTCTGGCGGCGCGGTGGATCAGGGACAATATTCTCAGGCGGCGGCATCAGGACCTCTGCATCGAGGTTGATGGGGCGGTGTTGGTGCGTCAGAGCGCCCGGCTCGGGCAGGTGTAAGGGGCCGGCGCGTAATCCATACTGCCATGGGCATGACAGATGAGAGGGCCCTGCACTGCAATGAGATGGGACTCCTGGAGGAACGCGTCGGACCAGTGATCAGTCGGAGGGTTGACGAAGAGGAGCGGCGGATCACGGTGGCGCTGGGGCATCCGGGGCGTGATAGGGCGTCCCGACGATGGGGCTTCAGGCGATGTCCCGGTCGTGTTTGAAGTCGACGCAGAGCACATACTGCTCCCTGTCCAGATCGAGGACACTGCCGGCGGCCTGGGCCGCCTCGAAGAGCGCACGGGGCATGATGATGTTCCCCGAGGATCCGAAGATGCCCCTAGAGAGTGCTTCGTGCCCTATCACCCGCTTCTTTCTGACGGAGACGAGGGGCTGGAACAGGGTGAGGATCGAGTCCCCCTCGATGATCTTCTCGATCGGGCATGCTTCAGTTTCTGAAAACATGTGTCAGCCTCTCCCGGAGAGGAAAATTTAAAACCATTAAAATCAGGGGGGCGATCATTTTAACACGGCCTTAACAATCCCCGTCTCCGCGGTTATTTCGGCGGCATGCGTATGGGAATGAGGTGTTCTGGCGCAGCAACATACCACTCAATGTTGTTCGATCAGATAATGAAGCGCGATACCGATGCCGCAGCCCAGCACAAGCGACATGGACAGGATCACCGGTACGGACTTCTTTTCCCGCTGCATCATCAATACCGCCACCGGCAGTGACATTATGAATGCGACAATCGGGCCCCGGATCCACCAGGGCAGCCCCGGTATCGCCACATGGGCCACGACGAAGGCCACCACCACGTAATGGATGAAGGCAGACAGGATCGGGATACGGTCCATCTTCTTCACCACCATAGGGAGTATGTCCGCGAGGCCGGCCGCGGCACCTATTAGAAGCGACACTGCAATTGATCTCATTGCGTTACCTCTGTATATGGTATATGGTTGCTCGAAAACGCGTAGGCCTGCAGATTCATGGGCTCATCGGTACCGGCGGCGCCTCTTCCTGCAGTGAGTGCGGCTTCAGTCATGAGGCACCCGATGGCGTGCTGGTCTTACGGAAAAATCTTCCGCGTGTGAGCATCTGGCAGGATGCCAGGAACGCCAGGAGCGATGCGTCCCAGAGGGCGGCGCGCTCGTAGGTATCCCTGTCGAAGGGGGTGCCGCTGATCAGGCGTGCCGCAGAGGCGGTGAGCACAGGGATACCGTAGGCGAAGGGTACCAGCCACAGGTAGTCCCGTATCGATTGGATAATTCTTCCCTGTTTCAATGCCCCATTCCGTTGACCGTGACGGCACGATCAGATTCGTGGATCAAATAAGCCATGCCGGCTCTGCAGTTTATCCGATACCGCACTATAGATGAAGAATCAACTATCTTTTTCGATCGCCAGCTGCAGCACCGGTGAGATGACGCCTGACATCGATGGAGTCGGCCGGTGTCGGGGACGACTCGAACGGAAAAATACGCTATTGGAACAGCACCAGCAGGTGCGCGTACCCGGCCTTCTTCATCTCCTCCCTGGGGATGAACCTGAGTGCGGCCGAGTTGATGCAGTACCTGCGTCCCGTGGGCGCCGGGCCGTCGTCGAAGAGGTGGCCCAGGTGCGAGTCGCCGTATCGGCTCCGCACCTCGATCCTGGTCATCCCCTGTGAGCGGTCGGTCTTCCTGGTGATGTACTTAGGGTCGATGGGCCTGGTGAAGCTGGGCCAGCCCGTGCCGGACTCGAACCTGTCGGTGGAGCTGAAGAGCGGCTCCCCTGACACCACATCGACATAGATACCCTGGCGGCGCTCGTGGTAGTATTCGTTGTCGAAGGGGCTCTCGGTGGCGTTTTCCTGGGTCACCGAGTACTGGAGCGGCGTGAGCCGCTTTTTCAGCGAATCCCGCGGGGGACTGCAGTACACTTTTTCCGGTGAATCGGTGCCGTCTGCCTGCGACGTGACGCTGCGGGGAACGCCGCCGTTACCGCAGGCGAGCAATACCAGGGGCACTGTGAGTGAGATGATCCATGCGCGTGTGTTCATATATTTCCTCTGGTTATTCTCATAGATTTAATAGAATAATATAGCCATTTCATGGCGATAGTTCAATACCGGCTGAGAATCCACGGGGTATGATGTAAATATACGCATGCCGCTGCACCTCTAAAACATTATGACATGCCTGTTATGAGCACTATTATTGGCATATAATATACAATTTTCATTTTACAGGGTGGGTCATGAAGCGATTGAGCATAGCTATTCTTGTGTTTTTTGTCGTCAGTTGCGGAAGGAGCTACCAGATCGTTGTGAACGACGATCCCTTCAACAAGTCGAAAAAAACAAACTGCCCATGTGGCATACAGTAGTGGAGGGATCCCTGGACAACTATGAAGCAACCTGCGAGCGTGAGATAAAGGACGGGGTGAAGCAACAGGAGATGGTGACGTTCAAATATAACAATGCCTTCACCACGGATGACATTGCAGACTTGAAAAATCGGGCCAATATCCTCATCGGAAACAAAAGCTATACCAATGCCTGCGTCAATGTTACGTTTCAGAATAGTCTGGTAGGATACGCCCGGGGGGCATTGCGCTTCCATCTGCACTTTGACCGATATGAGCGTGGGGGTTCTGCTCTCACCGTCGCAGCAGAATGAGAGCATGGCGGCGAATAAACTTATGTACCGCCTCTATAGTGACAACCAGCCGGTGACCCTGGAGGCAACACCGGACCAGCTGGCCAAGGTGAAGGAGTTACTGGCCTACGATCCTGCGACGGCGAAAAATTGACGGAGACATGAAGTCATCGCCTGATTCGCCACCATTTGGTGAAGCAAGAAAAAGGGGCGCCAGGCGGCGCCCCTTTCCCGTGTGCGTTCGTACTTACGTTTAAGGAGTGATGGTAAAGGTCCCCACCGTCCACGATCTGGGGTTGAACTGCGAGGTCGACTGGATCATCCCCTGGTGAAACGCCTTGGTCTCAGACTTCACAATCCTGTTCTGCTTGTCGAAGTAGCGGACCGTGACCTTGGAGGGCCCGGGCCCGTAGTAGTAGTTCACGAAGCACTTCACCTGAGTGGCGCCGGGCACCGAGAAGACGCGGATGTTCTCCGGTCCGAAACCGTTCATGTTGTCGATGTCCAGGTTTACCCGGGCGCCGCTCTCGTCGATGTTGGTCCTCATGAACCCGCAGTGCCAGCCGCTATCGACGCCCTCAAGGTGCAGGTCCATGTCGCCCGGCCCGTCCCAGGTCATCTCAAAGCGGGCGATTGAGGAGCGTACCGATGAATTGACCCTCACCATGGGGGTCCTGCCGATGTACCTGGCGCCGCTCTTCACGATGCCGCAGATGTAATTGGGTCCGCTCCCCAGCACGATCTTGCTGAGGACGCGCTCGCTGGAGGAGCCGTTGCGGTCCACCAGGATCTCCTCGCCGTTGTTCCATAGGTAGACCTGGTTGTTGCGGCCGGGGAGGTTTCCCGGGAGGAGGAGGTTCGAGTCGACGATTCCCTCGCTGGTGGATCCGCTGAGGGGCGAGGGGATATCGGTCACCACGCTGCCGCGTGAGGTGATGGTGAAGCCGTTGAAGCCGATGATGGAATCCTTTTTCGGCATCGTGTATTTCTGTTCGTTCGCCTCGTCCCAGTAGTCGCTGAAGGAGGATGGCGGAGGGGGCGTCACCTTCTTCTCCTCGATCACCGCGCCGGGGGATTCGACCTTCAAAACGCGGCTCCTCCCCCACCACTTGTTCTTGTTCTTCACCAGGAAGCAGAGATAGTTGGTCCCCTTGTCCAGCGGGAGCTGCACCGATATGTCGTTTTCCGCCGCCGTGGTCCTGCTGATGGCCAGCTCCTTGCCGTTTTTCCAGATGTAGATGCTCGACTCGTCCTTGGGGAGGGACATGGGGAGGACCGTCTCGATGAAGACGACACCCTCGGTGGTGCTGCCGGTAAGGGGCACCGGTATGCTGGCGATCCTCATCCCCTTGGCCACGATGTCGAACTTAGCGAAGATCTGCTGGGGGACATGAGTGATCTTGTATCCCTTGGACGCGGCCTCATCGGCGATGTCGAGCACGGAGAGGATATCGGCGAATTTCGATTTCATCCCCTGGCTGATTAAAAAACCCCTGTCCGTAATAACGGGTGTGTCGATGGTCTCTCCCAGGGCCTGGCCTCCTGTCATGCCGAAACGGAAGCTCGCGCCGAGCACGATACAAACCGGGATTATACCGAGAAACAGAAGGATCCTCACGTTGCGTTTGGCAGTCATGATATTCCTCCGGTAAAGTGTATTGAATGCACGAAAAATGATTGGCTGCAGCTTTTTAGGCCACAAGGGTAAGGTACCACTTTCCGGAAAATTTTCAATCTTTTTTTGGCGGAGGGGCAGGGGCAGCCTGGCGCTAGTGCAGGCGGCGAAAGAAGTCCCAGATCTCATCGCAGCCGTTGATGTCCCTGTTGACGGTCCCGACGAGGCGCTTCCCCGGGTACTGCTGTCCACCGGGCCAGGTGTGGCCGCCCCCCCTGACCGTGTAGAGGGTCACGCAGGGGGTGCCGCCATATGATGGATAGACCGTCTTTTCGACTGTCGATCCGTCGGTTGCTTCGATGTCGGGCAGCAACACAGTCCTCGTGTCGCCGGCGCAGGCGTTATTCCCCAGCCAGAATTGCACGGTCTCGTCCGTGGACTTCACTGAGCCCCTGGTGACGCCCATGAGCCGTATGTCGCCGCCGTCGTAGGGCACCAGCGGGTCCATGGTCCCGTTCATGACCAGGACAGGGACCGGACGGGACGGCTGGCAACCGCATTTGGAATTCACCGGCATCGACGCGGTAACGGGGGCGATGGCGCGGATTTTCTCGGGAATCTGGCAGGCCAGGCGAAAGGACATGAATCCGCCGTTGGAAATTCCGGTGGCGAAGACGCGACGCGGATCGACCCCCCTCTCCCGCACCAGGAGGTCGATGAGTGCCGATAGAAAGCCGACGTCATCGACGTTCGCATCGTGGGCCCGGTCATGAACGTCGGTCCGGCAATCGTTCCAGTGCCTGCCGTAGCCCTCGGGATAGACCACCAGAAAGCCGTCTCGCTCGGCCAGCTGATTAAACCGGCCGCGGGTGATCCGTATCATCCCTGCTGCGGTTCCGCCGCCGCCGTGCATGACGATGATCAGGGGTACACTCCCCCGGGGCCTCGCCGCCGGCTTGTAGAGGATAAATGACCTGGTCCGGCCGCCGTGTTCCATGTTTCCGGCTGCGCACCGGTCGCAGCTCCCCTGCCCGCTCCGGCACTGGGTTGCCGCCATGGCAATGGCGAGCAGTGAGGTTGTGATTATTGCGGTCTTCCCTGTTCTCATCATGATCCTATTCTCGCTCCCCCTCCAATTCGCTCCTGCCGAAACGGATGCCTGCCGAAACGGAGGCATAGACCGACGGGGCGATCCGTTCCCTGTACAGGCTGCTCCTCCTCTCGGCAAAGGTGATGTTCCGCATGGCGATGATGGCGGCAGAGGACTTTATAAAAACGTTCTCCGACAGGTCATACTCGATTCGTATCCCCGTGGTGATCGATGACAGCTGCAGCGATATCCTGCTGTCGCGACCCCACAGGTAGATGAAGTCGGAATGATTGTTGATGCAGAATCTTCTGCGTTCGCCGCCGATTAATGCGGTGAGCCGGAGCCCGGCGTCGAAGCGGTGCGTGTAGCTCACACGGAGCGGCAGCATCACATTAATCCGATCCCTCTCGCCGATTCTGATTATACAGCCCAGGATTGGAAAGAGGGGGAAACTGACTCCGTAGACGCCGGAATTGTAGGAGAGCGTCAGCCCGTTCACCAGTGTAAACATATCGCTGGCCTCCAGGTGCCGATGCCCAGACAATAGGGGGTCGGCTGGAGCGATGAGAAGGAGTTTATCTCCTCGGAGATGCTCACCCCTGCAGAAAGGGCGAAGAGTTTCCTCGAGCTGGTGATGAAGAGGGTGGAGAAGACCATGGTGCCAGTTTCCACATTGCTGATTCCCTTCATGACGGAGATGTCCGGCTGTGCAAGGCCCAGGCTGCAGCTGAGGAAGGCCTGGAAGAAGGCGAGGGATCCCTCGTTGTTCACATAGGGCCCCCCCAGGGGGATCGTGGAGGAGAGACTGAAGGACCTGAAGGATAACTTGTGGCCGTCGAATCCCGAGGTTGGGACGTAGTCGGCGGTGAGGACGGCCCTGGGCCTCAGGAATCCCAATTCAGAGACCTCCTCCGCCCGGAGCCTGCTCGAAAGTGGGGGGAGAATGAAGACCATGAGTGCCATCATTGAGGAGATTGCGCCGCAGTATTTGATTCGGGCTCCTCTCATCTGTTGCCGGGACATCGTGTCATGGTTATGTCTTCTTCCAGTATAGCCTCCCCCGATGCCTTTGTCAACAGCATGATGGCTTCCCGGCGGAAGAATCACCACCGCACGGTCCGTTCGATCTTCCATGCCCATGGCCGGTGCCGCATGTTCCAGTTTTGGCGATTCCGTCAGGGGAAAGGGGAGGGACGGCACTCAATTTTTCAATTGAAATTATTTTGATATTGTCGTATTCTTGTAGTGCGCCATTGTGAGATACAGCTATATCCAGGAGATCAGCCATGGACAAGAACATCGAAGACGCCTTCAGGTTCATTGATTCCGAGCTCAAGGCCGATCCGAACACCGACAAGGCGAGGCTGGTGGAGATCGCCTGCCAGAGATTCAATTTAACACCGCTGCAGGGGGAGTTCCTCACAAAGAAGTTCGTTCATGAACAGTGATCAGCGCCCCATGAGGACAGACGCTTCGCGGGAGGTCCTTATGGAAAGCTCCCCGATCAGGCTCGTCAGATTCCTGTTCCCGGCGAACCGAAATGAGGATGTGGCAATGGTATCGCTGCGTTGCCGGTATAGGACCAGCTCGAAGAGGAACGATCCATTCTCGTCCTGTATTCCTTTCGATGCCGCGCGTCCTGGCAGTGGGTATATCCTGCCGGAGATGGCGATCTCCGCGTCCATCTTCTTGCAGTAGTCCTTCACTCTCCCGGAACCGGCCTGACGTATGCCGCGGATCCCCTCCTGCTGAAGCAACTCCTCCAGGGACATCACTGAAACCACCGGATGTCCCAGGGCGATGAACTGTTTCATCATGGATTCTCGAAGAAAGCGGTCCTGCAGGTCGTCCATGCAGGGGGAGTCGAATCCCAGTACCAGAATCCTCTCCCTATCCTGGGACGTCAGCCCAACGGGGGAGAGGATCAGGAGCGCCAGCAGGCAGGGGGGGAGCATCAGTCTCATGGGGGGCTCATTCCAGATAGACCCTCTCGGTCTCCGGTACTCGCAGGGACGGGTCGATGTCGCCGGGCTCCACCGCCAGGAGCGGTGATATCTCCACTACCGTCGTTGCCCCTGACACCGCGATCCCCCGCGCGGCAAGCCATGACCTGTGGAGGTCCGACATGAGCCTCTGCGCCGATTCTACCGAGTCTATCCCCGTCGGGTTTTTCACCGGGGCGAACTCCTCCTCCCGGAGTGTTTCAAAGACCACATTGTTCTCCGTCAGTGGGAGCGCATCGAAGACGAACTTCTCAAACTTCAACCCTGCGATCTCCCTGAACTCTCCCCGGACGTAGGACCTGAGTTTCTTTTCCGCGGTATGAAAGGGGAGGGATATCTCCGTCCCGGCGGTGATCCGCTCGATAAAGCCCCTGTTGAAGAGGTGGATGGCGATGCTCCCTGCGGCGTAGGCGAGCTCCCCGGAGGCTTCCGTTTCTCGTGACTTCTCCTCGGGCAGGTCGGAATACTCGATTACGCCGATCCTCCCGTTGGAAAATTGCACGAAGACGCCGATCTTCTCCTCCGGATAGGCCTTCTTCAGCGCCTTGCTGGAGACATCTGCTTTCCGGAGATCGTGGAACCCTATGAACACCGGATCCAGGATGCTCACCAGGGGGTTGTCCACCTGGAAATAGGAGATGATATCGATGCCACGCTCCCTCATGGCCTCCAGGGCGCCCGAGGTGTGCAGCGCCGTGAGGCTGCCCCCGTGGCCGTCAGGATTTTTGAAGAGGGAATGCCGCTCCCTGAGGAGAAGATTGCCCGAGCGGTCAAGCGATGGGATCATGTTCTGGCGGAATATGAACAGATCGCCCTGGGCGATGCCGAAGTTATCATGCTCCCGAAAGTAGGCCACCGTTTCGCTGTGATTTTCGTCTGAGGTCATTATCAGGAAGGGGACGGCGATGTTGTACTTCCGGCCGTATCTGACGATCTTCTCGGCATGAATCTGGAAAAGCGTCTTGCCGGATACGGGCCCCACGGGGAACTTCCCCTTGGGGCCGTCGTACCCGAGCCTGGAACCCTGGCCACCGGCCACCACGAAGGCGGCGACCCTGCCGCTGCGGATCACCTCGATCCCCCTTTCGAGGGCCTGCCGGCGCTCCCGGCGTTCATCATCGGTCAGGGGGATCCTGATGTACGGGGCGGGCCGGAAATCCATATGGGCGGCACGATCCCTTTCCCGATAGAGTCTATTCATCAGATCGAAATCGATCTGCGCGAGCTCCCGGAGGAATAATTCTCTCTCATCTTCCGAGAGGTCGTCCCATTCGGCAAAGAGGTGCTCCTGTCCGTGATCGTAGACCCTCCTGATCACTTCATCGTAACCCCTGCAGGTGATCATCGAAATCCCCCCTATCATCAATCATAATGGCCTGTGGGATTAGGATGACAGATAATCGGGAATAATGCAAGGAAATTCTTGCTGCCCACCGGCAATGGCGGAGTTCACCCCCATAGAGAAGGGCCGTCCCTTTGCGGGACGGCCCTGGCCTGTGACAATGTTTTTTGAGATCATTGCAGCGAGCTCAGCACGTTACGCCGTAGCAGTCCGGCACACGCCTCAGGGAGCCCTCCGAGATGATCCGGTGCAGCTGTGAGAGGACCGCTTGCTCCTGTCTGTCGATATGGCCGTCTTCGTGTGCGATGTTCACGATCGCCTCGTACTGTGAGGAGGTGATCACCTGTGTTTCCAGTGCTGCTTTTATGATATCCGCTATCCTTCGGGCTGATGTGCTCAGTATCATGTCGCACCTCCATAATATTTATTTAATTATAAAATACTAAAAAACTAAGATACTGTCAACCCCCGCTGCGAAAAGTACCGGTTTCTATAATCTCTTTCAGGGACGGTGCATGAACACAATATCGCCGAGACGCACTCCCAGCTCCGCGGCGGCGCTCAGGCACTTCGTCTTGAGAAGACAGTAGAGGTTACCCGGCACCGCCTCGAAGTTCCCCTGCCCTTGCAAAGGACCATGTCCGCGCCGTGAAAGGCGTCGCGGAATTCCCTGGAGCAGCGGTGCCAGTTCACGCCGATATCGTCGGAGCCTGTCTCTATCACCGAGGCGATGTTGCTGATGACTGCGAAGGGCGCGTCCTCCATCGTGACATCGTTTATCACCGGGCCGGATTTCACTGTGAAGGTCACCTCGATGCCGGTGGCCGCGATCTGCTGCACCAGTAACCGGTCGAATAGGATCTCGCCGGCATTGTCCACGATATAGAGGAGCCGCTTCCCCCGGGCGCACTCCCGGCGAAGATCGTCAAGGTTATCGACGGCAAAATCGAGGCACAAAATGGCGTCAATCTCCTCCTCCAGTGTGGTGGGGTCGCAGATTCCCAGATCGATGACGTTTCCGGCCGCGGCGACATGCACCGCCCTGCGCAGTGGATCCATTGAGGATACAATGAGTTGCTCGAGGCGGGGGAGAAGCCGCAGTGCCAGTTCGTTGGTGCGATGCTTCTCTTCCAGGAAGGGGTCGGTCACGCCGGTGGTCTCCCTTATGGTCCGGTAGACGATATAGGAGATCTCGGTAGGTGTTGCCTCCAGGGAGATCTCCCCGATGGAGGCCGCCAAGGCGCGATAGACCGTCTCGTGGAGCGCCGGATCGCCGGTCACTGTGCGGATGGTGTTCTGCGCCTGTCGGAACAGGCAGGGGATACATGCAGGTCCTGCCTTCATTGTCGATTGGAGGCCGGGTTCATTCTTCCCGCCTGTTCCGCGGAGGGCCCCGACCTGTTCTGTCCTGCCTACTGGTGCGCCACGGGGAAAGTCAAGAGAAAAACAGGCTGCAGGCTCATCGACGGCCTCACTCAGAAACCGACGGCTGCAGGTTCGGTTTAATGCAGGCGGATAAAAATCAATTGACGGGGAGCGTCCCCTCCGGTGTATGAATTAAGAAATCCTGCAGGCGGTGGGTCATGAAAAAATACATCGACAAAGTCAATACCCTGATCGAGTCGTTCCCCTACATCCAGGAATTCTACGGGAAAACGGTGGTGATCAAATACGGCGGCAATGCCATGATCGATGACAGTCTGAAGAAGGCCTTCGCCACCGACGTGGTACTCATGAAACTCATCGGTATAAACCCGGTGATCCTGCACGGCGGCGGACCACAGATCAATACACTGCTGAAGCAGGTGGGGGTGAAGAGCGAGTTCGTCGCCGGTCTCCGCGTGACCGACAGTGAGACCATGCATATCGTTGAGATGGTCCTCGTGGGGAACGTCAACAAGGAGATCGTGAACAACATCAACCTGGCCGGCGGCAGGGCCGTGGGGCTCTCCGGGAAGGACGGAGCGCTTATTACCGCGGAGAAGCTCTATCACCAGCAGAACGGCGAGAAGATAGATATCGGCCTGGTGGGCACCGTAAAGCGTGTGAACCCCCTTGTGCTGGAAACCCTTGACCGGGAGCATTTCATCCCGGTGATTGCACCCATCGGGGCGGATGCCCAGGGGCTGACCTACAACATAAACGCCGACATCGCCGCTGGAAAGATCGCCGAGGCCCTGAAGGCGGAGAAGCTAATCCTCCTCACGGACATAGAGGGGGTGATGATCGATGGCACGCTGGAGCCGACGCTCCGGATGGGAGAGATCCCCGGGCTGATAGAAAAGGGGAAAATAACTGGGGGGATGATCCCCAAGGTGGGTTGCTGCGTCGACGCGGTGAACGGCGGTGTGGAGAAGGCCCACATCATCGACGGGAGGATCGAGCATGCCGTACTGCTGGAGATCTTCACCGACGCCGGAATCGGCACGGAAATCGTCGCCTGATTTTTTTATTTGACATTCGCCATACCCGTCCATACATTTGCCCCCGGAGAGTTGTCCGAGTGGTCGATGGAGGCGGTCTTGAAAACCGTTGGGTTAACAGCCCCGGGGGTTCGAATCCCTCACTCTCCG
>JAFGJK010000134.1 GCA_016929135.1 Spirochaetota bacterium | reverse complement strand
CGCGGGCAACGCGGTGATCGCGCGGCTCCTGGAGTCGCGCGGCGTGATCCTGGACCTGGTACTGGACGAGGGGGGGGCCATCGTGGAGGGGATCCTCACCATGGTGCCCCTGCCGGTGGCGCTCCTGGGCATCGCCGAGAAGGGGTACATCACGCTGGAGCTCTCGGCCTCCCAGGAGGGGGGGCACTCCTCCATGCCGGCCCGGGAGACCAACGTGGACATCGTGTGCGCCGCGGTGACCCGGCTGGTGCGGCACCAGTTCCCCACGAGCATCGCCGGTGTGATCGGCAGCATGATGCGGTATCTGGCCCCCGAGGCCCCCGTGGGAACGCGGCTGGTGCTGTCGAACCTGTGGCTCTTCGGTCCCCTGGCGCGGTGGCAGTTATCGGACTCACCCTCCACGGCGGCGTCGCTGCACACCACCATCGCCCCCACCATGATGACCGGGAGCAACAAGGAGAACGTGATTCCGCCCAGGGCCTCGGCGGTGGTGAACTTCCGCATCCTCCCCGGCGAGACCTCGAAGGATGTCATCGCGCAAGTGAAGGAGGCCATCGACGACCCGCGGGTGGCAATCAGGGTTCTCGGGACTGCCAAGGAGCCGTCCGAGATATCGTCCATCGATTCGCCGCTCTTCGGGAAGCTGCACACCACGGTCCGGCAGATATTCCCCAGGGTGATAGTGACCCCGTACCTGGTGCTGGGGGGGACCGATTCCCGCCATTACCGGAAGATCTGTGAAAACGTCTACCGCTTCTGCCCCTACACGATGAGGAAGGAGGATCTGAATCGTGCGCACGGGCTGAACGAGCGCATCACGGTGAATGACATGAAGCGGATGGTGAGCTTCTACACGCAGCTGGTGAAGAATCTGGACGAATGAGCCTTGACGGCGAATCCCCTTTAATCGCTTGACCTGCGGGACCGGCGGGGGATGCTGGATGCGGCCCGGCGTATGCCGGGATGCAAGGCGCACGCCCTGACGATACCGGCGTGCCCCCGGAGCGAGCGATGGACCTGAAAGAAAAACGACCACTTTACCACCTGCGGGAAATCGCCGCGGTACTGCGCGGCGAGAAGGGCTGCGCCTGGGACAGGGAGCAGGATTCCATGTCGCTCCGCCCCTATCTGATCGAGGAGGCCTACGAGCTCTATGAGGCCATCGAAAGCGGCGACCACGACCATGTGAAGGAGGAGCTGGGGGATCTGCTCTACCAAGTCTACGCCCACGCCCAGATAGCCAGCGAGTCCGGGCTCTTCGACATCGACGACGTGGCTGCCGGGATCGCGGAGAAGCTGGTGCGACGCCATCCCCATGTTTTCGGCGACGCCGGCACCATGACCGCGGAGCAGGTGTCGGACAACTGGGAGAGGATCAAGAAGAAGGAGAAGACGGAACGGGAGTCGCTGCTGGACGGCGTGCCGCCGCACCTCCCGGCACTGCTCAGGGCCTACCGGGTGCAGCAGAAGGTCTCCCGCGTGGGCTTCGACTGGGAGCGCATCGACGATGTGGTGGCGAAGATCGAGGAGGAGCTCGGCGAGTTCAAGGAGGCGGTGCGCGGCGGCGACACGGCCCTGGCGGCAGAGGAGTGCGGCGACATCCTCTTTACCCTGGTGAACGCCCTCAGATTTGCCAAGGTCAATCCCGAGGAGGCCCTGCGCTCTGCCACGGACAAGTTCATGGCCCGGTTCAAGGCCGTGGAGCGAATGGCCGCGGAATCGGGGAAGCCCCTGGAGGAGATGACCCTGCAGGAGATGGACGGCCTCTGGGAGCGGACGAAGGCGGGAGAATAAGGACTGCAACGGCGGGCCGCCTCCCCGATCCCTTCCACCCCCTGGATGCCGGTGGCCGCCGATGGAGCCGCGGGTGCGCACAATTCATTTTCCCTCCGACTGCCTTCCCGTCTTCTTCAACGAATCTGACAGAAGCAGCGGGATCTGCACGAGCCAGAAGAGCATGATCCCGCAGACCACCCAGTCCCCCGCCAGCGAATAGAAGGTGGCCGTTCCCCGCGAGGGGAGGTTGAAGAGCATTGTGCGCGATTCGGCGGTGAAGAAATCCATGCCGGAGACGACCGTTCCCTGATGGTCGGCGGCAAGCGACATCCCGTGATCGGTCTGGCGCACCACCGCGCAGCCGTTTTCGATCCCCCGGAACAGGGCCACGAAGCTGTGGTACGGTGAGATCTCCCTCCAGTCCAGGGCCGGGACCAGCAGCATGCCGGCCCCACCCCTTCCCGCCTGGCGGATCAGCCGCGGGAAATCCATGTCGTAGCAGATGGCAACGGCGATGCGCCCGTAGGGTGTGTCCAGAAGGGGAATCCTGCCCTCCCCCCTCACTGCACGCTCGCCCCCGAACTCGGCGAACACCGGGTGGGACTTCCGGTACGTGACGGCGATCCTTCCCTCCGGCGTCAGAACGATCGCCAGGTTATCAAAGATGTCCCTCCCCGGGTGGAGGACATCGATGCCCATGACGAGATACACGCGGTGCTCACGGGCGAACTGTGCTGCGCGGAGGGTCAGGGCCGGAAGGTCCTCCGCGAACACGATGGCGCTGTTCTCGGACCAGAGGATTATCCTCGCCCCGGATCGCGCCAGGTCCCCGCTCTGCCGGAAGAGCCCCTGTATGGTCCCGGAGGAAAGCTCCCGCATCGCCGACATCCTCCCGCGGGCCGTGCCTGTCTCGATGTATTGATCGTACATGTCCCACAGGCTGGACCGGTCGTCATAGGGGACGGTCACCGTTCCGATGGTGACGGTGCCCCGGTCGGGCCTGAAGAAGGCCAGCCTGAGGTTTCCCGCTGCGATTGTTATCGCCAGGATCACCGCAAACAGGGCGATCGGTTCTTTCGCCGCCCCGGCCCTGAAGTCCTCTTCCCAGAGGCGGTTGATCAGGGCGGCGAACCAGGCGATGAGAAAGGTGATCCCCCAGATCCCGGTCACGGAGACCATTTGGATCAGGCCCTGGAAGCGGAACTGGGTGTAGGCCAGGGAGGGGAGGGAGCTGAAGGGGCTCACGGAGAGGGCGTATTCCAGGAGCACGTAGGCCCCGGGAAAGACGAACATCCGGGTGGCGGGATGCACCCTGTCGTGGAATATCCAGTCGGCCAGGTAGGGGAGGATGAACATCATCCCCCAGAGGAGAGAGATGCCGATCTGCACCGCCAGGGGGAGGGGAAGAAGCCCGTACATGCTGATGCCCAGGGATGCCGACATGAGCACCAGGGCCGGGAGGAGCCGCGGCAGGCCCTTTGCCCGCCGGAAATACCGGAGTATGAACACCGGGGCGACCCATGCCGCCAGGGGTACGTTGAACCGGTACCCCACGAAGACGAGGAACACGCATCCGACCGTGAGCCAGAGCATGTCCGGGAGATTGCGAATCCTTTTCTGCATATCCATGTCGTTACTCCTTGACCTGTGGTGCCGTCAGAAGGCCACACCGAAGTAGAGGGTCAGCTCGTGGTTCCCCCTGTGGAGCCTGCCGCTGAAGGATCCCCTCCGCCGCGCCTCAATGCCGTATGCGTATTTCAGCCAGACCGGCACCGTGTCGCCGATCATGGTGAAGAACTCGCATGAAACGCTGGTATAGACGCTCCGGGGATAGTCGTCGATCCCGATGACCCCGTTGCCATCAGACATGTAGAGGATATTGTACCCCGGCTTGATCTGGGTGGACCAGAAGGGAATGGGGATCCCCATGGCGACGCGGCCTGCCAGGTATTGGTCGTGGCCGAACTCGTAGTTGTGATACCCCGGCATGATGGCATGGTCTGCGAACCAGGTGCCGATCTGCTCGGCGTTGTTCCGGTCGACCCGGTACTGATATGACCCGAGCAGATCGATCTGCAGGTTGAAATCATGTTTGAATATGTAATAGAATCCCAGGTCGCAGTAGATTTTCCAGGTCCTGTCTGTATCCGACCGGGTGATGGTGAAGAACCGTCCCCTGTTGAGCTGCAGGTCGTAAAAGGTGCCGTACCCCTGGCGGTACGCGAAGGAACAGCGTCCCCTTGCCAGGAACCCGTGCTTCAGCGTGCCGAAGTTCCTCTCCTCGATATCCTTGTATTTCACCTCGATCAGCACCTCCTGCTCGATATGGCTGTTGGGGGGATCTATCCAGAGCCCCCCGTTGTCGTCGCCCGAAAAGAGGGTATAGAAGTAGTACTTCGGATGCCAGGTCACGCCGGTGGTGAGATGCCGCATCCACTTGTACTCGAAGAAGAGCCGCAGGCCGATGTCGTTTCCCATGATCATCAGGTGTTCCAGGGAGTTGCCGTCAACGTAGTAGTTGCTCCCCGCCTGGATCAGGTATTCGAACACCGGGCCGAATCCGGCGTGGAACCTGTCGGTATCCATCGCGAGGGTCACGAAGGCCGTGACGCTGTTTTCAAACCCCCCCTCGACGTACCAGGGCGAGTCGGGGAAACAGTGGAGGTAGTCGTAATACAGGATCGGTATGCAGGAGTGCTCGCCCCGGTTGAGGTTGTAATCGATGCCTAGGGCCATTATGTGCTCCTGCTCCCTCCCCTCGCGGGCCCAAAGGGGCGAGATGGCGATTGTTATCGCCAGTGCCGCCAGTGACATGTACCGTAAAAATTTCATCGTTCACCATTTCTGTACAATTTCATCGATGTGTCCAGAAGGCCGCCGATAACAATCGGTCCGCGCCCTCGTACCAGTGCAATGATACCGAAAACCGCATGCCGCGTCGTCCGATCCGATCGAGCCGCACCTCCAGTCGCGGGAAATTCATGGAAAACCGGGGAAAAATCCATATACTGATTGAAATAAATGCTCCGCACGGCTCGAATGCATACGAGGGAAAACCATGAAGTGGATGGAGCTGCTGTACATCATAAGCATCGTGGCGATCATGCATGGCCTGTTCCTGGCGGGGCTCCTCTTCTCATACAGGAAGGGGAATACTCGGGCCAATCGCATCCTGGGGCTCTTCATGGCCTCCTTTGCCGCGATACTATCCTACACCGTGGTGTATGATTCGCCCCTGGTGTTCGTCTGCTTCCCGTTCCTTTTCCTGCTGGGCCCCCTCTTCCACTTCTACGTCAGACTCCTGACGAGGCCCGGCATCGCCATGCGGAAAAGGGATCTCGCGCACTTTGCACCCTTCGGGCTCGTGTTCGCCTTCATGCTATTCTGCGCCGCCGGGGGATTCTACAACGATATCTCCGGCAGGGAGCCCGGCTACAGCCCGGTAACGATCATCTACTGGTCGATCATCCTGGTATTCGTCCAGGTACAGATCGCGCTGTACCTGTTCTTCTCCTGGAGGCTCATACGGGCGCACAGAAGGAGGATCGCCGATTATTTCTCCACCGTTGATATCATCAACCTCTCCTGGCTTCAGTACTTCATGGGCGCCCTCCTCCTGGTCCTGATACTGGCCGTCGTGCTGACCATAGTCATGCCGGGGATGGGATTCCGGGAGAGGGAATGCGACATGGCGGCATCGCTCTTCATCTCCCTTTTCATGTTCGCCATGGGCTACCGGGGGCTCCTGCAGCCCGAGATCTTCACGGGGACCGCGGAGGTCCCCGAGGCGGAAGCCGGGGAAAAGTACCGGAGGTCCCCCATCGACAGGGACGAGGCGGACCGGTACATCCGGGAGCTACGCAGCCTGATGGTCGGGGAGGAGCTGTACACCGACCCGGACCTCACCCTCGATGACATCGCCGGCAGGATATCGGTATCGCGGCACCTCCTGTCGCAGATACTCAACGAGTCGATGCGGACGAATTTCTACGATTTCATAAACGGGTACCGGATAGAGAGGATGAAATCCGATCTCCGAGATGAGGCGAAGGCCGGCCGTCCGATCCTGGATCTGGCCTTTGACGCCGGCTTCAATTCCAAGTCGACCTTCAACGCCGCCTTCAAGCGGCAGACCGGCATGACGCCGGGCCAGTTCAGGAGGGAGTGCCGGTCCGGGTGACGGACAGATCGGACGGCTGACATTCGGGGCGTGATTGTAATGCGGGAGCACGACGGTGCCGTGATCTGTGACACAGGGTATGTCTCATGAATATTTCCGTATGCATGAAAAGAATTTCACACAGTGATGCGGCGGCGATCCTCGCCCCGGGCTGCGCCTACGGCCTCCTGGCGACGCTCTCCATCGAGCCCTTCAACCTGCCCCTGGTGCCCTGGCTCATGCCGTGGCCCCTCTTCTACTGCGCCGTGCGATTCAGGAACTCAATCCCGCGGCTGATCCTCGCCGGGTTCTCCTGCGCATTTTTCTTCTGCGCCATTGCCTTTTACTGGCTCGTGCACCTTCTCACCGGCTTCGCCGGGCTCGGCACTGCGGCATCGCTACTCGTCTTCGTCCCATTCTCCCTTTTCATCGCCCTCCAGATCCCGGTCTTCCTGGTGCTCTTCGGCCTGTCGCACCGGGATCCCTGCAGGCGCTACCTGCGCCCCCGGTGGATCGCCGCCGGCGCGCTGGCCCTCATGGCGGACTATGCAATGCCGAAGCTGTTCCCCTACAGCTGGGGCAACTTCGCTGCAGGGAACATCCTCCTGGTACAGGTGACGGACCTTGTGGGGGTGTACGGCCTCACGCCGGTGCTCTTCGCGGTGAGCTACTTTTTGTACCGGTTAACGCGAATCGCCCTCCGTGCGATGCGGTGGCGCGGTTCCGTGAACCGGCTGCTGCGTCCTCATGCCCTGAAGCGCCTCTGGCCCGTCCCGCTCCTCCTGGTCCTCTGCCTCTCCTACGGGGCGGTCCGCCTGCGGCAGATCACGGCGCTCCAGGAATCCCTTCCCACCGTCAGGGTCGCCATCATCAATCCCAACGCGCCCCCGGAGGACTCCCGCAGGGTCAATGCGGCGGTACTGCAGGATCTCATGTTCCGCACCGTCCCGGACCTCACGGCGGCGGCGGCGCGCGCCTCCGGAGGAAGGATGGACCTGGTGGCGCTCCCGGAATCGGCCATCCCCTTCATGTGCGCGGAGGAGACCACAGCCAGCAGGAGGCTGGGGAAGTACTCCCCGGAGGCGGAGCTCATGGCCCAGCTCATCGCCTACAACTGGAACGTCGACATCTTCCTGAACGAGACGAGCTACAATTTCGTCTCCGGCGGGCGGGGGGGGATGGAATTGAGGGTGTACAATTCCTCGGCGCTCTACTCCCGCGACGGGAAGCGGCAGGCCACCTATAAAAAGCGGCGGCTCCTGGCCTTCGGCGAATACCTCCCCTTCGAGGGCCTGCTGCGGCGCCTGGGGCTCTGGGAGTTCGTCCGGAAAATCACCGGGACATCGCGCTTTGCCCCAGGGCCGGAGTCGAACCTTATACCCTACGGCACCGGAAACGGGGCAATCCCCTTCCGCGCGCACCGGATCATCTCGCACGAGGATCTGCGCGGCCTGTCGCCCCGGGATTTCGAGAAGGGTTTTCCCGCTGACCGGGCCTTTGCGGCGGACGGCTGTTTCATCCCCCTGATCTGCTTCGAGTCGCTGCTCCCCGATCACGTGCGGTCTTTCTTTACCGCCCCGGGGAACGCGAACCCGGATTTTATCGTCAACATAACCCAGGACGGCTGGTACGGCAGGACCGTCGAGACGTATCAGCACTTCGAGCTGGCCAGGGTCCGCGCGGTGGAAACACGGCGGGCACTGGTGCGGTCGGTGAACAACGGGGCCGCCGGCTTCGTGGACCTGGCGGGGAGGCACGTGCGACCCCTGGCCGGCCCGGTCATGACCGCACAGGAGACCGCCGGCTTCCAGGTCTGGGACGTGCCGATAAACCGCGGGACCCCCTCGGTGTACGT
>JAFGJK010000133.1 GCA_016929135.1 Spirochaetota bacterium | reverse complement strand
GGATCATCGGCGCTGCGGTGATGCAGTGGAAGATGGGGGCAAAGTTCGAGCCCAGGATCATGCCGGCCATCATCGAGCGGTTCGGGGTCACCGTCTTCTGCGCCCCCCCCACCGCCTACCGCATGCTCATCGGCCACGTGGACCTGACGAGATACGACTGGAGCGGGCTCCGCAACTCCCTCTCCGCCGGCGAGCCCCTGAATCCGGAGGTGCTGCGGGGCTGGCGTGACGCCACCGGCACCGACATTCTGGACTACTACGGACAGACGGAAACGGTTCCGCTTGTGGCGAACTTCCCCGGCCAGCCGATCAAGGAGGGGAGTATGGGCAGGCCGGCCCCCGGGCATGTCGTGGAGGTACTGGACGACGACTGCAACGTGCTCCCGACAAACGAGGAGGGGCACATCGCCGTGAAGGTGAGGCCGGCATCCCCCCCCGGGGTCTTCGACGGCTACTGGAGGGCCGAGGATCCCCGCTCCTCCTTCCACGGCGACTGGTACTTCACCGGCGACAGGGCCTACCGGGACGAGGACGGCTACTTCTGGTTCGTCGGGCGCTCCGATGACCTGATCAAGTCCAGCGGCTACCGCATCGGCCCCTTCGAGGTGGAGAGCGCCCTCCAGGAACACCCGGCCGTGCTTGAGAACGCGGTGATCGGCAAGCCGGACGAGCTGCGCGGCCAGATCGTCAAGGCCTTCGTGGTGCTGCGGCCCGGGTTCACCGCGAGCCCCGCCCTGGTGAAGGAGCTGCAGGAGCATGTCACCAGAGTCACCGCCCCCTACAAGTACCCGCGCGAGATCGACTTCGTCACGGAGCTGCCGAAGACCATCAGCGGCAAGGTGCGGCGCATGGACCTCCGGAAGCAGGAGATGGAGAAGATCAGACAGGGGAAGACTGGATCCTGACGATGCCGCCCGGCGGGGGCCGGCCCATCATGCCTCCTCCGGGTTCTCCTGGAAGCGCAGCCGCATCTCCGATCGGAGCGCCTTCTCGGCCTTCTTGATGCAGTAGGGGGACACGCCCCTCTCCGCCGAGACATGGCAGAGCCTCTTCCCTTCGTAGAGGCGGTCCCGCAGGGCCCCGCGGAGCGCCTCGGGGAAGGAGGCGATGACGTCCTGCAGAGTCGACAGCACCTCTCCGCGAATATAGCACCGCTCCAGGTCCCCGTAGAAGGAATCGTCCAGCGCAACCTCCTGGAATTGCTTTTCCCTGAGCTTCACGGACTCGATCCGGCGCCGCTTCAGGAAGTCCAGGGCCCTGTTCCTGGCCACGGTGAGCAGCAGGTTCAGGGAGCGGCTGGAGTTCCCGTCCAGGGGATACCCCTTCTCGTACACCTTGAGGAAGGTGTCGTGCATGAGCTCCTCGGCGATATCGAGGTCCCTGACGATGTAGTTCAGGAACCTGACGACGTTGCGGGAAAACCTCTCATAGCAGAGGACGATCCCGCACTCACCCGCGGCGGTCGCTGTATTCTCTTTCATGGCTCCTCCAGTGGTCCGGCATTCGGTAACAGCCCGGGGCTGCACATTAATGGAATGGGGGGCGAGTCAACCGGAGGAAAAAAAACGGTGATAGCCAAATTTTATCCCCCGCCGGCCGGGGGGGGGCGGCTGCCCATCACCTGCAAAATTATGTCCCATAACAGCCCTCCCCCTTCGGCGGACCGGACTTCTCCTTGACAGGGCGGGCGGGGGATCGGAGAGTGGGGACATGAGGAACCGATGAACAGAATCCGCGTCGCCCTCTGCCAGAAATCGCTGGGCGTCCCCATCACCAGAAGGGACATCGGGGAGATGCAGGCCTTCAGGCCCCACTTCGTCTGCTTCCCGGAGTACTTCTTCGTGAACCGGCGACTGGGGAACCACGGGCAGACGCCCCACAATCAGGCGCTGCAGATCAGGAGGATCCGATCCCTCTCCCGGGAACTCGACGCCACGGTGATCGGCGGCACCATGCCTGAGCTGGCGGACGGGACGATGTACAACACCTCCTACGTGTTCCACCGGGGGGAGATGCTGGGCTTCTACCGGAAACGGAACCTCTTCTTCGCCGAGGTGGGGAAGCTCACGCCGGGGGACTCCTACCGGATCTTCCTCGCCCAGGGGATCACCTTCGGCGTGATGATATGCGCCGACATCTTCGACGAATCGGGCTTCCGCTTCATGCGGGAAAAGGGGGCCCGTGTGATCTTCTCCCCCACCTTCTCACTGAGGAAGGAGGAGACCCCGGAAGAGAAATACCGGCGGGACAACGACATCTACGTGAGCGGCGCCTCCCTCTCCGGCGCGGTGATCGTGAAGGTCTGCGGCGTGAAGTCGGAATATAAGAGTTTTCTCCAGGCCAGGAGCCTCATCGCCGGACCCGACGGGGTGCGTTTCCGCGTGGCGCCGGAGGAGGAGGAGACAGAGATGATCATATTAAGGGAGGTGGAGATCTAGGGCGGCCCCGGCCCGTCCTTCATCGTCCTCATCCGCTCCGCCGTTCCTCGGAGTACCGCGCCGCAGGTGCGGACCGGCCCCGTTCCATGAGATTTTCCACAAAAAACCGCCCGTGCCCATCGCCGGCGCATCGCGCGCCCTCCTGCCGCGTTGCACAATGGACAAGGAGCGATAGCGACCCCCCTTCGACCAACCGGCACGGCGGCGCATGGATCGGCGCATTATCGCAGGGGAAGTGGCGCCAATATAGTATAACGACAGTTAGAATTTAAAAAATATCGAAAGATAATTGACATTATCGCTGCCGATTCGATAATTCAGTGCCGAGACTAATCACACTCTACAGGAATTATACCTAAAGGATGAGGTATGGACATTAATGCCGGGGAGCTGCGGATACTGTTTTGCACGGACAGCGGTTTCAACACACAGCACATCGAAGAGGAGCTTCGGAAGGTTGACATAAGATACAGATCGAGACACCTTCGGCACGCATCACCGCCTGCGGAGGCGGAGCTCGCGGCATTCAATCCGGACATCATTGTCGCAAATTGCGCCCCTGTCCCCCGCATCGGGATGATTCCCCGCAATGCCGCACGGAGCGGCGGCCTCGAGGTGCCGGTGGTCATCGTCGGCGACGAGGCCGGGAGTGACATGCCGAAGGATGCGTCCGGCCGGGGTTCCGTATACCACGTCCCCCCGCGGCAACTCCACAGGCTCCCCCTCACGATGTGCTATGCCATCGGGATATCCCGGGAGCGCCGCATCCGCCACAGGGCCCAGGAGGCGCTGGAGCGCATACGTCTGCGGAACCTGGTCATACTGGATTCCGCCGCCGAAGGAATCGCGGGGCTGAACAGGGAGCTGCGGTTCGTGTTCATCAACCGCTCCGGTCTTGACATGCTGGGATACGGCATCAGGAAGCTGGTGGGCGAACCGGTGCAGTCCATACTGGGCATGGATCCGGCCGCGGGCCCCGCCGAGGTGATGGCAGGGGAGACCGGCAACGCACATTCGCCCCTGAAGGGAATCCGGACCCTGTACCGCAAGGACGGGACCCCCTTCCAGGCGGAGGTGACGCTGAACCCGGTGAACGACGACGAGAAAGACCTGCTCTGGGTTCTCTCCTTCAACGATATCACCGCACGCATCAAGGCGGAGGAGGAGATAAAGAAGGGGTACGAGACGCTGCGGAAGATCCTTTTCGACAGCATTCATGCGATGTCCATCGCACTGGAATTCCGCGATCCCTATACCGCCGGGCATCAGAAGCGGGTCTCCGAACTGGCGGTCACGATAGCCCGGTCCATGAAACAGGGTGACAGCTGCATCGAGGGGATCTATCTCGCAAGCATCGTCCACGACATAGGGAAGATCTGCGTCCCCGCGGAGATCCTGACGCGCCCGAAAAAGCTGGATGCCATCGAGTTCGAGATCATCAAGGAGCATTCGCTGAAGGGATACCAGATACTGAAGGACGTGGAGTATCCGTGGCCCATCGCCGATATCGTGCATCAGCACCACGAGCGCATGGACGGCTCCGGGTACCCAAATAAACTCATGGGAGACGATATACTCATGGAGGCGCGCATCCTTGCCGTCGCCGATGTGGTGGAGGCGATGGCATCGCACCGGCCCTACCGGCCATCGCTGGGTATCGAGCTGGCACTCTCGGAGATCCGGAAGGGGGCGGGGACCCTCTATGACAGGGAAGTTGCCAGCGCCTGCATCGACCTGTTTCACGACGGCTATATACTGTCCGAGTGAGGCAGTCGATTGGCATGTCTTCCGGGACCTCCGGTCCATCGATGTGCGCCGGGCGCCTTCATCAGGCATCCCCCTCTCCCCCTTGTCATCCCGATCGAGGCAGGGGATCGGACGCCGCATCGGAGTTGCCGTGTCACGGGACAACGGGACAAGCCTTCGGTACGATTATTTTTCAAGCCATTTCTGTCCCACCCTCCAGGATAGGGAAACCGGCACGGGACAGCAGGTATGCGAAGAGACCGCAGCGGGCGCAGGGGGGGCACCCCCCTCTGCGCAACGGATCGGCAGGCCGATCAGTTCTTCTGCTGCCGAGCCTGGGCCTTCTGTATCGCATATTTGAAGGCCAGCTCGTACATCAGCTTCCTCCCCACGGATTCTGTGGGAGCGAACCTCCTGATGAACTCCACCTCTTCGTCCGAGGGGGGGTCGGTCTCCGAAAGATCCTTCGCAATCTTCAGTTCCCAGGGTATATCCTGTTTGATGCTCTCCACCGTCACCCCGGGATGCACCTTGGCCAGGTACAGTTCCCTGGTCTCCCCGTCGAAGCGGAATATCCCCTTGGTGGTGAGGAGCATGGAGGGGCCGGTCCCATTCGGGAAGAGCCCGCTCCGCTCCCTGCTGTCGCCACCCTCGAGATACCCCGGCGAGGTGAAGTAATCCAGCCGGTTCACAAACTCGCCGCCGCGCATGGTCAGGACCGTGTGCTTCGCGTAGGACATGAAATCGCAGGCCCCTCCCGACCCGGGCAGCCGCATGGTGGGATTGTAGTAGTCCCCTATCACCGTGGTGTTGATGTTGCCGTACCTGTCTATCTGGGCGACGCCGAGAAAGCAGACGTCGATGTAGCCGCGATAGGTCATGGTGAACATGGAGAAGAGGTCCGTGGCGTAGGAGAAGCCGCGGCATGAGTTCGCGTCCGCGATATGATTGGGGGGGACATTGGGCTTGAAGTCGATGATGCCCGACTCCATCATCAGGGTCGCGTTGGGGGCATGCAGCGATTTCGCCATCGCCCCGGCCGTGGTGGGAAGACCGACGCCCAGGATCACGTTGTCCCCGTCATGAATCTCCCTCGCCGCGGTTATGATGAGAAGCTCGTCGAGCGTGTATTTCCTAGCCATAGAACACCCCCTTGGATTCCATTGTTTTCTCGAGCTCTTCCAGCGTCACGCCCATGGTCCGTTCCCTCCCCCTGGCGTCCCAGCAGGAATCGAAGGCGGCCCCGTAATTGGCCGGCGCTGAATAGTATGCCCTGGCGCGCAGCGCGTCCAGGTTGCCCGCACCGTACTTCGCCACGTAGTGATCGATGTAGTCCTGCCTGGTGGCGCAGCCGTAGATCCATTCGTCCATCCAGGCCCTGCACCCCTCGGCCTTCATGTCCTGGATGAAGAACATGGCGTAGGCGGTCCGGTCCAGGTTGTAGTACCCCAGCACCTCGGTGGGGTGGGCGCCCCAGGGTACCTCCACGACGGCGTCGACCCGGTACGACGGGATTATGGTGAGGTGCGGGCTCGAGCGGATGATGTCGTGCTCCACGATCTCCTCGCACGAGACGATGATCCTCCTGCTGGCCAGGGCGGCAGCCGCGACGCTCCCCAGGGCCCCCCAGTACTGGGCGTTCCCCTGCCTGTCGCACCGTTGCACGTGCACGATGCACACGTCGGGATTCGCCGCCGGAACGGTGAGCACCCTCTTCCCGGTATAGGGACAGTCGATGACCTGGTACTTTGTATCCCCCAGGAACGAGCGCTTCCTGAAGAGGTCGGTCGCCATGGTGCTCTCCAGCACCTGCATGAAGCTGAAGCCGTGCATTCCGGCCACCATGCGGGCGTTGTACTGGAAATTCGTGTAATCCTCGATCTGCAGCGTCCCCCCCTTGATCGCCCGCTCCACGGCGGAGCCCCCCTCACGCCCGCCGGCCCGGTACACGTACGTCGTGACGAGCCTGTCGGCGCACCCGGCCGCCACGAGCACCTCCACATCGAAGACCCCCGACTGGGAATAGAGGGTGAGCCCCTTCCTCCCCTGCCGTATGACCTCGAATACGAGCTCCGCGCAGGTTCCCACCGTGTAGTTGCCGATCACACAGTGGTCCCCGTCATTGACAAACCTCCGCACCGCCTCCCGGGCGGTCATGACCTTGCTGCCGGTTTCAGGCATAACAACCTCCCCTGTATCTGCTGTAATTACCCCGCCGCCGGTGCGGCAGTGTGCGCACCGGAACGCCGGCGGGCCTAAAACTTGAACATGTTCAACTTTTTCACCCCTACCACCCCCCCCCGCCGGTGTCAACATTAATTTGAACATGTTCAAATTAATTCCACCCCCCGGTGCGCCGGCCACGCCCCCTGCCATTTTTAACCGCCGGCATGCATAATGGGTTGACACCGCCGTCTGAATGGTGAACCTGAGGGCTTGCATATGGAGGCGCCAGCATGAGCCGTGTCGACCGGAGCACGATGCTAAAAGGGAAGATCTGCGATGTGGCCCGCGACCTTTTCATCGCCCAGGGCTACAGGTCCACCACCATCAGGCAGATCATCGGGATGGCGGGCATCCAGATCGGGACCCTGTACCACTACTATCGCGACAAGGAGGACATCCTTCTGCAGATCGTGCTGGAAACCTACGAAGAGATCATGGGGATCGCGAAAAAGATAATCGGTTCGAGAACCGATTCCGCCCTACAGTACGCCATCATCTACGCGCTGGAGATGAAGGCGGTGGAGCGGTACCGACAGGTGGCGGAGATATATTACGAATCCTACAGCTCCTGGCGGATCACCGAGGTGATGACCGCCATGAACGTGCAGAGGAACAAGCAGTTCTTCGGCAGGTACAACGATTACAGCGACGACGAATATTACCTCAGGACCCTGGCGCTCCGCGGGATGCGGCTGATCATCATCTCCGAGCACCTCCACGCCGGCGCCCTCGATTTCGGCGTGAAGATACCGTATCTGATCCGAACCGGGCTCTCGTCTTTCGAGGTCCCGGCGGACAAGGCGGAGAGGACGATAGCGAAGGCGATGAAGGCGGTGGCGGTGGACAGGTTCAGGCTGCACGGGCTGGGGATCTAGGGTCAGGCGAATAAACCGGCCACCCCGGCGGCTCCGGCCCTTCCCGGCGCGCCTGGCCGCGCCCCCCGGCGACACACTCCATCAACCGCAGCAGCGCTCGGCCCCGCCCCTCCCCAGGATCCTTCTCCGGATACTGCTTGCGCCGTCGGCACCGGGATGCATAATTGTCCCCACCGACGACAGGATGCGGTGAGGGGGGAGAGATGACCACCGGAAAGCGAAAGGGCTCCAATCCCGGGCTCGGCCTCTGCCTGGTGACGGGCGGATCGGGGATGCTCGGAGCCGCCATAGCGAAAATCCTCCAAGGGGACAGGGTCCCGGTGCGCTCCCTGGACATCGTCCCGCCGCAGGAGAAGGCCGGCGCGGAATTCATCCGGGGGGACATCAGGGACAGGGAACTCCTTACGCGCGCCGCGGAGGGTGTCGAGACCGTCTTCCACACGGCGGCCGCCGTATGGAACCCCCGCACGCCGGCGCGCCTGTACGACCAGGTGAACGTCGGCGGCACGAGGAATGTCATCGACGCCTGCGTCGCCGCCGGGGTGAAGCGGCTCGTGTTTACCGGCACCATGGACGTGGTGGTGGAGGGGAGGAGGCCCATCACCAACGGCGACGAGACAATCCCCTATCCCCGGCGGATGCCGGAGGACCGCTACTCCCGCAGCAAGATCCTATCGGAGCGTGAGGCGATCGCCGCGAACGGCAGGTGCGGGCTCCTCACCTGCTCGCTCAGGCCGGTGGGGATGTACGGACCGGGGGACCGGTACCACCTCCCCGCGATCATCGAGGCCGCCCGCTCGCGATTCAACGTCGCCCTGGGGGACGGTACGGCCCTCTTCAGCCACGTGTACGCGGAGAACGCCGCCCACGCCCACGTCCTGGCGGCACGGCACCTGCGGCCGGGCTCACCGGTGTGCGGACAGTGCTACTTCGTCACCGACCACGCGCCGAAGAACCTCTTCACCTTCATGGAGCCCTTTCTCCTGGAGCTGGGGCTGCCGATCCCGAAACGGCGGATCCCCTACCGGCTTGCCTACCTCCTGGCGTGGGTCGCTGAGCACCTGAACCCCAACACGAAGTTCACAAGATTCGCCGTGGTGCAGACCTGCGTTGACCACACCTTCAGCGGCGCGAGGGCCGCGAGGGATTTCGGGTACCGCCCGGCCGTCACCGAGGAGGAGGCCTTCAGGCGAACAATCGAATGGTTCAGGGGGAGGGGGTTCGGGCGCGGCAAGAACTGATGCATCCCCACCGCTTGGCCCGCCCCCGGCTCCCCGGGATGAATTTATTTCTCCCGCCCAGAAATTCCTGCTTGTATTTCCCGGCCACTGCGAACTATACTCCGGCCGGGAGGGCACCCCGTACGCGGCGGGCATTTTGCATTGCCCCCTGATTCCAAGAGAGGAGATCTGCCATGGCACTGAAACGAGTGGGAATTCTGACCGGCGGTGGTGACTGCTCCGGGCTGAACGCGGTGATCCGGGCGGTCACCAGGGCAGCCATCATCGGTCACAACGCCACGGTCGTCGGCATCGTGGGGGGCTTCGAGGGGCTCATCTCCGGCCAGACCGAGGAGCTCACCGTGAAATCGACCCGGGACATCCTCACCCTGGGGGGGACGATCCTGGGCACCACCAACAAGGGGAATCCCTTCGAGTTCCGGGAGCTCGCCGCCGACGGTTCCATCACGGTGAGCGACCAGTCCGACAGGGCCGTGGAGGTGTACAAAAAGATGGGGCTCGACTGCCTCTTCGTCGTCGGGGGCGAGGGGACACTGGAGATCGGGTACCGCTTCTTCAAGAAGGGGATATCGGTGATCGGCATCCCTAAGACCATCGACAACGACCTGGACAAGACCGACTACACCTTCGGTTACCAGACCGCCGTGGAGGTGGCCTCGGACGCCCTGGACCGCCTGCAGACCACCGGAAGAAGCCACCAGCGGGTCATGATCCTCGAGGTGATGGGCCGCACCGCCGGATGGATCGCGCTGGAGTCCGGGATCGCCGGGGGCGCCCACATCATCCTCATCCCTGAGATCCCGTACAACATCGACCGGGTCGTGGAGAAGATCCAGCTCCGCGCCAAGGGGGGGAGCCCCTTCAGCATCATCATGGTGGCGGAGGGGGCCAAGGAGGAGGGGGGCGACGTGATCACCCAGGCCTCGGCCTCAACGCGGCTCCAGGGTGTCCCGCAGCTCGGCGGCGTGGGCCAGTACCTGGCCGACCAGATAAAGAAGCGGGTGGACCTGGAGGTGCGTTGCACCGTTCTGGGGCACATCCAGCGGGGCGGCTCGCCGTGCGCCTTCGACCGCGTGTTGGGGACACGGCTCGGTAGCTTCGCCGTCCAGGCGGCCGCCGAGGGAAAGTTCGGCGCCATGGTGGCCCTCCATACGCCCCAGATGGTGCTGGTGCCGCTCAGCGAGCTTGCCGGCAAGGTGCGCACAGTGCCGGTGGATTCGCAGCTCATCCAGTGCGCCGAGTCGATCGGCATCAGCATGGGTCGTTAGAGGGTTCAGAAAAATCATCGATTGTGCGATGAGGTACTGGGGGTAGACGCATCCGGCAATCCCGGCGGTCCAGTGCGGTTTGTAGAAATGAAAAGGGGCGGCCCGCTGGCCGCCCCTGCTGCTTCCTTTACTGCCCCTCGGTCTTCGGCAGGATGTCCTTGAAGAGGTCCTTCTGCTGGTTCTGCTGCGCCTTCACGGCGTCCTCCGCCTGGCCCCGCTGCCCCTCGGTGGACCCGGCGACGCCCTTCACGTCGGTATCGCCCAGGACCTTGCGCACGTTCTCCTTGTCGGTATCGATCTGGTCCTTCACGTTCTGCTGATCCTTCTGGATCTGCTCCCTCATCATCTCCTCGTTGCGCTGCTTCTGCTCCTCCACGGCCTTGACGATCCTGTCGCGTTCCTCTTCAAACTTTCTCCGGATGTCGGCCTGCAGCTCGCGGATGTTGCTCAGGATGTCCTGCATCATCTTCCTGTTCGACTCGGAGAGCTCCTGAACCGTCATCGGGCGGTTCTGCTCCACCGCCACCTCCTCGCCGCCGTCGATGACCACCACCGCCCCCTTCCCCTCAAGGGACTTGTTGAGCGCGTCGAGCCCCTCCTCGAGGTTGAACTTCTCCTCCGCCGGGGCCTCGGCCTCCTGTGTCTCCACCGTGCCGGCCTCGCCCATCAGCGACTTGTTCAGCACCGCCACCTGGCCGTCCAGGCAGGCCACGGTGCTCTTCTTCTCCTCCTGGGCCACGAGGAACTCGGTGCCGCGCACCGCCGCGATGGTGGTGGGCGTCTTGATCCTGTAGGTCTCACCCTTGGCGAGCTTCCGTACCACCTTTGAGAAGAGCCTCCCGTGCTCGACGTATATCTCGCTCCTTTCGGTGTTGGTGGCCAGCACGGTGGTCAGCTTGTCGATCCTCACGAGGCTCTTCTCGAGAACCTTTATGACGTTATTTCCGAAGTATACATCCACCATCGATTTGGCGCCGGTCTCGATGCTGGATCCCTTCTTCACCGCGTCACCCACCTTGGCCTTCACCTTGCTGCCGTCGGTGATGATGAAGACCTCGCCGGTAACGAAGTTCACCGCGCCCTCGCGCGCCACCTCGGTCCGGGATTCCTTCTTGCAGGATACCCCGAGCATAACGAGACCAACCAGACACAGAAACGCAATTCTCTTCATTGAATCCTCCACGTACACATCTGATGTTTTGTTTACACCGAATTCACTGCCACCCGGCGTACCGCCGCCGTTACTGTTTCGATGAATTGTAGCCTCCCGGGGGCCGAACCAGCCGGGGGGCCTTCCCTGCCCCGGAATAGTATCACAAATGTAGTAAACTACCCCGGAAAAATCAAATATTTTATTTTTACTATGCCCCGGTGCCCGGAATCGGCGTATACGTTTCCGCCGAAACACTTGACAAAATGAACCGAAAATCGGTTACTTTCCATAAAACGATTGCAGGAAGAAACATGAAGCGCGCACAGATCGGATTGATAGGCTTCGGCACCGTGGGGAGCGGGGTGTACAACCTCCTCACCCACAACGCGGGAATCATCAGGGAAAGGACCGGGATCGACGTCTCGCTGAAGACCATCTGCGACCTCCGCACCGACGTGGTGGAACGCCTCACCCAAGGTGTCACGGTGACGGGCGACTGGAAGACCGTGGTCCAGGACCCGTCCATCGACATAGTCGTCGAGCTCATCGGCGGGATCGAGCCGGCGAAGACCATCATCCTGGAGGCGATGAGGCGCGGCAAGAGCGTGATCACAGCGAACAAGAAGCTCCTGGCCGAGGAGGGCTCCGAGATATTCGAGGCCTCCATGAAGGGACCGGTGAAGCTGGGCTTCGAGGCCTCCGTGGGCGGCGGCATGCCTTGCATCATGGCCCTCCGCTACGGCCTCGTGGGGAACAGGATACGCACCGTGATGGGCATTCTGAACGGCACCACCAACTACATCCTGTCGCGCATGGAGGACGACAGCCTCTCCTTCCATGACGCCTTGAAGGACGCGCAGCAGCGGGGATTCGCCGAGGCGGACCCCACATTCGACATCGAGGGATACGACACCGGGCACAAGATATCGCTCCTCTCCATGCTGGCCTTTAACCGGAGAATCGACTACCGCAGGCTCACCATCGAGGGGATCACAAAGATTCAGAGGATGGACATCAGCTACGCCGCAGAGATGGGATACCGGATCAAACTCCTGGGGATCGCCAAGGCGGCCGGCGACAGCATCGACATACGGGTCCATCCCACCATGCTGCCATACAAGCACCCCCTGGCAACGGTGCGAGACGAATTCAACGCGGTTCTCTTCGACGGCGACATGACCGACCCGGTGATCCTCTACGGCAAGGGGGCCGGGAGCAACCCCACCGCCTCGGCGGTGGTGAGCGACGTGGTGCAGATAGTCGAGAAGATGAACGCCGAGTCGCTGACGCTGCCGCCGGCCGGGGCCGTGACCTACCTCCCCCCGGAGGAGCGGGTATCCCGGTACTATCTGAGGATCCACACCGAGGACCGGCCTGGCATCCTCTCGAAGATCTCCGGCATCCTGGGGGACTACGAGATCTCCATATCCTCGGTGATCCAGAAGGAGGTGGACTCGCTCCACGTCCCGCTGATCATCATGACCCACGCCTCCACCGAGGACGGCATGCTCCGGGCCGTGCGGGACATGAAGGAGTGCAGCTTCGTGCACGAAGACATGATGCTGATCCGAGTGGAGGACTCGCAGGATCACCAGGGGGTGCGGCCATGAGCGAATTCAGGGCGGTCTTCAAATGCATCGCCGGGTGCCCGGGCGAGTATCCCCTGGACGAGGTGGTGTACCAGTGCCGCACCTGCGGAAGCCTGCTGGAGGTGCAGCACGACATCGGAGCGCTGGCTCAAAAGAGCCCCGACGAGTGGCGGCAACTCTTCGACGGGAGGGCCGGTACCACGCAGTGGCCCTACGGGAGCGGGATCTGGAGCAAGAAGGAATGGGTGATCCCGGACATTGACGACGAGAACATCGTCTCCATGTACGAGGGGAACACCAACCTCTTCTGGGCAAAGCGGTTCGGGCAGTCCCTGGGGATGAAGGACCTGTGGGTGAAGATGTGCGGCAACACGCACACCGGCTCCTTCAAGGACCTGGGGATGACGGTCCTGGTCTCCATGGTGAACGAGGCGATCCACCGCGGCCGGAAGATCAAGGCTGTGGCCTGCGCCTCCACCGGCGACACATCGGCGGCCCTGGCCGCCTACGCCGCCTACGCAGGGATCCCCTCCATCGTGATACTGCCGAGGAACAAGATCTCCACGGCGCAGCTGGTGCAGCCCATGGCGAACGGCTCCATCGTCCTGTCCCTGAACACCGACTTCGACGGCTGCATGCGGGTGGTGCGCGAGATCACGAAGGACGAGACCATCTACCTTGCCAATTCCATGAACTCCCTCAGGATCGAGGGGCAGAAGACGATCTCTGTTGAGGTGACCCAGCAGTTCGACTGGGAGGTTCCCG
>JAFGJK010000018.1 GCA_016929135.1 Spirochaetota bacterium | reverse complement strand
TCGTGATCGATATGCTCTGACGGGCATGAATGACCAGGAGGTATGGATATGGCAAGGAAACGGGGAGGGAAGGACGGCCCACTGACCAGGAGACAGTTCCTGGAGAGGGGGAGGGCGGCCGCGGGGGCTGCGGTCCTGGGGGGCGGCGTCCTGGGGGTGCTCGCAGGCTGCGGACGCGGCGGAGGACCTGATGCACCGCATACCCCCAGAGGGGAGGTCCGTGTACCGCCGGGAGTGGCGGGGACCGAACGGCCCAACATCGTCTTCATCCTCACCGACGACCACCGGCACGATCATTTCAGCTGTACCGGCCATCCCTTTCTGCGCACCCCGAACCTGGACAGGATCGCCCGCGAGGGGGTTCGTTTCGAGAACGCCTTCGTCACCACGTCGCTCTGCAGTCCCTCCAGGGCCAGCTTCCTCACCGGGCAGTACGCGCACCGGCACGGGGTGGTGACGAACCACACCCCCTGGAATGACGACAACGTCACCTTTCTGGAATTCATGAAGGCCTCCGGCTACGACACCGCCTTTATCGGCAAATGGCACATGCCCGGCGAGGGGCTCCCCGCCCTCCGCGGGGTCGACCGCTTCGTCTCCTTTACGAAAGAGGGGGGACAGGGCGTGTACAACGACTGCCCCCTGGTGATCGACGGTGTCGAGACGCCGCGGCCGGGGAAATACATCACCCAGGACCTGACCGACCTGGCCCTGGATTTCGTCGGGAGGGAGCGCCGCAATCCCTTCTGTTTGTACCTCTCCCACAAGGCGGTGCATTTCGGATACCGTCCCCCGGCGCATCTGGCGCACCTCTACGACGGGGCGGACCTGCACCTGCCGCCGGAATCGAACACCTTCATCCCCTACACCAACAACCAGATGTTCGTCGGGGCCCCCTTCCCCATGGACTTCATGTACCGTAACTACTGCCGGTGCATTGCATCGGTGGACGAGCAGGTGGGGCGCCTATTGGCCGCCATGGAGGCGTCGGGGCAGCTTGACAATACCGTCATCGTCTATGCCGGCGACAACGGACATTTCTGGGGCGAGCACGGCCTCTACGACAAGCGGGAGGCCTACGAGGAGTCGATCCGCATCCCCTTCTTTGTCCGCTATCCGCGGCTCATAGCCGGGCCGGGGAGGACCGCGCCGCAGATGGCGCTGAACATAGACCTGGCCCCGACGCTGCTGGACCTGCTGGGGATCCCGGTCCCCTCGTACATGCAGGGGACGAGCCTCGTCCCGGTGCTGAGAAACCCGGCAGCGTCGGGACGGGAGCGCTGGCTCTACGAGCACTTCCCGGTGTTCCCGATACCGATACCGGGCATCACCGCGGTGCGAACGGAGCGATACAAGTACATCGAGTACCGGAACGACGTACGCCCCCGGGAGCTGTACGATCTGGCGGGAGATCCCCGGGAGATGACGAACCTTTTCGGCAGCGCCGGCACGCGATCCCTGGAGAGGAGCATGCAGCGGCACCTGGAGGCGCTCAAGCGGGACACCGGCTACCGCTTCATCAACCACGGCTGAGTCGGCTCAGTTGATGAAGAGGGCGGTGTAGATGTCCATGTAGTGGTAATAGTAGCTGTGCCCGCCGTTCCACAGCCCCAGGGCGGTGACGGCGAATCCCGCGGCGAGGAGCGCCACCGTGAGGGGTTTCAGCGCACGCGGCGAGGCCTCGGGCATGCGCCGCCGCAGCCTTCTCCATGAAATGAGCTCCGAGATGCCCATGCAGAGGACGTTTACCCCCAGATTTCCGAAGATGAAGGGGTGGAAGAAGAGGTAGACGAGCTCGCCGGGCGAATAGATGCCGATGAAGGAGAGGTAGGTTTTGGCGGTCCAGAGCAGGGGGACGCTGAGGCTCACCAGGAAGCGCTCGGCGGTCGAGGCGCCCCGCGCAAAGGCCACCGTGTTGGAGAAGAGGGGGCCCAGCCAGAGGCTCAGCAGCATGAGCACCGCCGAGGGGTAGAGCACCGCCGCCTTCAGCGCCCTGCCGGCGATATGCCCTGTCGCGTCATACAGGAGGCTCGATGCCACCAGTACCGTCAGCACCACCGATAGGGGGAAGATGACCCTGCGAGAAAAACTCTGTCGTTCCATATGTGCCCTGCCGCTCGTGATGTGGTGCTGTGATCCTACCGGCATGCGGCGGCCCTGTCAAATGAAATATAACGGCGGGTGTGCCCCGGGAGTTTTTTATTGCCCTCGGCGGCGGGATGCTCACATTCAAATCAGCGGAAGGAGCGGCGATGGATCCCTGTGAAGACTGTACCATAGAGGAAAAGATATACCAGTGTTGCGGAAGATTCCCTGAGACCGGTGAGCGCTCCCCCTGCCGTGTCCCCGGCTATCACACACTCCTGGCCTGCCCGCACCTGGATTCCCAGGGACGCTGCGATATCTATGAAAACCGCCCCATGGGTTGCCGGCAGTTCCACTGCGATTCACAACTGCGCGCCAGGCGCGGCATCTGGACCGGGTTCGGCGGTTTTTGATCCGGCCGGTCAAAAACGGTTGATTTTTACTGTCCAGTATTGTAGATTTTAAATAGGAACTTTAATGCTTAATTTTCCTGCAGGTGCGTCGCCGCGCCGAATGTGCGGCCGGGAGGTTCCCCGGGGAATGAATGGCACGGCGGCCTGCGGGGGATTGAGTGACGACAGTGACGAGAGGTATTTATCATGAACACATTGCTGAAAAAAGGGGGAGCGGTGGCCACCGGCACCGGTACCATCAGGGTATATAACGCCGGGAGGGGGAGGCTTGAATACGTCGAACCGGTGGTGAAGGGGGAGAAGGAGTGGAAAGAGCAGCTCGACAGGATCCATCCGCTGGCCTTTCGCGTAACCCGCAAGGGGGGTACGGAACGTCCCTTCACCGGCCGATACCATGATCACCACGAAAACGGCATCTACAGCTGCGTTTGCTGCGGCACCGACCTGTTCAGCTCCGGCTCGAAATTCGATTCGGGGACCGGCTGGCCCAGCTTCATGGCGCCGGTGGCGGAACAGAACATCAGGACCAGGAGCGACAACAGCCTGTTCATGTACCGGACGGAGGTGATCTGCGCACGGTGCGGCGCACATCTCGGCCACGTCTTCGACGACGGCCCTCCTCCGGAGCACAAACGGTACTGCATGAATTCAGCCGCCCTGACCTTCAGGGGGTATGAACCGGGGAAGGCGAAGAGATAGCGTTCGGCGCGACGCCGTTATCCGCGAAATCGCTGGATACAGTAGATGATCAGGCTGAGCAGGATGCTCAGTATGATGGATGTGGTGATGGGGAAGCTGAAGGAGAAGCGCTCCCTCTGCACTCGAATGTCTCCTGGAAGCTTGCCGAGATACTTCAAAAAGGGGATCGAATCCCTGTAGAGAACGGCCAGCCCGATAGCAGCGATAATGATACCGGCGATGATCAGTGATTTTCCAATGGAGCTGTGCATGCCCGTCCCCTCTCACGGCCTTCGATCACCATGGTGCCGCATCGGGAGGGCATGTCAATTCTATTTACCGACTAATTCACGGATAATATCACTTGATTTTTAATGATGCATATCCTACCGTAGACTCCATGGTGGGGCCGCGAGCGCCGATACTGCGACACCGGCATACTCCGGGGACATGGGGCAATGGATCAGGGCAATTCAGCTATTCTTGACAATATCTCTCGGAACCTTGACAGATTTCTTGAGTACAACCAGGTCAAAAAGAAGAACCTTTATGACTCCATCGGCGATCCACAGGTGGTGTTCCTCCTGGAGCTGATACCCTTCCTGCTGCACACGAACTACCATTCCATGCCGGGACACGTCACCGGGCAGGGGGTCCCCACGGGGATCAAGGATTATATACCCCCCCCCTCCGTCATCGACTTCGTCCGTTTGAAATTTCCCGAGGCCCAGGTGCTGTCGGCGCAGAGCTCCAGGCCCTTCGTGCAGATGCTGGCCCTCATGGGAAGCGGGGGGACCATCGCCTACACGAGCGAATCGGATTTCGACTTCTGGATCTGCTATCACGAGGAGCACTATGAGGCGGAGCAGATAGACCTTTTCAGAAAAAAATGCAGGGAAATCGAACACTGGGTCTACGACCATTACAAGCGCGAGGTTCATTTCTACCTCAACGAGATATCCAAGGTGAGGAGGAACATCTTCGCCGAGGACGATGAGAACTTCGCCGGCTCATCCATCGGTGAGCTTCTCAAGGAGGAGTTCTTCAGGAGCTCCATCGTCTTCCAGGGGGGCATCCCCTTCTGGTGGGTGGTCCCTGTTGAGAACGACGACGCGGCCTACGGCCGCTGGCTCCGGGCGGCGGCCGACGGGGGATTGGGAGAGCGGTTCATCGATCTGGGGGACCTGAGGGTTATCCGGCAGGAGGACTTCCTCCCCGCCGCGCTCTTCCAACTGCTGAAGTCGCTGGGAAGCCCCTTCAAATCGATCATAAAGCTGGGTCTGCTGGAGCGGTACCTCTACAGCGGCGCCAGCGATCCCTTCATCAGCACCACCGTGAAGCGGAACATGCAGGAGGGGCGTATCGAGAGTGAGAGCATCGACGCCTACGTGATCATGTTCAGCCAGGTGTTCGATTATTACAGCTCATCGGGGAGCGAGGCCGATATCCTGGAGATCCTGAAGATGTCCTTTTACCTCAAGGTGGAGCCGAAGCTGTACGCCTACCTGAAGGAGGGGGGGGAGAAGACGCCCAGTGAAAAGGTCAGGATCATGATGAGCTTCGTAAGCGACTGGGGATGGTCGGAGAAGAGGATCCGGCAGCTGGACGACTTCCTCAACTGGGGCATTGATTCGGTCAACAAACTGCTGAACAACACGAAGAAGTTCGTACTCAACGGGTACAAAAAGATACTGGGGACCATGGAGACGCAGAAGGTGAAGCACCGCTTCACCCCTCAGGACCTCCAGGCCATCACGAGGAAGATTTATTCCCACTTCCTGGTCTCCGAGAACAAGGTGGACAACACACTGAGCTTCAAGAGCTATCCGGCGGAGAAGCTGCTGAAGATCGAGTACGTCCGGGAGAAAAACGGGAGGGATTTCTGGATCCTCTCGAAACGGCTTATCGTCAACGATAATCCGGCGACGATCATCATATATAAGGAGAAGAGTCTCTTCGGGCTCTCCATCTGGATAAGCCTGAACGGGCTCTTCCTGAAGGATTATACCAGGCTCGAGGTCGACGCCGGCCTGCACACCGCAGATCCCAACGCGATCCGGGAGCTGATCGCCGAGGCGTCGTCTCATTTTTCCTTCAAGAAGGTGGAGCTCCACAACCACTACTTCCTGAAGGATCCCTTCCCCATCATGAGCTTCCTGGTCTTCAACCCCTATTCGAAGTATGCCAAGACGCTGGAGGAGGTCTTCTTCCTGTATCACAACAGCTGGGGGGAGACGAAGTTCGAGGTCTTCCGAAGCCAGCTTGACTTGCCGAAGATCCTCATGAGGATACTGAACGGTTGCATCACCACGAGATACGATTACCAGGATGCGGTGAACGTGGTGAGCCTCTCCCCCTACCGGTCGAGCAAGGAGTTCCATGGATTCCGCAATCTGGTTCGGGACCTCTACGATTTTTTCATGGACCAGCGTCCCGACGTGATCAAACGCTACATCACCTCCTTCGCCAACCAGTACGCGATCCTGCAGACCAAGCGCCGCGGGAATGCCACCTACATCGACCTCGGCTTCACCGAGAACGAGACGAAGCTCTTCTACTCCCTCTCGTTCAACATGGGCATCCGCAACTCCATCATGCTGGATCCCGCCATCACCGACATCGCCTATTTCAACGAGATCCTCGGCAACCGCAAGGATGAGGTTGTGCAGATTTATTTTCTGGAGAGCAGGAAGTTCGGGTACTACTTCGTGGTGGACGAGCAGGGATCGATCAATTTCTTCCGCAAAGACGCGGGATTCTTCTTCGAGTATCTTGCCAATCTGTACGTCTTCGCCATGGATGCGGTCATGCAGATCACGGTGAACAACCGTAAATCCTCGCTGGCAGGCGGCAAGAAGACGATCGAGATCTACCAGATCAAAAAGGACGAGACAGGGGCGGTCAAGCTCATGGAGCTCAACCCGGAGCTTTCCAGCAGAATATCGGAGCTGCGGAGAAAGATCATCCCGCTCACCGTGGAGCTCGCCGCGGACTCGCGCAACCTTATCCAGTACCGTTTCAACGTCGGAGGGAGCGGGTTCTCGCAGTTCTTCCCCCGTGAAAACGCCGGGGCGATGGCGGTGGCGCTGCGGGGGGCCGTGCAAAAGGTGAAGGGGATGCACCACTTCATTACGGGGATATCCGTGGCGGGGCTCCCGAACAAGATTTACCGCAACTATACCTCCTTTCTCTTCTCGGAAAAGAACCGCCTTGAGCTCATAATCGAGCGGACCATGACGGCACATCCCTCGTCCCAGAGGCGCTGATCCCGGCGCCGTCCTCTCCGGCGATCCGCCGCACCGCCCGTCAGCAGCGGCAGAAGCATTTCCCACTCCGGGTTCGGCCATGGAATTCAGCGGGGTGGGGCCAGAGCCTTGGAGATATGATACAAGCCGATTCTTTTCCCGGACAGGTCTCCACGCCGGACCCGCGGGGGGTGCTCTGGCCCCGCCCGGTCATCCCGATGGCCCGAACAAAGAAAAACCCGCCTGGAAGCGGCGGGTATGAACTTTGGTGGGTTAATGGGTGGGTGTCAATGGCGTTATATCTGTGCTCGGGCCCTCCTCCTGTTGAGAAGGACGAGTGCGCCGATTGCCATCATGATGAATATGAGAGCGCCTGCCACGATCCCCTTGTTGCGGCCGGTGGCTCCCAGCAGATAGGCCGCCAGGGCCGATCTCTCGGAGTTGCCGATCCTCTGAAGGCGGATGTTCTTGATCTGAATGTTAGCGTCGTATTCCCCCTCACGGTAGCTGTCGTTCAGCCAGGTGAGGAATATATTGGTGTTCCCCCCGGTAAGGTCGAGCACCGCGTATCCGCGCTCCCAGTTGCGCTCGCTGGCTTTGATATTCGCCACGCCGCTGGTGCCGTCCGCATCCACGCTCACCTCGAAGTTGCTGTATCCCTTCGGCAGCGGGAGGTCGCCGTAATTCTTGGCGGTGATTATCACGCGGTACTTGCCGGACTCCAGGTTCGGGAAGTTGAAACCGATGCTCTGGTCGGCCCAGTAGGTCCGCACGCTGTTGTTGTCCCAGAAGAACCGGCCCTGGATCTCGGAATACTGGTGTGCCCGCCGCACCAGCTTGTGCATGGCACGCTGGCTGTTGGTTTCCCGGAGCGAGACCTTGCTGATCTGGATGTTCGCGTCGTATTCGTCCTTTTCGTACGCGTCGTTGTTCCAGACCAGGTTCAGATCGGTGTCCCCCTTTTCCAGGAAGACAAGGAGCGATCCCCTGCGGTACCGGTCGTCGGAAGCCCTGATGAACAGGCCGCCCACGCTATTGCCGGTGCTGTCGTTGATCACGTTCACGTTGAAGTAGTCGTACCACTCCGGAAGCTTGCCGTAGTTCTTTGCCACCACCTGGAGCCTGTACCAGCTGGATTCCGGCACGTTTCTCACTCTGAGGTAGAGGTTCTCGTTTGCCCAGTAGGTGTGGATTCCGTTCTGGCCGCTGCCGTACCCGATTTCATCGCGAATCTTCTGGATCTTCTCCATCAACTGGGCTATGACGCCCCTGTCCTCGTCGGTCTGTCCCTTCCCCTTGTTGCCGGTTACCTTCTCTTCCATCTCCAGGATCTTGTTCTGGTATTCCGCGATCTGGGCCATCCTGCTCTCGTATTCGGCCGCTGACACCACCGAGCCTGCCGGCGTCTGGAACCATCTCCCGGCCGAGGTATCCAGCGTAAAGGTCATGAGGGACTGCGTACCCCCGGCGGCCTCCTCCTTTGTCTCCAGGTCCGCCGCTATATCGTTGGCCTCCTCGGTGTTCTGGATCTCAGTTTCCGCCGGTGACGGTTCGCCCGAGGCAACGCTTTCGCTCGTTTCGGTTATCTCCTGAACGGTTCCCGTGCTCTCCGATCCTGATGCCTCCTGGCCTGAATCGCCGGTTTCGGTCGCTGCGGTGCCGACGGTGCCTGTCTGCTTCGTTGTCGGATAGTCGGTGGAGAGATCCTCCTGTATCCCCGCGCTGTCGGTTTCGGTGGAGGAGGATTCAGCCGTCACCTGGGATGAATCGCCTGCCTCAACGTCCAGGGCCTGCTCGGCCGAGTCGGCGGGAGATGCTTCCGGCCCGCCCAGGGCGAGCATCATTGAGCCGCTGTCGCCGCTGCAGCCAATGACCGCCGCGGTGAAGAGCACCGCAAATAACAATCCCTTTATATATCTCATCGGGACCTCCTTCTTGATTCTATTGAAATGAGCGATGACACTCATTGACGAACCGGCTCCAAAACACCGTCTCCTGTTCGTTGCGCCATCCCTCACCTAAGGTTCAGGCACCCTCGCCTGGTTTCCATCGTTCCGATGGGAAACAAACAATTAATAAGCAAGCATCATGCCAAGTGATAGAATCAACTGGTACTGCGGAAAAAAAATCGAATTTGAAGTAGTATCTGGCATTATTTTGAGGTGATTATTCATTATTCAGTGTGCTTCATTCATTGAGTATGAAGAAAGCATGATCAATATATATTAATACCCCCCACTTCGTGTAGGTATTTTAGCAGATTTGTTAAAAAAAATTAAAAAATCTCAATATGAGATTAATATTGAGATTAATATTGAGATTTAACTTCAACGGATATTGTAGCGCTTCAACTTACGGTACAGGGTGGCACGGCTGATTCCCAGCAGCAGGCAGGCTCGCTCGGGATTTCCGCCTGCCGCGCGATATGCCCGCTCCACCGCTTCCCGCTCCAGTTCCTCAAGGGTTTGTATATCTTCAGCCGGCGTTGAAACGGTCTTCGATGCCGCGGGGACGGTGTTCCTGCTCTCGGTGATGTTCAGCGAGTCGATCTGCTCCCCCGCTGAAAGCACCGCTGCCCGCTGTATCACGTTTTTCAGCTCCCGTATGTTTCCGGGCCATTCGTACCGGTGAAGCTCCCGCATCGCCTCCTCGCCGAAATGCATCTCCGGTATCTCGTAGAACTTGCAGAACTCGTCCAGAAAGTGGTGTGCCAGTAGCGGAATGTCGTCCCTTCGCTCCCTGAGGGGGGGGATCTTCACCGGGTATTCCTCCAGGCGGTAGTAGAGGTCGCTCCTGAACTCGTTGCGGGCTATTATGTCCTTGAAGTCCCGGTTCGTGGCGGACACGATCCTGAAATCGACGATGATCTCCTTGCTGTCCCCCACCTTGCGAACTCTCTTATCCTCGATCACCCGGAGCACCTTGGCCTGCACGTCCATGTCCATGTCGCCGATCTCGTCCAGGAATATGGTCCCTCCGTGGGCCTGGGCGAAGAATCCGTCGTGGTCGCTGAAGGCGCCGGTGAAGGATCCCTTCTTGTGGCCGAAGAGAAGGCTGTCCGCCAGCTCAGTGGTGATGGCGGCGCAGTTCACCACCACGAAGGGTCCCTGACGGCGCCTGCTGCCGCTGTGGATCGCCCGGGCCACCAGTTCCTTGCCCGTGCCGCTCTCCCCCAGGAGCAGGACGTTGACGTCCTTCGTCATCACCTTGGTGACCTCGTCCAGGACCCTGCCGATCCCTTCGCTCCCGCCGATGATGCTGCTGAATACCTCGTTTCGCCTGATCCTGTCGCGAAGCTGGTCCACCTCGCTCTTGAGCTCGAACACCGAGAGCGCCTTCTTCACGGCGGTTCCCACCAGCTCCGTGTTCACCGGTTTGGTGAGATACTCGTAGGCGCCCAGCTTCATGGCCTGCACCGCCAGGTTCACGTCGGCCGAGGCGGTGATGATGATCACCAGGATGTTGGGAAACCGGTTTCTCATCCCGGACAGGAGCTCCAGGCCGTCGCGGTCCTGCATGTCGATGTCCAGTATCACCAGCTCCGCCTCCGGCGGGTCCGATCCGGCCAGGGGATCATGGTCCAATGGAGAGACCGAAACGTCGTATACGTCGGCCAGGTACCGCTCCAGCACGGCGGCCGATGAGCGATCGCTGTCGATGATGAGTATCCTGTTCCTGTGTTCTGTCGATGGCATCTGCTTCGGGCCAGGCTTTTTTTCTGTTGCATTTTTCGAAAGGCAGGTATTCTATATCAGACCGAGAGGTACCCTGTCAATCACATTGCGTCCGGGCAGCGGCGGTGCGGGCCGGTGGGGCGGGGAACCGGCTTCGATACCACAACGAAAAGGGCCGGTATTCGTAAACGGGGCGAGAGCCCGCGAGGGGCATGTCGATGTGGTGCCGGCCCGAAGGATTGCGCGGTGAATATTTTCCTGGAGCTGTTCCACAATATTGCCCTCATCGTGGTGATGGGCGTCCTCTACAGCCTGCTGTACCGTAAATTCGCCCTGCACCCCCTCAGATACCAGCTCATCTCCGGTGTGCTCTTCGGCCTGATATCGGTGATCGGAATGACGCTGCCGCTGCACATCCACCCGGGTGTTATCTTCGACGGACGCTCCATCATCATAAGCATCGCCGGTTTCCTCGTGGGGCCCGCGGCAGCGCTGATCGCCGCCGCGTCGGCCGCCCTCTACAGGGTCTATCTCGGCGGCTCAGGCACCACCATGGGCGTCTCGGTCAGCGCCACCTCGGCACTCATCGGCATACTCTTCTATTACCTGCGGCGCAGGAATCAGGCGGTAGTGCGGCTCCCCTGGCTCGTGGTCTTCGGGGTGGCGGTGCATGTGGCGATGCTTGTCATGACCATTAACCTCCCCGCAGACATCCGCTTCCGGATTTTCAGCAGCATCGCCATACCGGTAATAACCATATACCCCATCGCCAGCGTCGTGGTATGCCTCGTGCTGCTGGGCCAGGAGGGGCAGATCAAATCGGATCTAGAGCTGAGCAAGAGCGAGAACCGCTACCGGGGCATCGTGGAGCACATGACCATGATGATGTGCCGGTTTCTGCCGGACGCCGGACGGATCACCTTCGCCAACGGGGTGTTCTGCACGTTTTTCGGCGTGTCCGGGGAGGAGCTTGCCGGCGCCCGCTTCTACGATTTCGTTCCCCGCGCTTCGCGGAGTGCCGTGATCTCCCAGATCGGGGCGCTGACGGCGGCGGAGCCGGTGGTATCGCTGGAGATGTCCGACAGCCTCGGCGGTGACGAGCGATGGCACCGGTGGACGGTCCTGGCCCTCTTCGGCGACGAGGGGACGATCGTGGAATGCCAGGCCATCGGGACGGACATCACGAGACAGAAAAACGACGAACGGCAGATACGGGAGTCGCTGAGGGAGAAGGAGGTCCTGCTGAAGGAGGTCCACCACAGGGTGAAGAACAACATGCAGATCATCTCGAGCCTCCTGAATCTGCAGTCGGCATATATCAAGGACGAGCGCGACAGGGAGCTCTTCGTGGAAAGCCAGAACAGGGTCCGTTCCATGGCGCTGGTGCACGAGAAACTGTACGGCTCCGGGAGCTTCGCCGAGATATACTTCGACGAGTACATACGGAGGCTCTCGGAGGAGATCTGCAATTCCTTCCCCCACGACCCTGGGCGCATCGAAATGGAGGTGCGCGCGGAGAACCTGGCCCTGGGCATCGACCAGGCGATACCGTGCGCGCTCATCGTGAACGAGCTCATTTCAAACGCCATGAAGTACGCCTTCCCGGAAGGGAGAAAGGGGCGGATCACGGTGCGGTTCCACCGGGACGGAGACCGGAAGTACGTCCTCTCCGTCTCGGACGACGGTGTCGGGCTCTCCGACGATGCGGCGGCGGATTCCCGGGAGACCCTGGGGCTCCAACTGGTGCGCTCTCTGGCACGTCAGCTGGGGGGCACCATCAGCATCGAAAAAATAGGCGGCTTCTCCTACACCATAAGATTCTAACAGGATGCCGTATGCAGCAGGGCCCTCACGCGGAATGAAACGTTTCTGGCGTGTTGTGCGGAGCGATCCCGCTTCAGGGCGCGGCCTAATAGTGCAATGTTAGTCGGCAATTGCGTCATCACGCGGACACACCCTGTATAAAAACGGGCTTTTGACAATAATATTTTTTTTAATCTCTTTGACAATTATCGTGCCGCACCGATACTGGCAGTGCTCAATCACAGAACCGGTTCCCAGGGGCGGTAGTGGATATGAAACGGAATCTTCTCTACGGTCTTCGCGGCACGATCCTCAAATACATGTCACTCACCTCGATCATCCCGCTGGTGCTGTCACTGCTGGTGCTCTATGTCATCGCACGCATGGCCCTTCTCTCGATGGCGGAGCAGACGATGATGAATGCGACGCACGGCATCTCGCGCATGTGCGAGAACAGGGGTGAGGAGGCCAACCGCTCGCTGGGGGACGAACTGGAGCGGGCATGGGGCGCCGCCAAGGAGGCCTTCGGGCAGTACGGAAACCTGACCCTGGGCACCCCGGCGGAGACCGTTGAGGTGACCGACCAGGAGACGATGAAAAAAAGCCGGATCAAGCTTCCCACCCTCAGGTCCGGCGACACGGTCTTCCTCAGGAACGATGACATCCCCGACGGGATCGTGCAGCGGGTTGACATGAGGGGCGCAACGGCCACCGTGTTCCAGCTTGCCGGCGGCAGGCTCGTCAGGATTGCCACCAGCGTCACCACGAAGGAGGGGGCGCGCGCGGTGCTCACCGCGATACCGGGAGATTCACCGGTGTACCGGAGTGTTGCGGCCGGCAGGACGTACCGGGGGAGGGCGTCGGTGATGGGCACGACGAGCATCACCCATTACGAGCCCCTGAAATCGAGAGACGGGAAGGTGATCGGCGCGCTCTACATCGGGGTGCCGGCGCCCAAGAGCGTTCTCCTTGACATGATCAGGGAGACCAGGATCGCCGACAACGGGTACGTGTACATCGTCACGGCAGCGGGGCGCATCATCGACCACCCCTTCTGGACCGGAACGGTCCTGGCGGAGAAGACCGACAGGGTCTCCGGGATGAAGCTCATGGATCTGATCAACAGGAACCGGGGGAGTTTCATCTCCTACTCCATTGAAGGGAGGGACGGCGGTCACTCGACCAAGCTCGCCTTCGTGAAATACTACGCACCGCTGGGGTGGAACATCGTGGCCACGGCCGAGTACGACGACATACTGAAATCTCTGAACAGGATCTTCCTCATCATGGTCGTGATACTGGTGGTTTCGCCGGTGCTGATCCTCCTGGTGAGCAGCGTGCTGGCCCTACGGATATCGCGCCCCTTCAGGAGCATCATCGACACGGCGGTGAAGGTGACCGAGGGGGACCTGGGGGTCTTCATCCCGCAGAAGCACTACGTGAAGTGCGCCGCTATCAAGAACTGCACGAAAGAGGACTGCCCCGCCTTCAGCTCGCGGAACCTGGCATGCTGGTCCATCGAGGGGACGGTGCTGGACGCCCAGGGACGGCCGCTCCCGGAGAAGGAGAAGATCGAAAGCGTCTGCTCCGGCTGCAGGGTGTACCGGCGGGCGATACGGAGCGAGATCGACGAGATCATCGAGGCGGTGAACAAGATGATCGTCACGATGCAGCGGATCATGCGGGACATCAAGCGTACGGCCGAGGAGATCCACGGCGACGCCGATATGCTGACCCGCACCAGCGGTCTCCTGAGGGAGGAATCGCAGACCCAGGCGGCCTCCATCGAGGAGACCATGTCTTCGGACGAGGAGCTGGTGGCCACCATAGAGCACGTGTCGTCCGCCTCGAACGTGCAGGCCGAGAAGATGTCACAGACCAGCGCGGCCATGGAAGAGCTCACCGCGTCGACCCGCAGCGTGGGACAGCATTCCATCAACCTGAGCAGCGAGGCGGGCCTCATGGTCGACGAGGCGCGGCAGACCGCGGAGATGCTCCAGCGGACCACTGACAAGATCGGCAGGATCGAGGAGAGCTCCCGGAGGATCGGAGATATCATCGCCATGATCAACGACGTCTCCGACCAGATCAATCTCCTCTCGCTGAACGCCTCCATCGAGTCCGCCAGGGCGGGAGAGCACGGCAAGGGCTTCGCCGTGGTGGCCGAGGAGATCTCGAAGCTGGCGGACGCCACGGCCCACAGCACCAAGGAGATCGAGACCCTCATCAAGACAAGCAGGGAGGAGATCGGCTCCGGGGCCGGGCTGGTGAACCAGACCGCCGGGGCGATCACCGTAATGATACAGAAGATCGAGGCGGCGGCGAAGCTCATCGGCGAGATCGCCACCTCGTCGGAAGAGCAGATCCGCAGCAGCGAACAGGTCATGGCGGACGTGGAGGAGGTGAACCGCATGTCGCTCCAGATTGCCCAGGCGAACCAGGAGCAGAAGCAGAGCAGCACCGAGATCCTGCAGGCAGTGACCATGATCAACGATTCCCTCCAGAAGGTGGCCGCGTCCTCGCAGGACGTCGCCGACTCTGCCGCGGCCATGAAGGAGCGCGCCGACCGCCTGCACGGCATCGTGGGACAGTTCAGGGTCAGGGACTAGCGGCCACCGTCCGGGCCCCGCCGCGGCGTCCCTTCACCCGTTTTTGTCTGGACATTTCCCCGCAGGGACTGTATTCATCTCCCCGTACAAGACGACAGCGGCGGCGACGTTATGGACAGGGACGAGAATCAGAAGAAGCCGGTCATACTGATCATTGAGGACGAGTCCGGGATTGCGGACACGATCGCCTATTCCCTCTCCACCGAGGGGTTCGAGGCGCGGTGGGTCGCCACCGGCAGGGAGGGGCTGGAGGCCGCCGGCTCGCCGGTGGATCTGGTAATCCTGGACATCGGCCTCCCGGACGTGAGCGGTTTCGAGCTTTTGAAGGAGCTGCGGCGGATCTCCCCCGTGCCGGTCCTGGTGCTCACCGCCAGGTCCGAGGAGATCGACCGGATCCTGGGGCTCGAGCTGGGCGCCGACGATTACGTGGTGAAGCCCTTCAGCCCCAGGGAACTGGCGTCCCGCGTCAGGGCGATACTGCGGCGCACGGCACCCGCGCCGGTTGAGCCCTGTCCCTCCGGGACCTTCACGGTGGACCGGAACAGGAGAAGGATACACTACTGCGGCACCCCCCTCTCCCTGTCGCGCTACGAGTACGATATCCTGGCGCTCTTCATTTCGCGTCCCGGATGGGTCTTCAGCCGCGAGAAGATCATGGAGATTGTCTGGACCGAGCCGGAGGAGAGCCTGGAGCGCACCGTGGACGCCCACATCAAGTCCCTGAGGAACAAGATGCGGGCGGTGCGCCCCGATGTGGACCCCATCGTGACGCACCGGGGGGTGGGATACGCGCTCAGGGAGGACCTGTGAGTCTGCGCCTGCGGATACTCATCGGGTTCCTGACGATCTACATCGTGGGGTTCTACGTGCTGGCGGACTCCATCATCGACGATATGCGGCCCCGCTACCTGGAGGCGGTGGAGGAGTCGCTGAACGATACGGTGAACGTCCTTGCGGCCCTGGTGGAGTCGAACATCAGGGACGGGAGGATCACCACGGGCCTCCTGGAGCGGGTCTTCACCGAGGCCAAGGAGCGGCGCTTCAGTGCCAGGATCTTCGGGTACACCAAGCGGCGGGTGGGTCTGGACGTCTACGTCACCGACCGGCGCGGCGTGATCCTCTACGATTCGCGGAGCCCGGAGAACGTGGGGAAGGACTTCTCCCGATGGAACGACGTGCACCTGACGCTCCTGGGAGAGTACGGGGCCAGGTCCACCCGCACCGACGAGAAGGTCCCCTCCTCGAGCCAGCTCCACGTGGCAGCCCCGATACGGTACCGCGGCGGGATCGTCGGGGTCATCACCGTGATAAAGCCCCATGACAGCGTCAGTCCCTTCATCGACATCGCCACGAGAAAGCTCGTCACGGCAGGCATAGTCTTCTGCGGGGCCATCGCCCTCCTGTCGCTGATCCTCTCATTCCTGATCAGCACCCCACTCACCAGGCTCACCGAGTACGTGCGCTCGCTGAAGCGCGGTGAGAGCGCCCGCCTCCCGCGGCTGAGCGGCCGCGAGATCTCGGTGCTGGGGAGCGAGTTCCAGTCGCTCTGGGAGGAGCTGAAGGGGAAGAAGTACATCGAGGAGTACCTCCAGAGCCTGACGCACGAGCTGAAGAGCCCCATCACCACCATCGGCGGCTCAGCCGAGCTGCTTCTGGAGGACCCGCCGGAGGAGCAGCGGCGGCGTTTCTGCGAGAACATCGCCAGGGAGACCAGGCGCATCCAGGACGTGGTGCAGAAGATGCTGGAGCTTTCGTCCCTGGAGAACAGGCGGTCCCCGGTACAGTCCGAGCGGATCGAGGTGCGGGCCCTGGCGGATGAGGTGATCGCCGCCGTCGGCCCGGCGGTGATCAGGAAGGACCTCACCGTGGAGAACCTGGCGGACCCGTCACACCGGGTCATCGGCGAGCGCTTTCTGGTGCGGCACGCTCTCCTGAACCTCCTTGAGAACGCCATCCGCCATTCATCGCCCGGGGGGAGGATCGCCGTGGAGTCGAGCAGGGAGGAGCGGGGCCTGGCCGTCAGCATCACCGACGGCGGTTCCGGCATCCCGGACTACGCCCTGGACAGGGTCTTCAGCCGCTTCTATTCACTCCCCGATCCGGAGACCGGGAAGAAGAGCACCGGGCTGGGGCTCCCCTTCGTGAGGGAGGTGGCCTCGCTCCACGGCGGGACCGCCGAGGTGCGCAACAACGAAGGGGGCGGCGTCACCGCAACGATCGTCATCCCCTGAAAAATTTTCGCCTTCATGGCCCCTTCACGGGGGCTTCACACTCTTTTCACAATCCCCCGGTACCCTTGTAACACTACAGCAACAAGGAGATGCGTATGCATATCGGTGGATTTCGTCAATCAGTGACTTTCAAGATCCTGTTTACCGGCCTCCTGGCCCTGCTCCTGCTGATACCCCTCTCCATGGTCTCATCGCTCATCCAGGAGCGGGAGCAGCGCCGCAACGCGGCGGTGGCGGAGGTGAGCTCGAAGTGGGGATTCCGGCAGGAGATCGCCGGGCCGGTGCTGGTGGTCCCCTTCCGAAGCCAGTACACGGACGAGAAGAATGTCACCCGCACGAGGATCGAGAACGCCTACTTCCTGCCGGAGTCGATCCGGACGGGTGCCAGGATAATCCCCCAGGCACGGCACCGGGGTCTCTACGAGGTGATCCTCTACAGCATCAAGGACTTCGCCTTTTCCGGGCAGTTCCGGAGCCCCGATTTCGAAAAGCTCGGCATCGCCGAACAGAACGTGCTCTGGGAGCGGGCCTACCTGGCGGTGGGAATACCGGACACCAGGGGGATCGGCAGGGGGGTGACCCTCCGCTGGAACGGCAGGGAGGTCCCCTTCCTGCCGGGGGTGAAGGACGCGGCGATCTTCGGCACCGGCATCCACGCCCCCCTGGGTGAGGCGGTGCGCCGCGAGGCGGGCAGCCGGTACGATTTCGGCCTGGACCTCAGGGGGAGCTCGGCGCTGAGCTTCGTCCCACTGGGGAAGGAGACGGTGGTGGAGCTCTCGTCACCCTGGGCGCATCCCAGCTTCGAGGGGGCGTATCTCCCGGATTCGCACCGGGTGACCTCGGCCGGCTTCAGCGCCCGGTGGAAGGTCTCCTACTTCGGCAGGAATTTTTCCCAGGAATGGATCCAGTCGCAGATGCCGGGCCGCGACATTCTGGCCAGGTCCGCCTTCGGGGTGCGCATGTACCAGCCGGTGGACTTCTACCAGAAGTGCGTCAGGGCGGTGAAGTACGGCTTTCTCTTCATCTTCCTCACCTTCCTCTCCTTTTTCATGTTCGAGCTCTTCAACAGGCTGAACATCCACCCGCTCCAGTACCTCATGGTGGGTTTCGCCATGTGTATCTTCTACCTGCTCTTCATCGCCCTCTCCGAGCACATCGGCTTCTCCGCCTCATACGCGGTATCGAGCCTGTCGGTGATGGCACTGATTACGGGATACTGCGTAAAGGTTCTGCAGACCAGGGGGCGGGCCGGCGTCATGTTCGGGCTCCTCTTCGGCCTCTACAGCTACCTCTTCATCCTGCTGGAGAACGAGGACTACGCGCTCCTGCTGGGATCGCTGGCCCTCTTCGCGATACTGGCCCTGGTGATGTACCTCACCAGGAACGTGGACTGGTACGCCATCCGCATGGGCGGCCAGAACGGCGAGGGCGCTGTCGAGACCGCCTGATTGTTCCAGGCGCGCCGGTATCACGACGGCGCGCTTTCTTTTTTATCCCGGAGTGGCTGGCGAGGCGGGGCTTTGGCCCTCTCCTCGGCGGCAGAGGGGCCAGCGCATGGTTTGAAAGATAGCGGGGGTCAGCGCCTTACCCGATTGATCCTGTCCCCGTGTGCGGCTTCTAGTGTAGCATCCTGCCGGTGGCGACAAGGGCGATGTCCGCTGCCACCATGAAGAAGCCGAAGACCATGAGGAAGACGGCGATCACCTTGCCGGCGCCACGTACCCCCTTCGTGGATTCCTTCGAAATGGTGACCCACTGACCCGCCCCGGCCAGGAAAAAAATGATCCCCATGAAGAGGATGCCGATCCGTTTGTCCAGATCGAAATACATCACCGGCCCGCAGAAGACCACCAGTGCCAGGAGCACGACGACCCGCCTGCTGAAGAGCTCCAGTACCGTACGCATAACATACACCCCGCAAATGATTGTTATGAACGCGCCCATACTGGATCGCGCCGGGGCCCCGGTCAAGTGAATTACGGCGGGGTCGCCGCATCGCCGGTGGCCCGCTCCGGCGCGGCGGATAACACGGGCAAGGACGGGAAATTGTGGTTGCATTTATACCGCTGGTGCCGATTGTCTCCTATTTAAGTAACGCAGCGGCTCATAAAACCAGTATTCATTGTTCACCGATGAAAGTTTCCATTCCTGCAGCAAACGCCATCGCCCGGATCCTCCTCCTGTGCTGCGTTGCCCTGCCGACGTTGACCGCCTGCGACCCGGGGAAACAGATGCCCGGTGCGTTGCAGGGCCTCCTTGACCTGGAGGGCCGGGATCTCATAAAAGACGGCGCCGTTGACCTTGACGGCCAGTGGGAATTCTGCCCCGGCCGTTTCCTGGCCCCGGCTGATTTCGCCAGGGGAGAATACCGGAAGGGCTGCGGGTATCTCGTCGTGCCGGGACTGTGGAAGGGACAGGCAATCGACGGCACGCCGCTGCCGGGGAAGGGCGGGGGGACCTACCGCCTGAGGGTGAGGTTCGGCCCCAACGCAAGGCCGGCGACCCTGGTTACAAGCCGCATCTACTCGGCCTACCGGCTCTGGATCAACGGGGTTCCGATGCTGGAGCGCGGGTTTGCCATGGGAGCGGCGAAGCGGAGGGAGGACCACGTCTTCATCCACAACAAGGGGGTGGCCTCATTCACCCCCGCGGCGGGAGAGAACGAGATTGTCCTGCAGGTGCTCAACAGGGAGTACGACTCCGGCGGCATAGACAGGCCGGTACGACTTGAGGACAGCGCTGCCAGGGCCCGAAGGGAAATCGTCAGGTACCGGATCGACCTGGTGGTCATGGGCCTGCTGCTGGCCATCGCCGTCTTCAACATCATGCTCTATTCCTTCCGGAAAAAGGAGATCGCGTCGCTCCACATCTCCTTCATCTGTATTATCTGGGTCGTCAACACCTACAACCTGCAGACCCCGATCCTGCCGGGCGGCGGCTCCTGGCCCGGGAATCCCTTCGTGATCGATTACATCACGACTCTTATGGGCCCGGTGCTGTCGCTCATGATCTCCAGGTCGCTGTTCCCCGAGGATTTCCCTGCGGGCTCGGTCAGGATCACGCAGGTTCTGACCGCCGGGTTCATCGTCCCGCTCATGTTCCTCGAGTTTCGCACTGCGGAGATTGTCTTCAGGGTATCCTACATATTCATCGTGTTATTCATCGTCTACAGCCTCAACGGCCTGGCGAAGACCCTGCTGCGCCGGAGAGAGGATTCCGTGACATTCTTCATAGGCTTCCTCTGGGTGTACCTGGCGGGGATCATCAGCATGCTGTATTCCCTGTATGTCGTCGACACGGGCAACATCCTTCATTACGGGCTGGTGATGTTCGGGTTCCTTTCCACCCTGGTGATGGCGAGAAGGTTTTCCCGGGCGCTGAACACCGTGGAGAAGATGTCCGAGGACCTGGAATCGAAGAACCTCGCCCTCCGAAAGCTGGACCTGCTCAAGGACCGGTTCCTGGCCACCACCTCCCACGAGCTGCGCACGCCGCTCCACGGGATGATCGGCCTCTCGGAGTCCATGATCGAGGGGGCGGCCGGGGAGCTCTCGCCGAAGGCCAGGGAGAATCTCTCGCTCATCGCCTCCAGCGGCCACCGCCTGGCGAGCATGGTGAACGACCTGCTGGACATGGCGAAGATCCAGGACGAGGGCCTCTCGCTGAACCCGCGCCCGCTGGATCTGCACTCTCTGAGCGAACTCGTGGTGCGGCTCTCGCTGCCGCTGGCGGGCGGGAAGCCGCTGGAGATCAGGAACGCCATCCCGCCTGATCTCCCCCATGCCTGGGCCGACGAGGAACGGATACGGCAGGTGCTGTGCAACCTGGTGGGGAACGCGGTCAAGTTCACGAACCGGGGAAGGGTCGAGCTCTCGGCGCGGGTGATGGCCGGCGATGGAACCCCCGGTGAAGGTTCGGGATCACGGATACATGAGGGTGCATCGAGAAATTCGGGGGAATTCATAGAGGTGCGTGTGTCGGACACCGGGATCGGCGTGCCCGATGAGTACCGTGAGGCGATATTCGAGGCATACCGCCAGGCGGACGGGAGCGACACCAGAACGTACGGCGGCACGGGTCTGGGGCTGGCAATCGCGAAAAAGATCATCGAGCTCCACGGCGGCACCATCGGGGTGGAGCCACAGGACGGAGGAGGCACGGTCTTTTATTTCACCCTGCCGGCATCGAGGGAATCCGTGGTCGACGCTCCCGATGCGGCAGTAATCGAGGGCATGGATGATGAGCCGCTATCGGCCGGGGTACAGGCCGGGAAAACACCGGCGGCGGAAGATGCCGGATTCGACGGCGTACCGGTGATCCTGGCCGTCGATGACGATCCGGTGAACCTCGGCATCCTCAGAAGCTACCTGGAGTCCAGGGGGAGCCGTGTGAAGACCGCCGCCGACGGTATCAACGCCCTGGAGATCATCAACAGCGGGGGGCCAGTCGACCTGGTGCTCCTGGACATCATGATGCCGCAGATGTCCGGCATCGAGGTGTGCCGGCGGATCAGGGCCGCGCGGTCCCCGGAAGAGCTGCCGGTGATCATGCTCACGGCGAAGAACGCCATGGCGGACATCGACGCCGCCTTCGAGGCCGGCGCCAACGACTACCTGGTGAAGCCCTTCCGGGTGCGGGAGCTCCTTGCCAGGGTGCGCACCATGCTGAAGCTCAGGCACATCCGGCTGTCGCCGGCCAGGGGTATCACCATCCGGGAGGGGAACAGGGCCTACGCCGTTGCCTTCGAGAACATCACCTACGTCACCTCCCACTCGCACAGCGTGGTGATACACACCGGGGACGAGGACATCACGTCGAAGGTGCAGATGAAGGACATCCTGGACCGCCTGCCGCCGGACATGTTCGTCCGCATCCATAAAAGCCACATCATCAACGTACGCTTTCTCCACAGCGTCTCCCACGTGGTGTCGGGCCGCTACCGTGTGCGCCTCCGGGACGATGACGACACCGTGCTCCCGGTGGGGCCCGCCTTTCTGGAATCCCTGAGAAAAAAAATCTGACCGCCGCGCACATTTCGCGCCGTGTTAGGCACAGGTTGCGCGTGACCCGTTGACCCGCCCCCGATAATTGGATACTCATTTATAAACGATTATAATGAAAAGGGCGGCGGACCTGCTCCTGTGTCCTTAATCCTGCTGAGTCTGAGAGATCGATGAGAATGAGATATGCGTCTCTGAGCGCCCTGCTCAGTCTGGCCGCCCTGGCCCTCTCCTGCGGCGACGCCTACTACGACGTGATCCACGGCCTCCAGTCGGGCATGGTGCCTGGGCCGGCCCCGGTGGTGGCGGGCATCACCCCGAACACGGGCCAGGACCCGAACCTGGTGTCGGACGTGGTGATCACCGGGAGCGGCTTCGCATCAGGGGCCACCGTGCGGCTCATACGGTCCGGGTGTCCGGACATCGTGGCATCGAACGTCATTGTGGTGAGCGATACCGAGATACGCTGCGACATCATCCTCCCCTGGGCCATGTACGG
>JAFGJK010000132.1 GCA_016929135.1 Spirochaetota bacterium | reverse complement strand
GTGACTGACAGGGGGGCCGCCACGTTGAACATGTAGACGTCCTGGGCCCCCGGTGTGGCGATGTTCCCGCGCTGCGTCTGTCCGGCGGAGATGGCCCTGCTCTGCAGCTGCCGCACCGACAGCGTATAGCTGCCGGTGGCGTCCTCGTACCCCCCGGCGGTGATGGTGTAGGTGCCGGGCGCCAGCAGTGTGACGATGCTGGAGTTGAGGCTCCCCTCGCCTATGTCGTCGTTCTCCAGCTGGACGCCCTGGCCGCTGAGGCGCAGAAAGGTGTCCATCTCCAGGCTCGTCCCCACCTGGTCGATCTGGTACATGCCGGCGGTGCCGATGGTCAGTGTGTAGCGGTCGGCCTGGCCGGCCTGGCTGATGGTGCCGCTCTTTGTCTCACCGGGACGTATGGCCCCCCCGGCCTGTCCGAGCCCGGGGGACGCCACGAGGACAAGGCCGGCCAGGATGATAAGCGCGGCGACGTAACTCCGCAACATCGAGAAGCGTATTTGCATACAGTTGTTCCTCCTGCCGTTCCATGGCGAAAATATCTGTCACAATAGTAGATGGCCCGCAGGCTGAAATCAAAAAAAAGCGACGGCGTTCACGAAAATAACGACAATCCCGCGGCCTTTCTGAACGATTCGCTCCGTTCGCCAGAAATTACTTCGACGGCATGATCTGGTATTCCTTGCGCCGCCCCTTCAGGAAATCCACGGAGAACGTCAGCGTCAGATGGCCGCCCCGGTAATCGCCAGGGTGACGGGCCGCCTGGCCCTGACGATCCAGCGCATGAACCGCACCCCGTCATCGAAATACACCGCGGAGAAGATGGCTTCGTCCAGGTACTGCAGCCATATATGAGCGACCCCCAGCTTCTCCTTCAGGTAGTCGCCGGCAATCTCGCTTCCTCTCTCCCGTATCCCCACGGTACCGCACCCCGGAAGCACGCAGAGCAAATCGGCCATCACAATCGCTCTTTTCGTCGCGACATATCACTTTTCGAAATTGCCGGATTCTACCATCACTGATCCGCCGATGCAATACTTTTTCATATGCCGGGAGGCAATTCATCTCAGAAAAAAGGGGGCGCATGGCGCGCCCCCAGTCCTCCCAATCCATTACCCGGTTCAATACCTCTTTCTATTCATTGGAACGCGGCCCGTACCGCCGCTCAACTCATGCCCCATAGGATAGCGGGCTGGCAAAAAAAGTCCACGCTTTTTCATGTCATCTCCCTAAAATGGCGGAGACCGCTCGACATAGCCGCATCGGCCGCCGCCGCTACCCCACCATGGCCACGGCCCGGACCCAGCCGGCGCTGGCCCCCTTGATCTTCACCGGGAAGCAGAAGACCGTGAACCCGTGGTCCGGGAGACTGTCCAGGTTCGCCAGCTTCTCCATGTGGCAGTATCCCTTTTCGATGCTGGCGAAGTGCCCCTCCCAGATGATGGCGGAATTCCCTGTCTTCCGGTACTCCTCGGCGATCACCGGGAGCGGCCGGTCCCAGCTCCAGGCGTCGGTCCCCACCACCCGGACCCCCCGGTCCAGGAGCCACAGGGTGGCCTCGCGCCCCATGCCGCAGCCGCGCACCAGGTACTCCTGCGTCCCCCAGTATTTGTCGGCGCCGGTGTTCACCAGCACGATCTCCCCGGCCGAAAGCGTGTGACCCATCGCCGCGAAGGCCGCCTCCATCTCCGCCGCGGTCACCAGGTGGCCGTCGGGGAATTTCCTGAAATCCAGCCTCACCCCGGGCCCCGTGCACCACTCCAGGGGTATCTCGTCGATGGTAAGGGCCTTCCTGCCGCGGTCCATGTCGGGATGGTAGTGCCACGGCGCGTCCAGGTGGGTGCCGGAATGGGTGTTCAGGGTGACGAACTCGATGGCCCAGCCCTTGCCGTCCGGCAGGTCCCTCGCCGGGTCGATCTCGGGAAAGAAGAGCTTCATCTGCTGCGCCCCGGAGTCGTGGTCCAGGTACTGGATCTTCGGTATCATCATGGGCGGGTCCGAGGGGAGATCGTTCTCGATGGCGATGGAGAGATCGATGAATTTCGGCATGGCGCTCCTCCCTGTTTTTTCATGGATAATGCATGTTGCGGGGAAATAGTCAAGCGGTTTCGCACAGCGGTGTGCGCCGGAGGGTCGCAACAGGCCCAGGACCGGTTCGCCTCATGCCCCGCGAAGCGTCCGGTGCTTTAATTCACCGGGCCCCTTCCTCACCCCCTCCCCTCCGGACATCCCGGTACTGAACGATCAGCCGCGGCGGGTGGCGGTAGTCCAGGTATCGACACGGTGGCCGAGCGCGGCGATCCCTCCCGCCACGAACGGCGCGGCTCAATGAGTCCGGGATTCATCGATGAACGCGACCGTCCTCCGCACCAGGTCATCGACCTTTTCCCTGCCCAGGCCCCGCAGCCCGTGCCCCTCCCCCCTGCAGATTACCAGCTCGTGCCTGATCCCGTGCTGCCGCAGCGCGTCGTCCAGCAGTTTCGCCTGCTCTAGGGGGACGGTCCTGTCCCCGTCGCCGTGAAAGGTGATGGTGGCGACACCGCCCCGGACGTGGTTCACCGGCGAATAGCGGCGACACAGTCCGATCACCTCATCCCTGCGACGCCGCAGATCCAGACCGGTGATCGACGAGAGGCGCAGCCGTCTGAGGTCGTGGGCCTCCCTGTTCCACAGCCTGAGCGCCCACAGGAGAAGATCCCCCGTTTCGGGCCTGAAGAGCCTCTCCAGGTCCGTGGGCCCGAAGTTGTTGACCACGTAGTTCACCTTCGGTGAAATGCCTCTCAGTTCGGCCGAACCGGGGAACTCGCCTTCCTGCGCATAGGCCGTCATCAATGCCAGATGCGCGCCGGCCGAGGACCCCCAGAGCCCGATGTTGTCCGGATCGAGGCCGTACTCGACCGCGTGCCTCCGCAGCCACCTGACCGCGTCCCCGCAGTCCTCCAGCGGGGCCGGGAAGTGCACGTTCCCGGCATCGCAGAGCCGGTACTGGACCGACGCCACCGCATAGCCGCGGTCCAGGAGCCCCCTGAGCAGCGCGCCCCGGTACTCCCTGGTTACGTCGGTCTTGTCGCCGATCATCCATCCCCCGCCGTGGAGAAACACCGTCACCGGCAGCGGCCCCCTGCGGTGAACCGGCCGGTAGAGGTCCAGGCGGAGGCTCCTTCCATCGACCCTCTTGTAGATGATTCCGGACAGCACCTCAATGGGTGCGTGGGACGGCGGGGAGGGAAGGGCCGGGGCACACACCTGGAAACAGAGGATGATTGCCGGGATTACAAATCTATGCTTCATGATCATTCAATGTTCTATTCCACCCCATGATCCACGGTATCCGGTTTTTTTTGTCATGCGATTCCCGATGCACAGGAAATAGTGCCCGCTCCGGCTTCTCTGCCATCGCCAGCCCCCGTTGGAACACCACCGCGACGCACTGGATACCATCGCAGAAGCGGCGCGGCACGAGCCGCGAGGTGCACCCCGCAGGAGCCACAGGCACCGGTATCGCTCATGTCACGCACCTTCATGGCGGCCCTGTCCCCCCGGGGAAAAGGAATATTTCACCCCCGGATAGCTCCTGCCTCCGATCTCGACCCCCCCGCGATCCTGGACGACGCCGCCCAGGGATTCGTAAAACATGTTGTTCCGCGCCCCCTGCAGGGTCCACAGATACATGGATGCGCCCTTCATGGAACTGCAATGGGACGACATGCGCTCGAACAATTCCCTTCCGATCCCCCTCCCCTGGCGGTCCGGGTCCACATAGAATCCGATCACCTGGCAGCCGGCCTCGTCCCGCCGCGCGGAGATGAATCCGGTAACAACGGTCCCCTCGTCGTACACGTAGATGATCTCCAGGCTCCCGGCGATATTCTTGGAGAATATCGCGGCGAACCGCTCCTCGGTCAGCGAGGCAACGTATCCGGGATCCACAATCCCCTCATACGCGGATTTCCACGCCCTGACGATCAGGCGGGCCATGGGCATGACGTCATGCAATGCGGCGTCCCGTATCATGGAGCCTCGAAAGGGGATTGCGCGACGGAAGCCCGGCGGCCGTGATAGCGGCAGAGCGACCCTCGCCGTGCCCTGCCGGGGTCGTGCCGCCGGAGCCGGCGCTCCACTGATGCCGTATTACGCCTTCTCATATCGCCACCAGTACCGTTCGTATATCCTCACGGCGAAATCGCTGTCCGCAAAGCCCGTGGCATCCTCCGCGCAGAATTTCACGAACAGTGCGCAGGCACGCATCTGTTCCGGAAGAAACAGGGAGAACCGATCCTTGTGGTATTCCCGCAGCGCCGTATCGTCAGGGTGATCGTCAAGAGCGTACAGCGTCTGGTCAGAACAGACCTCACCGGAATCTCCGAAGTTTTTCAGGTACCAGACCATAAAGGCGGGAAGATAATAGCGCATGCCGACCTTGTCAACGTAGGAAAGGGCGGTCCGGCATTTCTTAATGTGCACGGCAGGCACCCTCTGCCAGGGGCCGAAATAATCCACTCCCCTATGCTCCGCATCGTGATCATAGTCATAGGAATCATGGGCCTCGGCGACATGCAGCGTTATATCGCCCGGCTGGCTGACGCCGTCGAATGCCCCTTCGATGAACTCGATAAGCGCTTCTCTATTCATAATTCATACCGGCAGTGAAGCGACAAAGCTCTTTCCCATACGATGGAAGGATACGATGCGGCGTGTTCACCGGCGATGCCGGAGATGGATGCCCCGGCAGTGCAGTTGCCGCGGTGCGCCGCCCCATGCCGCCCACTGACCACTTGTATCATCGGCACGCGAGCCTACCCTTTCCTGCATGAATTGACCGTCAACGCGGAGAGGAATGCCGCCGGAGCCGTTATACCGATATACAAGCACAGCAGCTCGCCATGCTGTTCGACCGCCACGACGGTACACGCCGCCACCACCGCTGTATATGCAGCCGACAGAGCCGCTCCCCCCATCACTGCACTCGCCCACTTCGATTTCCCCTTAATCACCAGACAGTTCACCATGACGACGAGAAGGACGATGGAGAGGGGTATGAAGATGTGGTAATAGATCCAGTGCGCCATCGGATCCATGACCTCGTACCAGTCCGGCGGGAAGAACAGGAAATAGACAAACGGCAGCACCGCCGGGGGTGCCAATATATGTATCGGCCTGAGCCTCATCGTTTCTCATTCATTTGATATCATATTAAGCCCATCAGCGGAAGCCAAATCATCGAAGGAATACGTGTAGAACACTGCGGCATCGGCCGCCGCCTGTCCAGCAATTTTTTATATCATGAAGGGCAATTCCCGCCGGGGGGACCGGAATCGGGCCCCTGCATACCTCGCCACCCTCGGCGTCCCCGGGACCATCGAGACCATTCCTGTGTCCGTCAAGGGCACAATGGCACAGGGAGTGAAAATTATTTGCTTTGCTATCCCTCCCGGAATCTGTATATTATACAAGACATTCAATAAAAGCGAGGGCTCTATGAAAAAAACCTTCCTGCTCCTGATACTGATTGCCGCAGTCTCACTCTTCGCACAGGACCCCTTCCCCCGGTCCGGCGCCATCGACATCAGCCTCTTCAGCGTGTCGCTCTCCAAGGACGGCCCGCCACATCAGACCAGGGAGTACCGGCCCGGCCAGACCGTGTGGATCAACCTGAAGGTGCGCGGGCTCAAGATGGACAACGCCGGCGACATCGTGTTCCAGTCCGACCTGAAGCTCGTCAGGGAGAACGGGGAGGTGGCCCTGGACAAGCAGAACATCCTGAACCTGAAGCTCCACGCCGCGGGCATCCAGAACCCGGTGGTCACCGCGAACTACCACGTGGACCTCTTCGAGACGATACGCGACGGCCGCTACAAGGTGGACATAGTGGTGCGCGACATCGTGGCGATGCGCTCGAACTCCTACATGGCCAGCTTCCGGGTGGTGCGGGACTAGGATTCGTCCTACTCGCCCCGGCGGGGGCATAATACCGCAGTGCAGCCCATCCGTTGCAGTGCGCCGGGTCCCCCCGCGGAACCGAGCGCTGCCCCGATTCTTGTTGACACCGGCGTGTTCATGCCGTATGATGCAGCGACTTTTTCCCGGAGGGGGAATACCGGCGTGTATATGGCGGCCGCAGTGTTATGAGGTCACTGTTACGAAAAGCCCGCGACCTGGTGCTGGGGAAGCCGCTCGACCCGGAGGACCCCTCTATTTTCCACAGGCTCTCCCTGATCGCCTTCTTCGCCTGGGTGGGGCTCGGCTCAGACGGCCTCTCCTCGTCCTGCTACGGCCCCGAGGAGGCATTCCTCGCCCTGGGAAATCACCAGCACCTGGGCATTTTCGTGGTCCTCTGCACGGTGGTCACCATCGCCGTGATCAGCATGAGCTATTCACAGATCATCGAGCTCTTTCCCGGCGGCGGCGGGGGATACCTGGTTGCCACGAGGCTCCTCTCCCCCGCGGTGGGGATGGTCTCCGGCTGCGCCCTGCTCATCGACTACGTCCTCACCATCACGATATCGATCGCAAGCGGCGCCGACGCGGTCTTCAGCTTTCTGCCGGTGGCGTGGCTCCCCTTCAAACTCTGGGTGGCGGTGGGCGGCGTACTGATACTGACCCTGCTCAACCTGCGGGGCGTGAAGGAATCGGTGGTCCCCCTGGTGCCGATTTTTCTCCTCTTCCTGGCGATGCACCTCATCGTGATCGGATACTCCTTCGCCACCCATCTCGCCGATTTCGGCGCCGTCGCCTCCGAAACATCCCGGGAGATGGGGAACTCCCACGCGCAGCTCGGGTGGCTCGGGGTGATGCTCCTGATCCTGCGCTCATACAGCATGGGGGCGGGGACCTTCACGGGCATCGAGGCGGTCTCCAACGGCATCCCCATTCTGCGCGATCCGAAGGTGGAAACCGCAAAGCACACCATGCGTTACATGGCGACATCGCTGTCGGTGATGGTGGTGGGCCTCATGCTCTCCTATCTGCTCTTCGGCGTCTCCCACACCCCCGGGCGCACCCTCAACGCGGTGCTGGTCAACGCGATGACCGGCGGATGGGACAGGGGGCTCGCGAGGGCCTTCGTCCTGGTGACCCTCATCTCCGAGGCGGTGCTCCTCTTCGTCGCGGCCCAGACCGGTTTTCTCGACGGGCCGAGGGTTCTGGCGAACATGGCCATCGATCGCTGGATGCCCAACAGGTTTTCCATGCTCAACGACCGCCTGGTGACGAAAAACGGCATCCTCATCATGAGCGCGGCCGCCCTGGCGCTGATGGTCCTCTCGAAGGGATCGGTGCGCTTCCTGGTGGTGCTCTACAGCATCAACGTGTTCATCACCTTCGTGCTGTCGCAGCTGGGGATGGTGCGGCACTGGATCATGGCCAGGGGCACTGAGCGGGGCTGGCTCCGGAAGCTCCTCATAAACGGCACCGGCCTGGCGCTCACCTCATTCATCCTCCTGTCGGTGGTGATGCTGAAGTTCGGCGAGGGGGGGTGGATCACCGTCCTGGTCACCGGTTCCCTCATCGTCCTGGTGGTCTACATCCGCCGCCACTACGACAGGACCGGCATGATGCTGAAACGCCTCGATTCCCTCAGGGACGACGCCCTGGCGGTGATGGAGGCAACTGAGGCGAAGGGGAGAAGGCCGCGGCGGGGGAGGCGGTTCGATGCCGGGGACAAGACCGCGGTGCTTCTGGTAAACGGCTTCACCGGCCTGGGCATCCATTCCCTGCTCAAGGTCTTCGGCATGTTCGGCGACAGCTTCAGGAACTACGTCTTCCTCCAGGTGGGCGTGGTGGACGCCTCGACCCTGAAGAGCCACGAGGAGGTGGAGGGGATGCTCGGCAGGATCAACGAGGGCCTGGAGCTGTACGTGCGCTACGTGCGGTCACTGGGATTCCACGGCGAGCACCGGTCTTCCCTGGCCATCGACGTGGTGGAGGAGGTGGCGACCATCGCCCCGGAGATCCAGCGGAGATATCCCCGGAGCGTCTTCTTCGGCGGCCAGCTGGTCTTTCCCCAGGAGAGCTTCCTCACCAGGCTGCTGCATAACTACACGGCCTTTGCGAGCCAGAAACGTCTCTACAATATCGGCATCCCCTTCGTCCTGCTCCCGGCGAAGCTGCAGGACGACGGCAAATCCCCGTGAAAATAGCCGAAAATGATTGTAATTTTACAGTGACCGGTGAGTATGGTACAAACTTTGAGCATCACCTGGTCGGTTCACCGGAATGTAAAGATTTCATCAATTTTGTGTAAATTCTCAACCGTACCCGTTCTTTATAACCATCCCCAATGGAGGATACCGCTGATGCCCTTTTCATTTTCCTTCATCCCGAAAGAGATCAAATTCTTCGAGCTCTTCGACAAGCAGGCCGAAAAGCTCATCGCCACGACGAGATGCTTCAGGGAATTCGTGGCCGACGGCTCACTGGACGCTGACATACTGCAGATACTGCGGGACCTGGAGCACGAGGCGGACGAGATAACCCACGACATCATCGACAAGCTCAACAGGACCTTCATAACCCCCTTCGACAGGGAGGACATCCACACGCTGGCGCACGAGATGGACAACATCGTCGACATCCTCTACACCACGGCAAAGCGCATGAAGGTGTACAAGTGCAGCAAGGCGAACCCGGAGCTCATCGAGTTCTCCGGCATCATCGAAAAATCGGTGCAGAACCTGGCCGAGGCCATCGGCCTCCTGAGGGACCACAAGAGGAACAACCATAAGATCGTGAACTGCTGCATCGAGATCAACCGTCTGGAGAACGTCGGCGACCAGCTCCGGGACGCCGCCGTCAGCAAACTCTTCGAAAAGACCAAGAACCCGGTATCGGTCCTCAAGTGGAAGGAGATCTACGAGAGCGCCGAGACATGCCTTGACATCTGCGAGGACGTGGCGAACGTCATCAGCACCATCCTCGTGAAGCAGGGGTAGCCATGAGCCCTTTCATCGTCGTGCTGATCGTCATGGCCCTGGCCTTCGATTTCATCAACGGGTTCCACGACTCGGCCAATTCCATCGCCACCGTGGTCTCCACCAGGGTCCTCTCTCCCCGCTATGCGGTGATCTGGGCCGCCTTCTTCAACTTCGTCGCCTTCCTCTTCTTCGGCCTCCACGTGGCCGGCACCATCGGCAGGGGGATCGTTGACATCAACATCATCGACTCCATGGTGATTTTTGCGACCCTCATGGGCGCCTGCGTCTGGGACCTGATCACCTGGTACTTCGGGCTCCCCACCAGCTCCTCCCACGCTCTCATGGGGGGGCTCATCGGCGCCGCCCTGGCCAAGACGGGGCACAGCGCCCTGATGTGGAGCGGCATCCTCAAGACCGTGGCCTTCATCTTCATCTCGCCGGCCCTGGGCCTGGTATTCGGCATGCTCATCGGCATCGTCGTCTTCTGGACCTTCAGGAGGTTCGCCCCGAACCAGGTGGACAGCTTCTTCCGGAAGGGGCAGCTGGTCTCCGCGGCCCTCTACAGCCTGGGGCACGGGGGGAACGACGCGCAGAAGACCATGGGGATCATCGCGGGCCTCCTCTTTTCCGCCGGGCTGCTGGGCAACTCCTTCTACATCCCCCTCTGGGTGGTCCTCTCCTGTCACGGCGCCATCGCCATGGGGACCATGTTCGGCGGCTGGCGCATCGTGAAGACCATGGGGCAGAAGGTGGCCAAGCTCCGTCCGGTGGACGGCTTCTGCGCCGAGTTCGGCGCCGCATCGATGCTCTTCATCGCCTCATCCATGGGGGTGCCGGTGAGCACCACCCACACCATCACCGCCTCCATCATGGGGATCGGCTCGCTCAGGCGCCTCACCGCGGTGCGGTGGGGCATCGCCGGCCAGATCGTCTGGGCCTGGATCCTCACGATCCCGGCCGCGG
>JAFGJK010000131.1 GCA_016929135.1 Spirochaetota bacterium | reverse complement strand
TGGCGTCACGAACCTATACGGTGGCCATGACCGATTTCCTGTACTCCGGCGGTGACGGTTACGGAATCTTCACGGGTAAACCGGCGGAGAGAACCGGTATCCTCATCCGGGACCTCCTGGTGGATACGATAAGAAAACGGGGGACTGTCGACACAGTGACCGATGGCAGGATACGGCGCCTCGATTGATCCGGGTGGAAGTGATGGACCCAGGGACACTAAAAATGAGAGGGGGGAGCATCATCCCCCCTCCAGTTCATAGGTGCGTTATGAAGGGCCTTAAAAAGACCGCTCTGCTCGAATTGTCCGTTCCACCGGCATCAGCATCTGCCGTCCCTGCAGGTCCTCAGGTGCAGGGGGAGGTAGAGGGGGCAGAAGCCGATGGCGGCGGTAACAATGAAAACCACCGCCAGCAGGCCCAGTATGATCGCCGCGATACCGGTAATCTGTCCGGTAAAATAGAACACCCCCACCACGACGGCCAGCAACGTTCGCAGTATCCTGTCTGCAGTTCCCATGTTCCTTTTCATCGTATATCCTCCGCTTATGGGGCATCATGAATCATCGTATTTAATATAATATTAAAATACTTAATTGTCAAGTTCTTCCCGAGAGATACCGTAAAAGTATTGCGCACCACCGTGGAAGGGGATACAGAGGTGGTGAACAGGTTCATTTATCACCACTCACAGGGGGTCCTCTCATGGAAGTCATCTACCGCAGACGCAGCATCCGCAAGTACACCGCAGAGGAGGTGCCGATGGAGCAGCTCCTTCGCATCATCAAGGCGGGGATGAACGCGCCATCGGCGGGGGATGAACAGCCCTGGGCCTTCATCGTCATCGACGACAGGAAAACGCTTGAGGCCATCACCGCGGTCCATCCCCATTCGCGCATGCTGAAGGAGGCACCGGCGGCGATACTCCTGTGCGGCGATCTCTCCCGGGAACGGCATGAGGGCTTCTGGGTACAGGACTGCGCGGCAGCCGCCGAGAACATGCTCCTGGCTGTCACGGCGGAGCGCCTCGGATCGGTGTGGCTGGGGGTCTTCCCCCGGGAGGATAGGGTGCGGGGGATCCGGCGGATACTGGGTATCCCGGAAAAGATCGTTCCCTTCGCCCTGTTTCCCGTGGGACATCCGGACGAGGAGAAGGTTCCCAAAGACGAATTTCACCGGGAGATGCTGCACTACAATTCCTGGGGGGAGGGGCTCCCCGAGGGATAGTAGCGCTGTCTCATCGTCGCGCCGGTTATCACCACTATCCGGCCCGTGGCTTCCGGTGGGGGGGGGAGGTGTGGAAGCATTCCCTAAAAAATGCCTTCGTGTAAATTTTTCTATTGACATATTGCCTAATAGTGAATATGATATTCATTATTAAGGGGACCGAATGGCGCAGACGCTGAAAGAGACCATCAAGGAGAGTATCGACGGTGCGGCACTGAGACTCTTCAGCATGAAGGGGCTGCAGGGCACCACCATCGCCAGCATCGCGCAGGAGGCGGGCATCTCGGTGGGGAACGTCTACACCTACTACTCCAACAAGGAGGAGCTCTTCTACACCCTGATGCCGAAACATTTCATCGACACCTTCCTGTCGTTATTGCGCTCCAAGTACAAGACCACCGACGGTAGGAGCCTCTCCGGCATAATGCAGTACGGACCGATGATCCTGCGCGACAGGGAGATGCAGCGGCTCCTCATGGATCACAGGGAGCGCATCATCATCCTCCTAGACAAGGCCGATGGCACACGGTACGAGCCCTTCCGGGAGAACCTGATCGGGTTCATGATCCGGAACGTCCGGGAATACGTCGATACCATGAAGGAGAATGAGATGAAGCCCCTCGACGAGGGGAAGTACCGGCTGCTGCGGATCATCTACGACAACCTCCTGCAGGCCTTTGTGGAGATACTGCGGGAATGCCGAACCGAAGGGGAGATCGAAGAATCTTACGAGCGGCTTCTGTCCTATCACTATGGAGGGATTATGGCCTTTCTGAACTGAGGCATTACGCATGATCTAATATTGAATAATATATTCACTAATAGGGAGGGGTTCATGCCATGACAGCATTGATCACCAGACGGAGGGCCATCGTCGAGGCATCCAGGATACTGATGCGTACCGGGGCCGGTATGGGGATGCTGGCATGTACCGGCTGTAGCGGCTCCGGTGGCAGGCCGGAAGAGATGGACCCGGGGGAGCGCTGCATGAGTCATGTCTTGCGGATGGGACACTGCGCCCCGGCGGTCATTCAGACCATCATGGAGATCTCCGGGCGGGAGCGCCAGGGGATTGTCAGGCTCGTCGCCGGCATGCCGGGGGGGATCGGCAACACCGGATACGAATGCGGCGGGGTCACATCCCCCCTCATCTCCCTGGGCCTGCGCTACGGATTCCAGAGGCTTCATGACGGCATCCCCTTCGTTGTGTACAAGGGGCACCAGTATCTCCGCATGTTCCGAAACCGCAACATGAGCTTCCGCTGCAGTGAAATCCGGGGTGAGAACGGAGGGATGTCGTCCTGCATCAGGGCCATGCGCCACGCGCCGGAGATGTATTCGGCGACGACGCGGCACGACTGCGGCGATGCCCTGACGGCTGAGTCAAGAAGGTCCATCGCCCTCCTCTACTCCCATTTCCGTCGACGGGACTTCCACTGTGCGTTATCGGTCCTGGAAAAACTGCAAGGGGCGATCCCTGTGGACCGCGAGATGCTCGATGGAGCCTCAGTGTTCATGGCAGGAACCCTTTTCAGGGGGATGACCTGCGGCGCCTTCACCGCCGGCGTGATGGCCATCGGCTCCGCTCTCGGCGAGATCGAGAGCAGCCGCCTCAGGGTCCTCAGGATGATAGCACTGATGATGATCGACGGCGACGCCATGAGGGACGACATCAACAGATTCAACAGGGCCATCAATGCCGGCCATCGCCTGTCCCAGTGGTTCACCGGCGAATACGGCAGCACCCAGTGCCGGGAGATCACCGGATGTGACTTCACCACCAGGGAGGGAGCCAGTAGCTACGGGGGGAACGGCCGCATCGACCGATGCCGGGCGATCGCCGAGAGCGTATCACGCAGGGTGCGTGAGATGCTTGCGGTCAGTGACGTCGCCGCGCGTTCATGACGCTCCTGGCGGCACCGCCGCATTCTGGCGGCGGTGCGTCATTTCATGATGAGGACGTTCCCCCCCCTCTCTCTGGCCCTCATCATACGATCGTGAGCGACGGTAACGGCGCCGAACCGGTCCGATGAATCCGACGGATAAAAGCCCCCTCCCATGCTCACCGAGAGGGTCATCTTTTTCCCGGTGGCTATCCTGCTCAGGTCGACGTCGCGGATGGCCCGGGCGATCTCACGCGCCGCGGCCACCGCAGTATCCCTCCCGGCCCTGTTGAGGATGATCATAAATTCATCACCCCAGTACCTGAGGGCGATGTCCCCCTCCCTGAGAACCGACTGGATGAAGATCGCGATGAGGACGAGCACCTTGTCCCCCGCCGCGTGGCCGTACCGGTCGTTGAGCGTCTTAAAATTGTCCGGCTTGATCATGAGGATGCAGGCCCCCTCGCCGTCGGGGCGGAGCAGGCCCTGGAGCTGTTCCATGAGGTAGTTCTTGTTGTAGAGGCCGGTGAGCCTGTCGACATTGAGAACCCGGCGCAGTCCCTCGACCCACATCGACCGCTCGCCAATGTGGCGGTGGATGTTGCGCACCCTGTCTGACACGGTGGAGAGCAGATTCCTGAGGAGCACCGCCGATACGCGCGGATAGGCCTGCAGAAGGTCCGGAAAATCGATTCCTCGCTTCGGGAAGATTAGTATGGAGGAATCCTTCACCGTCACGGCGGTGGCATCCCGCGCCCTTGCGCCGAAGAGATCGAGCTCCCCGAAGCATTCCACCGGCAGGTACTGGGCCAGGTCGATGTCCTCCTCGCAGTCCTTGTGCTTCGTTATGAGCACCTCGCCGTCCCTCACGATATAGAGCTCCATGCTCTGCTCGCTCTCTCTGAAGAGCACTGTCCCCCGGGGTATCCTCGCCACCTCGCTGCTCATCGCGGCGATCTCCAGCTCCTCACGGTTCAGGCGAGCAAAAAAATCAACGCACTGGAGAATTCCGATTTTTTCCTGGGTTGATATGTCTTTCATCTGTACGCCGGCTGCGATCCTTTCAAGGTTCAACGGTTATAGTAATGGGGAACGATGCATATTTATCAATTCTTTTATGCCTTTTTTCAGATCCGCTAAAGACATTTTTTGCATTGACTTTTCCTGAAGACCGTGCTAATCATCGGTGATACTGACTTCGGAGGGGCATCATGTCGATAAAATGGAAATCGCTTCTTGTCATCATCGCGGCGGCCGTCATCGCCATGCCGCTCAAGGCGGACAAGACATCGGTACGAATAATCGCACCGGAAAAGGCGGCCAGGGGGTCCGACGTGACGGTCACCATCGAGGTGACGCACAGCGGTAACAATTTTCTGCATTACACCGACTGGGTCTATCTCAAGGTGAACGGTGTCGAGAACAAGCGATGGGAGTTCTCCGCATTCAACCGGCCGGAGAGTGAGAAATTCTCGCGCTCCGTGACATTGAAGGCGTCGGAGAGGCTCGACCTTGAGGCCCAGGGGGACTGCAACATCCACGGAAGCCAGGGTGTCGCTACGGCGACGGTGCAGGTGCAGTAGCCGGTACGGCTCAATCCTCGATTTCAGGAGCAACACATGAAACTGTTCGGTGTAAGCATCATACTGCTGCTGGGGATTCTGAACCTTGTCCTTGTGGCGCTTCAGCTGCTGGGGGGCCTGAGGATACTGAAGATACCCTTCAAGGTCCACAGGACCTGCGGGATACTGCTGGCGGTATCTTCAGTCCTGCACGGCATTCTTGCCATGGCGGCACAGGGCTGACGGCTTAGTGTCCCGTCCTCCGCAACGATGCGGAAGACGGGACCCCGCGGCCTACTCGTACACCTTTTCTTCCGATTTGTCGGCGTTCTCCGCGTCCAGCTCGACGTCGCGGACCTGCTCCTTCGAGAGGACCTTGCCGTATTCCTTGTACCACTCGTTCTGTATGATGAGCTGCATGATCTCGTTGGTGCCGACCCAGATCATGGAGAGGCGTATGTCGCGCACGATACGCTCCAGGGGATACACGTTGGTATAACCGATTCCGCCCACCACCTGCATGCACTTGTTCGCGACGTCCCATGCCACCTCGGTGACGAACTTCTTAGATTCCGATACCATCCTCCGTACCCTGTTGTCATGCACGGTGCCTGAATCGACGGCCCTGGCCGTTGTATAGCAGAGGGACCTTGCCGCGTCGAGCTGCATCACGCAGTCCGCCACCTTGAAGCCCACGCCCTGAAAGTTCATTATGGGCATGCCGAATGCCTTCCGCCTGGAGGTGTACCGCGTGGCTATCTCCAGCGCCGGCCGCACCGAGCCAATGGTCATGGATGCCGTGCCCAGGCGTTCCGGTATCATCATCCTGACGAAAACATCGAACCCGCCGTTCACTCCGTTCAGGGCGTACCGCTCCGGCACTCGAACCTCGTTCATCACGAGCCTCCCGGCGCCGCCGCCGCGGACCCCCATGAGGCCGTAGATATAATGGGTCTCCACCCCCTCGATTCTGGGGACCATAAAGGCGGTGATTCGCTTGTGCGGCGGTGCAGACGGGTCGGTGACCGCGTAGACCAGGAACCAGTCGGCCCCCTCGGCCCCTACGATAAACCTCTTCTGGCCGGTGATGATCCAGTCGCTGCCGTCTTTCCTGGCCTTTGTCGCCGCGCCGAAGAAATCGGACCCCCCCCTGGGCTCGGTGAGGCATTCGGCTGCGAAGGTCTCGCCCTTCAGGAGCGGCACCACCACCGCCTGCTTCAGCTCCTCGCTGCCGAATTCCAGTATTGCCTCGCAGACGATGTCGGCGCCGACGCCCCAGAGGCAGGCCAGGGAATAGCTGGCGACCCCCACCTCCTCCGCCACGATGATGTCGTCGACCCACCCCAGACCGCGTCCGCCATACTCCTTCGGAAGACGAATGCCCAGCAGATTCCGGCGACCCGCCTCCTGCAGATATTCGTGGGGAAATTGAATCTCCTCCCGGTCCATGGCGAGGATCATCTCCTTCGGCACCCAGCGGGTAAACTCGCGCGCCTCGTCACGGAGCTTCTTCTGATCATCGGTCATCAAGAAATCAAACATCGCACACCTCCATTGCATCCTGATGCACAGTAAAATATGCCATGCCGTCGTTCTACCGGCTCCTCTTCAGATCACGCTTCCTCCCCTGGAGCTTTTTTTTCAGGGCCCCCAGGTCGCGCTCGAAGAGGTCTATCTCCTTCTTCTTCTGATCTATCTCCTGGAACTTCTTTTCGATATAAAAAAGGCTCTTGTCGATCTGCTCGATCTCGGTGATATCTGAGTCCGCCATGCCCACCATCTCCGCGATTTCGTCCAGGGTGGCACCGAAGTGCTTCCCCCTGAGTATCAGCTTCAGGCGCCCCCGGTCCTTTGTGGTGTAGACGCGATGATTTCCGCCGGTGCGGTCCGGCGAGAGGAGCCCCTTCTCCTCGTAGAAGCGTATCGTCGAGGGGCTGATGTCAAGCTGGAGGGCCAGCTCGGATATGGTGAATGTCTCCCGCTGTCGTCTCATTCTTAAAGTTAACTTTAACTTTAAGATAAATCCTGTCAACCATTTTACTACGTTCCTGTGAGACCATTCATCTTCGTCGCCATGGGCCAGCGAAGGGCCTCGCGTAATAAGGTACGCCCGGCCGGGTACCACCCTGAACACATCACTTCAGGCAGGCGCAAAAAAGGCGCCTGTCGGCGCCCGGATGTGACGGGGGATTCCCGTTCCTGGCTATTCCACGATTGTAATCTTGTACTTGGCCGTGTAATTGTAGCTTCCCGATGAATACTCAGTGTGCGCCCGCACCTCGTAGTCGCCGGGATATCGGATGCCCCGGTAAAAGGTGATGGAGCCGTCCCTGCTGCCGGTAGTATACTGGTACACGGTGTGATCCCTTGCTGAGGCGTTCTCCCTCGCGATGGAGACGTAATCGTGGCGCGTTCCGGGGAAATTTTTAAATATGACGACGATGTCCTCGTCCACCTTGTAGCTCCTCTTGTTTGCCTTCACTGTGATCCTCGGCGAGGAAGAAACGGCCATATCCCCGGAATCGACGCCGGTGAGCTGGGACACCAGGCTGGCGACCCCCTCCAGGAGGTTCTCCTCCTCGGCTGAGACCTTCGCACCGAATTCAGCCACCCCTTTTTCAACGTCGACGATTCGGGAGGTGATGATGAAGGAATCCCCCAGCTTCATCACGGTTCCGATCAGAATCTTCTGCGAGGCCAGCAGCTTTCCGACGCGTACGGCGCTGGAATCGTCGGTAATGCCGAGCTTGCCGAAACCGTGCTCCTTGAAGATCATGTCGACCTGGCTCCGCTCTATTACGGTGTACTTGTTGGTGTTGATGATCTCGGTCCTGATGAGCTCGGATATCATCATGGTCTGCGCCTTCGGGATACCATCCCCCCGCAGGTCCAGCACCGCGATGCGCGCTCTCGGTGCCGCCTTTTTAACCATAGTTGTCTGCCCGTCCTTATCCTGCTCCGCCTGCCGCGATGAACAGGCAAACCCCAGTATCAGACATAATGAAATCAAGAGCGTTGTGCGTTTCATCTCGGCACCTTCCTCTCTAAATCGTACTGAATATAATGGATCATTTCAAAATTTTTATCAATCAGATTTTGCCCCTGCACCCGGTGCAGCATCACCGTTCTTGCCACCTGTCATGAATCAGAGAATGCCCCTCCGAGTGCCCGTCGAGCGTGCATCTCTTCCTTCGCCGGTACCGATAGCTGACGTGTGATGATCGGCCCGGTGCCGGCACGAAATTCGACCTTTCAATGAGATGAGGTTTGGGAGGAGGTCGTCCCCAGACGTTGCGGGAGATGATCCCTTCAGGACTCCAGGAGTTCAAAACGAGGCGGATTGCCCCCGCAGAGAGAGAGGAAAAGGATTCACCGGCCGCGATGCAGAAGGGCATTATTGGATAGGAACGCCATCTCCGCATACGCGTTCTTCAATGCGGCCTTCGTCGCAGCGTTGAGCCGAAGACCCCGTCGACCGCGCCATTGGCAGGGCCGGCCGTCCCACCCGACACGGCGCGTGCTACTGAAGCGCCCGCTCCATCAGCTGCGCCACCGGGCGCAACCTGCCCATCAGCCTGGCGAACTTGTCGGGGCGCAGCGACTGGTTGCCGTCGCACAGGGCGGTCTCGGGCGTGGGGTGAACCTCGATCATGAGCCCGTCGGCCCCGGCGGCGATCGCTGCCATCGAGAGCGGCTCGATGAGCTTCCACGAACCGGCCGCGTGGGAGGGATCGACGATAACAGGCAGATGCGTCTTGTCCCTGAGCAACGGTACTGCAGAAATATCCAGCGTGTTCCTGGTCTCTGTCTCGAAGGTCCTGATCCCCCTCTCGCAGAGTATCACCCGCATGTTACCCTCGGCGAGTATGTACTCGGCCGACATCAGGAACTCCTGGATTGTGGTCATCATCCCGCGCTTCAGCAGAACAGGCCTGTCCACCCGCCCCACCTTTTTCAGCAGGGAGAAATTCTGGCAGTTGCGCGCCCCCACCTGCAGTATGTCGGAATACTCGGCCACCACCGGGATATCCTCGGCATCCATCACCTCGGTGACGATGGGCATGCCGTAGGCGTCCCCGGCGCGGCGGAGAAGCTCCAGTCCCTGCACCCCCATCCCCTGGAAGGCGTAGGGGGAGGTCCGGGGCTTGAAGGCGCCCCCCCTGAGGACCAGTCCGCCGGCCTCCTTAATTGCCCGCGCGGCGGCAAGCATCTGCTCCTCCGATTCTATGGAGCAGGGTCCGGCGATGACGCAGAGCGAATCACCCCCTATCTCCACCCCCTTCACTGAAACCACCGTCTTCGTGTCCTTTATCTTCCTGCTTGAGAGGATATAGGGGACATCCGGCTTGAGCATCGACGTGCAGCATCCGTCGCCGTTGATTCTGGACACCTCGCTCTCGCTTATATCCAGCACCGTGTATACCGGCCCGCGACTGGTCTGCAGGAGCCTGGTGCGGTAGCCGCTCTGCTCGAAGACCTCGCGAGCCCTTATAGTCTCGGCCTTGTCTACATCGGAAAGAAGGAGAACCATACAAAACCTCCAGGTGTATAAATGTTCAAAGCCGCCTGGAGGCCGGCGGCTTTGAACGGGGCGTAGTCCCAATTAAAAAAGCCGCCGGCTCTGTCGTGCCCGCGGCTTTGTCGCATAACGAATCCACAAAAGCTACGGGCAGCTTTTAAAGTAAAAATAAAAGTAAAAAAAGTAGCTGGTGTGGATGTCGTAGTTACTGTTCACTGCCTTTTGCCCTTTAAGACGCCCACACCATAGTTGCGGCCGGTATATTGTCAATACTTTTTTCAGATTTTTTTCATAATCTATCGAGAGACCTTCAGGTGCACAACCCTCCATGGTTCCTGGACGCCCACAGGCATGGGGGAAACCCCTATGGGATAATTGTCAATTCAACCATGAGGATAAAATGGCTTTCCCCATACCATCCGCGCCGTGGTTCTGTATCTTATCATCATATAGAGAATAACGATGGCACGAAACATGATACCACTCGATTTTATCCTCCTGCGAAGCCACCCGCTCTCTCAATTCACTCCTGAGTTAGCCGCTCACTACTCTCATACCGGGAACGGGGCATACCCTCTCGCGTATCCCCGTTCCCGGCGCCCCTTTGAATCCGGGGCATGGCTCAGGAGAAATCCCGCGGGGATTTCCGGACCATACGGAATCGGCATTGCGGGGGCGCGGTCACGCCGCAAAGGCGTTGCACGCTGCAGGGCTTCTGGACCGGCATGCCGCAGGTTTCGTCCCGAGGCGCTGCGCTCCAGGTATAGCGTGATTGCCTGCAGCGATCCCGCCCTGTGCGCATGAGGCAGATTACGTCAGGAGAACCGACGATGGAAGAAACGCAGATTCGCACCGCCTGCCAGTACTTCGATGATACCTGCCGGCGTTTTCCCGAGAGGGAGGCCCAGCTCTTTAATGCCGATCTGTACCACGGCGACAACGGCGGAAGGTTCACCTATAAAGAGATGAGGGAGCGGGTGGAGGCGATCGCCTGCGGGCTCCTGAGTCTCGGACTGGAGCGACAGCAGCCGGTGGCCATCATGGCCCCCAGCTCCCCCTACTGGACCCAGACGGACGTGGCCATTGCCAGCTGCGCCGCCGTGAGCGTCACCGTCTATCCGACCCTGTCGCTCCGGGAGGTCTCCTATATAGTGAACGATTCCAAGAGCCGGTTTATCTTCGCCGGAAATTCCGTTATCCTGGAGCTACTTCAGGGCGGCATAGAGAGAATGCCCACCCTGGAGAAGATCATTGTCATGGATCTGAGATACCAGGGATCCGGCGGAATGACCATGGGACTCAGTGAGCTCATGGAGTCAGGTCGGCTCTGGAAACGGGATCATCCGCAGATCTATGAATCCAGGAAGAGGAGCGTCACTCCGGAGGACGTCTTTACGATTCTCTACACCTCGGGCACCACCGGCGAGGGGAAGGGGGTGATCCTCACGCACTGGGGTGTCTCCACCAGGCTCGAGGGGACCAACGAGTACTTTTCACGGCACGGCATGGACATCACCGAGCGCGACAGGACCCTCTGCTTCCTCCCCCTGTCGCACATATTCGACCGGGCATCCTGTCAGTGGCTGGCCCTATGCCAGGGAGCGACGATCGCCTACGCCGACAAGCCGGGGACGCTCCTGGAGGACATGCAGAAATATAATCCCACGTGGATCAACTGCGTGCCCCGCCTGTACGAGAAGATATACGTCACGTTCATGCAGAGGATGGCGGAAAACCCGCGGATGAAGCGCATATTCGACTGGGCGCTGAAGATCGGGGAGCGCGTCCTGGCATACCGGACCGACGAGCGGGGATGCATCAACATGAGCCCTGACCTCGACGTGACGCCGCTCCTCCCCCTGGGACTGCGCTTCAGGTACAGGATCGCCGACAGGATCTTCGGCAGGATCCGGTCGCTCTTCGGGAAACGGTTCCGGCATTCCTTCTCCGCCAGCGCCGGCATCGCCCCTGACCTCCTGCGCTTCTTCTACACCATCGGCCTCGCGGTGGTGGAGGGATACGGCTCCACCGAAAGCTTCAACGCCTGCATCCTGAACCCACTGACCGCCTGCAAGCCCGGCTACATGGGAAAGGAGGCGAACGGGAGTCTCACCAGGGTGGCGCCGGACGGCGAGCTGGAGATATCCGGAGCCGGCCTTTTCAGGGGGTACCTGAACAAGCCGGATGACACGAGGGAGGCCTTCACCGACGATGGCTGGTTCAAGACCGGCGACATGGTCTTCCGGGACGAGGACGGATACTACAGGATTATCGATAGGAAGAAGGCGATCATCTGTACCGCCGTGGGAAAGAACATCGCGCCGGCGAAGCTGGAAAACCTCTTCTCCACCAGCGCCGTGATCGAGCAGATCTTCTTTATCGGCGATGAGCGCAATTTCATCAGCGCCCTGGTGGTCCCGAACTTCAGCTACTTCAGGGACCTCTTCGACCGACGGGGGATCCCCTATGACGCGGACTCCATTGTCCTGTCCACCGCCGGCGGCGCACCGATCTGCACCGCCGTGGGGGAGGATTTCATCGCCCGGCCGGAGCTTCGGGAGCTCATCGATGCCGACGTGAGGGCCGCCAACTGCAATCTCGAGGAATTCGAGGTGATCAGGCGTTACACGATACTGCCAAACCGCTTCACCGAGGAGAACGGCCAGCTCACCCCCACGCAGAAGGCCAAGAAGCGGGTAATCCTGGAGGTCTACCGGGACGTCATCGACGCCATGTACCGCTGAGGCGTGCTCGCTACATCCCCGCGGCGATCATCAACAGCCCCGAGACAACAGCCCCGGCAAGCGGCGCCGCCACCGGTACCCAGCCGTAGGACCAGTCCGACCCCCCCTTGCCCGCCACGGGCAGGATCTGGTGTGCCAGCCGCGGGCCCAGGTCGCGGGCCGGGTTGATGGCGTAACCGGTGGGCCCTCCCAGGGAGAGACCGATCCCCCAGACCAGCGCCCCCACCAGGAAGGGACCGAGCCCCGCGACGGGGGTCCTCCAGCCCAGTGCCGCTATCCCGATCACCAGCACCATGGTCCCCACCACCTCGGTGATGAAATTCCACGGATAGCTCCTGACCGCAGGGCCGGTGCAGAAAACCGCGAGCTTGGCGTCCTTCTCCACGGTGTGAATCCAGTGCGGGTAGTAGGCGAGCCAGACCACCATGGCGCCCAGGAAGCCGCCGACGCACTGCGCCGCCATGAACCACGGCACGCTCTGCCAGGGGAACTTTCCCGCCACCGCGAGGGCCAGAGTCACCGCCGGATTGATATGCGCGCCGGGACTGCCGAAGGCCATGGCAACATTCACCCCGATGAACACCCCGAAGGCCCAGCCGGCGGTAATGACGATCCAC